>JAHLLQ010000004.1:300000-431957 GCA_020444065.1 bacterium | reverse complement strand
AGCGCTCTCCACCGGCGCAAGCACTTCCAAGCGTGTGCCTCACAGGACGGTTACGAGAGGTTTGCGATCTCGCCCGGACATGAAGAAACCGCCGAGGAAGCGCGCCCCGGCGGTCCCTCGTAAATTATTGATATGTTTGAATTTAAGTGGCGCGCCCAGCAGGACTCGAACCTGCGACCCCAGGATTAGGAATCCTGTGCTCTATCCAGCTGAGCTATGGGCGCGCGGAGGCGTGATTCGCCGAATTGCCTAAGACTCGCCCCCGAGCCACGTCAATCCCAACTCCCTAAGCGATCAACCAGCCCTCTGCGTGCCAAGCTCGCTGCCACTCCCGCTTGACCTACCGGCGACTTGGCCCAACTCTTGCCCCACAAGGGGCCGCGATGAACACCGAAGAATACGAAAAAATGTATGAACTGGAAGGAAGCTACTGGTGGTTCCAGGGCCGTCTTCGTTTGATTCAGGCGGTCCTTGACCGTTACCTGCCGGAGCCGCCGCGCCCCGGGCGCGTTCTCGACGTTGGGTGCGGAACGGGACTGATGTTGCAGACGGTTGCCTCGTGGAAGCCAATCGGTCTCGATTTCTCGCAGTTGGCGCTGAAGTTCTGTCGCGATCGCGGCATCGAAAACCTCGCGCTGGCGGATGTCGTTCATTTGCCGTTCGAAACGGGTTCGCTCGACTTGATCCTGGCACTCGACATGATGGAACACGTGGAGCGCGATGACCTTTTGATTCGTGAGTTCAACCGCGTGCTGCGCCCCGGTGGTTACCTGATGGCAACAGTACCGGCGCATGAGGAACTCTGGAGCGATCACGACATTGCCCTGCATCACTTCCGGCGGTACTCGCACAAGTCACTGCGCAAGCTCCTGGCGAGCGGCGGATTCCGTCCGGTGAAGTACAGTTTTGCGATCTTCTTCGTTCACCCGATCATCATTGGATTCCGAAGGCTGCAGCGTTGGTGGCAGCGCTCGACCGGCGTGCGCGAGGCGCGCCGCCCGAAGACGCACCTGATTCCGTTACCGCGGCCCGCGAACACGTTCCTGCGCAAGCTCCTTCACCTGGAGGCGCGGATGATTCGCCACATTGACCTGCCGGCTGGCACATCGCTGATTACACTCGCCCGCAAGGAGCGCGAAGTCTGAGTCCACCGCCGCGTACCGGTGGGCTTCACTTCTTGGAGAATCGAAGCATGGAAGAAATCGTCTTTCACCATCCCGAGTTCCCCGGCCGTTCGATCACGATCGTCGCTGGCGACATCACAAAGGAAAAGGTGGATGTCATCGTCAACGCGGCGAATGCGCAACTTGCCGGAGGCGGGGGCGTCGACGGTGCCATTCATCGCGCCGGCGGCCCGGAGATCATGGAAGAATGCGAAGCGATCCGAAGCCATCGCGGTCCGCTGCAAGGCGGCGAAGCGGTCGAGACAACAGCGGGCAATCTGCCTGCGAAGCACGTCATCCACACGGCCGGCCCAATCTATCGCGATGGTAAGAAGGGCGAACGCGAGCACCTCGAGATGAACTACGCAAACTCGCTGGTGCTGGCGAATGAGCTCGGCGCGAAGTCCGTGGCGTTTGCCGCGATCAGCACGGGCGTGTACGGCTACCCCTTCGATGAAGCGATCGAGGTCGCACTGACGCAGATGCGCGATTTTTTGATTTCGAAGAACGCACCCGAGCGATTCGCCTGCCGCCTGATGCTATTCGGCGAATCCAAAGCGCGCGATGCGGTGAGCGTCGCGCGGCGCGTATTGGGGAACTGAGTCCGCGATGCACAAGTACCAGGACTCCATCATCGTTGAGGCACCCGTGGAACGCGTCTTCACGTTCTACACGGACCTCAAGAACCTCGCGCGCATGACTCTGCCCGAGTACAACATGCGCATCGTGCGCGCGGAGATTCCGCTGCGCCAGGGATCGCGCATTCGCTTCTCGCTCCGCCCGCGCGGCATTCCGATCGAAGTGAAATGGGATTCGGTGATTTGCGAATTCGAAGAGAATCGCGCCTTTGCCGACTGCCAGACCAAGGGCCCGTTCGAACACTGGGTCCATCGTCACGAATTCGACGCGCTCGATGATCATCGCACGCGTGTCACCGACACGATCGAAATGGGCGCCCCGCTCGGCCTGTTCGGTCGCATGGCCGAAAGCCTCTTCGTCAGCAGCCGCCTCGAACGCATGTTCGAACACCGCAAACGCGTTGTGAAGAAGGGCGTGGAGTAATCCTGGGACCGCCGGCATCCTGCCGACTCATCAATACTTCAACACCGCCCGTTCCGGAACCTGCCAGCCCAGCGGGTTCTTTGGCTTGCCCGCGAGTGCCATCAGGACGACTTCCGGCGTGACGGGGACTTCTTCGAAGCGATACCCCACCGCGTGCGAGATCGCGTTGCCGATCGCACCGGCCATCGGGATCAGCGACGGCTCGCCGATGCCCTTAATGCCGAACGGACCGGCGGGTGTCGGGTCCTCGATCAGGATCGAGTGAATCTTCGGCGCGTCCAACGAGGTCGGGATCAGGTAGTCCGTGAAGCCCGGGTTGATGCACTTGCCCTTGCGCAAAATCAGGTTCTCCATCAGCGCCCAACCCATGCCTTGCACGACGCCGCCTTCGATCTGGCCGGTCAGCATGTTCGGGTTGATCGCGCGGCCGACGTCGTGCGCCGCCCACACGTTCTTGACGTCGATCTGGCCGGTCGCGGAGTTCACTTCGACGTCGGCGATCTGTGTCGCAAACGCGAAGCTGTGATACGCGACGCCCTGGCCGGTGGGCAGATCCCATTCCTGGTGCGGCACGGCGTACCAGCCGACTTCGGTCAGGTTTTCACGCGCCTTGAAGCACGCGCCGACGGCCTGGTCGTAAGTCATCAGTTCTTCGCCGGTCTTTGCGTCGACGATCTGGTTCTTGCGCATGTCCAGTTCGCTCGCATCGCGGCCAAGTACTTCGCCTGCGCGATTCAGCAGTGTATCGCGCAGTTTGCCGGCCGCCTGAATCAGCGGGAAGCCACTCATCACAGTGGAGCGACTGGCGACAGTCGGGCCGCTGTCCGGCACGAGGGCCGTATCGATCTGGTTGCAGTTCACGCGATCGACGGTCACGCCGAGCGCTTCGGCAGCCATCTGCACCGCGGCCGTCAGCAGGCCTTGACCCATCTCGGTCAGGCCAATCGCGATCGCAACGCTGCCGTCTTCGAAAATCCGCATGTGCGCGCCGGAGCGATTGATGTACTCGCCGCGCGCGTGCAGGTTCACGCCGTAGATGATCGTCGACATGCCGAGGCCCTTGCGAACGAGCGGCTTGCCGGCATTGTGCTTGTCGTAAGCGGCGCGGCGATTCTTCCAGTCGCACGCGTCCGTTGCCTTGTCGATGGTTTCAAGGCAGGGCACGCGGCCGGGAATCGGCTGGCCGCTCGCCATGTTGTCGCCTTTTTGGAACGCATTGATGCGACGCAGTTCGGCAGGGTCCATGCCCAACTTCTCTGCCAGGTCATCCATCGCGGTCTCGTGTGCGAACGCAACTTGCGGCGCGCCGAATCCGCGGAACGCTCCGCCGAACAGGTTGTTTGTGTAAACGCAGTACGTATCGACGTGAATATTCGGGACGTTGTACGGGCCGATCGAACTGATGTTCGCACGATCCGACACGATGGTCGAGAGCCCTGCGTACGCGCCCACATCGCACAGCACCTTCAAATGCACGGTGGTGAGCTTGCCGTCCTTCGTCGCGCCCATCTTGTGGTAGATGGTGTAGCGATGCCGCTTCGACGACCACGCGACATCCTCTTCGCGCTGGTAGATCAATTTCACGGGCTTGCCGGTCTTCCAGGCCAGCGCAGCGGCCACAGCGGCGGGTTCGGAAGGATAGTCTTCCTTCCCGCCAAACGCACCGCCGGTCACGGACTGCAGGACGCGAATCTTGTGGGCGGGCACGCCGATGATCTTCCGCACGGCGTTCTGAACATAGAACGGACACTGGCAGGATACGTGGATGGTGATGCTGTCCGAGAGCGCCGGAACTGCAACGCAGCCGTTCGTCTCCAGATAAGCGTGCTCCTGGTAATTGACGCGATAGACGCGCTCGAGAACCACGTCGCTGTCCGCGAAGCCCTTTTCGACCTCGCCCGTACGGACATGCATCGTCTCGAGGATGTTGCCCTTCTCGTGGATCTTCGGTGCGCCTTCGACCAGGCCTTCCTCGGGCGAGAAAACGCCTTCCAGTTCCTCATACTCGACCTTGATCAACTTCACGGCTTCGCGCGCAATCGCGAGGCTGCGGGCGGCCACAATCGCGATCCAGTCGCCGTACCAGCGCACTTTGTTCTCGGCGAGCAGCGGCTGGTCCTGGAAGATGATGCCGATCTGGTTCTCGCCGGGGATGTCCTTGCCGAGCATGACGGCTTCGACTCCCGGCAGCGCCTCGGCGGCGCTGATGTCGACGGATTTGATCACGCCGTGGGCGATATCGCTGGTCCGAATCGCTGCGTGCAGCATCCCAGAGAACTTCAGATCGTCGGCATATTGCGCCTGGCCGCTGACCTTGTCGTTTGCGTCGATGCGGCGCGGGCTGGTCCCGACCACGTTGAAATCCGTCTTATCATCCATCGCAACCGGCGGTGGCGTCACAGTCTTGGGAGCCATGAGGAACCTCACTTGCGGGCGTTCGAGTTACCATCCCATCCATCAACTTGGCAGTCGACCAAACGGCCACTGGCGAGTCAATTGAGAAGGAGAATGGCTGCTATCCCTTGAAGAATGCCGATCCTGGCCCGTATCTTTCTCAGAGGTCGATGGATGTCTCAATACGGACAGAGCCCATTCCTGAATCCCAAAATCATCGGCGCGGTTGCCGGGGTGGTGGTTCTCGTCCTGATCGGCACGATGTTGAGAGGCCGGCCCATCGAGGAGGCCGGGCCTTTTCGGGAACCGATCCAGCGGGCCCTGGCGCAGCCGACGGAACTGCCCGCGCCCGATGGTTACATCATCATGGCCACGGATGAATACTCCGTCGAAGCGATGGTCATGTCGCGCCGGCGGTATTGGTTCGACGAGCACAACGGCCTCTCCCCTATCGATCTTCTGCTGGTCTGGGGCAGGCTGACGGTTGAACCGAATCTGTCCGGCATCAAGTGGAAGCAAGGCATGCGCTGGGGCATGTTCGAGTACAAGTACAGCGAGGTCGATGTCGGCCAGCGCGAGATAGAAATCCACAGCGCCAACACGCACATCATTCCCCCGCCGGATGATCCTGTGGTTCGCCGCACGCTGATGAAACTCGATCGCGGCGATACGGTCCGCCTGTCTGGCTACCTGGTGAAAGTCAAAGGCACCGGCGGGTTCCATTGGAATTCTTCGCGAACTCGAACGGATACCGGCGCCGGCGCCTGTGAACTGTTCTACGTGACAGATGTTGAACCAATCTGACGCAATTAGTCGGACTTGCGGATGGCTTCCACGCTGACGGTGACGTCGACCTGATCGCCCACCGGGCCGACCATGTTCGTCATCCCGAAATCGGTGCGGTTGAGCGAGAACTCCGCCAACCCACCGAGGCGATAGCCCATGGGCGTCAGGCCTTCGCCGGTCTTCTCGATGGTCAGCGTGATCGACTTGGTGACACCGTGCAGCGTCAGATCGCCGGTGACCTTGAATTCACTCTTGCTGACGGCTTCGACGCTCGTGCTCTTGAATGTGATCGTCGCGAACTTCTCCACATCGAAGAAATCCGGCGACATCAGGTGCGCGTTGCGCTGATCGTTGCGGGTTTCGATCGAAGCAACCTGGATCTCGAACTCGACCGACGAGTTCGCCGGCGTTTCGTGATCGAGAACGATCGAACCGGAGTAATCCTCGAACCAACCATAGAAGTAAGCGGTATCGAGGTGCTTGATGCGGAACAGAATGGAAGTGTGGACCGGATCGACGTTGAACGTCTCGGAAGCCGCAGGCTCGGTGGCCGCGGGCTGATCGGCCGGTTGTGCGTTTCCAGTGGTCGTCAGACCGCCAAAGATGAGGCCCAGCAAGAGTAGCAGTCGGATTGTCTTCATGTATTGTTTCTCCATCGCAGAATAGTATTCCCACGACAGGAGAAAGCAAAAGCAGGACCCATCAAAATGGGAGGAGAAAGTCAGTCAGGCCGGCGGATGCGCTGCAGGGATTCGACGGCGGCCCAGCGAAGGCTGCGATTCGCCTCGTCGACCAGCTTGGTCAGGATACCCTCCGCGGGCTTCGCGCGAGGCCCCAGCCGGCCGAGCGCCGTCGTGATGCCCCAGAGGATGTGCTCGTTGTGTTCCGTATCCTGCAGGTGCCCAATGAGGCACTTGAGCGCTTTGTCGGATTCGGCCGCGATTTGCTCGAGCGCCCGGATGGCGGCCCAGCACACAGCGCCCTTCGGGTCGCGCAGCAGCTTGTAGAGTTCCTCGACGGTATCCTCGGCGGCCTTGCCCATCAGGCCCAACGCCCGCGCAGAGCCCCATCGAATGTTCTCGTCTGGATCCTGAATGCCATCCAGAAGATCGTCGACGACCTGTTCGTCTGCCGACGCGATCGCCGCCAGGGCTTCCACAATCGCCCAGGTCACCGTGCCATACGGGAGCGCCAGATGGTCCACCAGGTCCGGGGCAGCTTCCTCGGCGCCGGCGCCCATGGAGCCGAGCGTAATCGCGGCCGCACGGGCCTGCTCCGGAGTTCCCTTCTCGACATCCATCAGGAGGCTGTCGATGGAGTTTTCTGATCGGGCCATTATGTGTCTCGGTCCACTGCGGGTTTCCGGTCGAACCAGATGGGCCGAATGTGCCCAGCCGGAGTATCGAGCGCAAACGCAATTGTGCCAATTCTTAACGTGAACTTATTTGAGGATGTGCGAACGATGGCACCCGCGGTCGCGGAGCCACGAGAGGAAAGAAGAACTTTGCCCGAGGGCGACGAACTCAGTTCCAGGTGCGGGCAGACAGGCCGGGACGGAACTTGTCGTACAGCACTTCCGGTTCGTCTCCGGATTGTGCTCCTTCGCCGATGCCCCACAGGTGGTCAACCAACTCGCGCAACTCGGGATCGGGAATGGGAGCGGAGGAACGTGTCTCGGGAACGTCAAGCATCTCGCGGACGAGATGGATCTGCATCTTCGCGTTCGAATTCAAAGCACTTACCCTCATTTCGGGGTCGATCAGCGGTACTTATTCCGGGAAAGCCGCATTGGAGCATTCATGCCATTGGCAGGACCTACTATGTCAAGCTAAAGCGGTCGCCCGGAATCCCGAATTCTGACATATTGCTAACGTAGAGGACACGCCGTCAGCAAAGAACCGGTGATTGGCCAGATTCCCTGGACGCTGTGCAAGCTGATTCGTCAGGAAACGGCGGAATTCGTCTGAGTCATCTCCTCGGATTCTCTGGACAGCTTTGGCCCGCTAATGCGAAGCGAGACACAGATCGACATGGATTGACTTTCAGGTGAGATATCTTGAAATCACCTGGGTATGATCATGGAGTTCTTTTTGGTCAACGGAGCTCGTGGCGACTTCGGGCTCGAACCCCACGGCGCTTCACATGTGGCCGAGCGAATTGATCAGCTATTGAGGGTGCCCCACGGCGCCTCTTCTCTTGCCCGCCCCACCTGGAGCGGGCCTATCATTTGGCAGCGCTGCAAACCCTCTCAGCAGGGTTCCTGGTCTTTGTATACAACCGCCCTCCGCTGGGCTTTCCATGTCGAGGTCTCGACTCTATGAAACGTTTTGTTCTCTTGATCGCTCTGGTTTTGGTGACTCTTTCAGCGATGGCCTTCCCGCCGGTCGGCAACGACAAAGCGACGACGGATTCCGTTCGCGCCTTCCTGGGTCTGACCCCGGATCAGCCGTTGCCTGTCGTTCGCGAGCCCAGGGCGCCGGACCCCCGCGCTTCAGTTCAGTTTCGCACTGAGGATGGGGTGATCCTGCATGGCACTTACGGCCGAGCTGTCGGCGGCGACAAAGGAACCGTGATTCTGGTCCATCAGCAGAACGGAACGCGGCGCGACTTTGCGGACTTCGAGCGCTTCCTGCTCTCGAACGGGTACTCGATCATGTCCTTTGACCTGCGCGGCACGGGTGAAAGCACCAAGACGGAGGAGGGCGAGACGATCGATCAGTCCAAGTTCAAGGCAGGCAAGGAAGGGAATGATTTTCTTGGGCTGCCGAAGGATGTTGAGGCGGCGATCGCCTGGCTGGAGCAGAAGGGATTCCACGGCAAGAGGGACAAGCTGTTCGTCCTTGGCGCCGGGACCGGATGCAACGTCGGCGGAGTCGCGGCCGTGAAGAATGCTTCTCACGTGGATGGATTCATCCTTGTTAGTCCGCTCTCGACTTACCGCGGGTTGGACTTGGCGGCGGAACTCAAGAACATCCAGGGGCGTCCGATCCTGGCCCTGGCGTCCGCTCAGGACAGCTCGTCGGTGAACGTGCTGCGAACCCTCAGCAGCCGAAATCGGGATTTGCGGCAGCAACTGATCCCGGAAAAGGGCTATGCTCGCGAGCTCTTGGCGACGAAGACCGGTCGCACACAGATTCTGAATTTCCTGAACGCCAACACAAAGAATTGAAATCAAGGCGTTTAGCATATTTTCCATATTCACACCTCGCAATATCCGCAATTATTTTTTTGCCATGCCAAACATTGTGTTTGACTCGCCAAACATGTCCTTGCTAAACCCCAATCAGAATTGAGGAATGCGAGGTAATTCTCAACCGTGCAACCACTTCAACCAACCTGTCTTCGAACCCTCAAAGCCGGCCAGGTGGCCGTCGTCGAGGAACTCTGTGGATGTGACGATGAGTGCCAGCAACTGGCCTCGATGGGCTTCTGCTGTGGCGCCCTGATTCGTATGATCACCGATGGTTCTCCCTGTGCCGTCCAGGTGGGCGAAAGCCGCGTGATGCTGCGTGGCAGCCACACGGACACCGTCCGGGTATCGCCGCTGGATTGAAGATGACCTCGCTTGCAGATCTCCAGCCGGGCCAGAAGGCGCGAATCACCGCCCTCGAAGGCGACCCGGTCAACATTCAACGTATCCTGGAAATGGGACTCATCGAGGAAGAAGAAGTCACCATGGTGCGCTTTGCGCCCCTCGGCGACCCGCTTGAGGTCCGCGTCCGCGGGTACAACCTGTCTCTCCGGAAATCCGACGCAGCACAAATCCAAGTTGTGCCGCTCTGAACTGATAAACCCCCGACAAACAAAGCGAACCGATAGATGACGACCGCGACCGAAGCCGCCATCCAAGTGCGAAACATTGCCCTGATCGGAAACCCGAATACGGGCAAGACGACGATCTTCAACGCTTTGACGGGCTTTCGTGCCCGTGTCGGGAACTACGCGGGTGTGACCGTCGAACGCAAGATCGGCGCGGTTCGCAGCTCCGGCGGCACGGTTCAGATGATCGATCTGCCGGGCACCTACAGCCTCTCTGCCCGCTCGGCCGACGAGATGGTGGCCGTCGATGTTCTGCTGGGGCAGCGCCCGGAAGATCCGCGGCCCGATGCCGTGTTTGTCGTCGTCGATGCATCGAATCTCGAACGCAATCTCTTCCTCGCCACGCAGGTCATGGAGCTGGGGCTGCCGACCGTGTTGGTTCTGAACATGGTCGACACTGCGAAGAAAGCCGAGATCGAGATTAACGAGGAACACCTCGCGCAAAACCTCGGTATCCCGGTTGTGGCCACGATCGCTTCGAAGAACCACGGCCTGGATGCTCTCGAAGACATCATCCGCAGCCTCGGTGACATCCCCAAGGCGACGCGGCCGGAGATCTTCCCGGAGGACTTCCAGGCGGAGTTGCTCGCGCTGCGGGAGAAGCTTCTGGAGATCGGGATTCCCGAGCCCGCGGCGCATCCGTTCCTTGTGCGTCGCTCGCTGCTGGAAGTGGAAGGCATGGCCGAGAAGCGGCTGATCGAGGAGGGTGGCGAGGCGGCCCGCTCTGCAATTTCTGAAACGCGGCAGCGCCTCTCCGACTCCGGCCATCGCCTGCCGTCGCTCGAAGCCCGCAAGCGGTACGGCTGGATCCGAGGCGCCATCGCTGAAGTCGTAACGCGCCCGGACTCGCCACGCACAAGCAGCAGCGATAAGATCGACGGCATTCTGATCCACAAGGTGTGGGGTACGGTGATCTTCGCAGCCCTGATGCTGATCGTCTTTCAGGCAATCTACTCCTGGTCCGGGCCGCTGATGGATCTGGTCGACGGCATCTTCGCGATGCTGGGTGGCCTGGTCGCATCGAACATGGACCCGGGGACGCTGCAGAGCTTCCTGGTGGACGGCGTGATCGCCGGCGTCGGCGGCGTTGTCATCTTCCTGCCGCAGATTCTGATTCTCTTCCTGTTCATCTCGCTGCTCGAAGATTGCGGCTACATGGCGCGCGCAGCGTTCCTGATGGACAAGGTGCTGAGCCGCGTCGGACTGAGCGGACGCAGTTTCATCCCGATGCTGAGCAGCTTCGCCTGCGCCGTTCCGGGAATCATGGCGGCTCGCGTGATCGAGAACCGGCGCGACCGCATCGCGACAATTCTGGTAGCACCGTTGATGAGTTGCTCCGCGCGCCTGCCGGTGTACGTGCTGCTGATCGGTGCGTTCGTTCCGAAGCGTACCTTGATCCCGGGTTTACTGGGCTTGCAGGCGGTGACGTTGTTCGCAATGTACCTGGTCGGAATCAGCGTCGCCGTCCCGGTCGCGTTGGTGCTGAAGCGGACACTCTTGAGGGGCCGCACACCATCGCTCGTGATGGAGTTGCCGCCCTACAAGGCACCACACGCGCTGACGATCTTCCACCGCATGATCGAGAGCGGCTGGTCGTTCCTGACAAACGCCGGAACGATTATCTTTGCCGTGTCAGTGATCATCTGGGCGCTGACGTACTATCCGCGTCCCGCATCGTTGGCAGAAGAAATGGAAGCGGCTAACGCACAGCAGATCGCCGCAGTGCAGGCGCAGATCGACGACTACCTGGCACAGACGAACACGCCGGACTCGGAAGAGGCCTTGCTGACCGCACTGGATTCCGAGCACTCCCCCGCCAAGGCGGGCGTTCTCGAAGAAGGCGCTCAACTACTCGCGAGCCGTCAGGAGATCGAGGACAGCCTCGATCGCCGCATCGAAGGAGCTTATGTTCGCCAATCCGTCCTGGGTCGTGTCGGGCATCTGATCGAGCCAGCGGTGAAGCCGCTGGGATGGGACTGGAAGATCGGCATGGCCGCGATCGCCAGCTTCCTGGCGCGCGAAATCATCGTCGCCACGTTGGGCGTGATCTACGATCTGGGTGGCGATACCGACGAGACGACCACCGATCTGCGCGACAAATTGCGCGCGGCGCGCGGCCCCGACGGCCAGCCGGTGTTCAATATCGCCGTGGCGCTGTCGATTATGGTATTCTTTGCGCTATGTATGCAGTGTGCGGCCACGCTGGCCGTGATCAAGCGCGAAACGAATTCCTGGCGCTGGCCGGTGTTCACGTTCGCCTACATGACGACGCTGGCCTACATCGGTTCGTTGATCACTTACCAGATTGCCAGTCGTTTGTTGCTTTAGAAGGGAGCGAAGCCATGTCTCCAACAACGCAAACCATCATCGTCGCCGTCATCATCGCAGGTGCGACGGTGTACATGGGCTGGGTTTTCTGGAAGACGTTCTTCGCCAAGAAGAGCCGAGGCTGCGGCTGCGGTTCCAGCGGATGCTCCGCTAAGAGCGACATCGAGCGCCGGCTCAAGAAAGCCCGCAAGGAAGCCCAGCGCCGCGCTGCCCAGACTCCACAACCTTAGCCTTCTTCGATCTCGACGCTTTCCAGCACAATGTCCTGTGCGCGCGGAGACATCTCGTTTTCGTCGCGTACGAGAGTCAACGTCGCACCTTCGGCCACCGTGCCCTTCGTAAATTCGTTCCAGTGCTCCTTGAAATGATCCGGCGAGATCGGCGCAAATGCGCCAAGCCGGACAGTCGCCGCCGCGATGCTCGGCGAGCTTTCTTCCTCCGCGATTTGCTCAATCCGTGTGATCAGCGGTTTGAACAACGACATCTCGTGCATGGGGGATTCCCTCCGTTGAGTTCGACAAGTCGGCGGTTTCTAGCTCTGTGAGAGGGAAATGAGAAGGCCTTGCCTAACTGATCCCGGCCTCCGGACCGATCTCCCTCAACACACCGCACAACACTGTTTCCATGCCCTGCTCGACTGCCTTTGACAATCCTTTTCCGCCAGAAAAGTCCTTGCCTTCGACACCGAATATCAGAAAGCGCCCGGGCAACTCATCCATCGCCCGCGACAGCTCAACAGCCTCGGCCAATCCGAATTCATGGGTTGAGTAGTGAAACAGCCCGCTTGGGATTTCGCGCTTGGAAGCATCCAGACGATGGACTGTTCCGGGGGCGCTTCCCGACTTGATCGCATCGCAGACAATCACGGCATCGTGCCCGGTCCACGCGTTGATCAGGCCCGCCCCTTCGCCCGTGCATTCGCGCACGATTACGCCGGGCAATTGTTCAGCGGAAATCCGCCGCGCGATGGCGATCCCAACGCCATCGTCGCGGCGGAGTTCGTTCCCAACCCCAATTACCAGAACGCCCATCGTTACGTTCGATCCACCGTCAGATTCAGGAAGTGCACTGAGCATGAGATGCACGGGTCGTAGTTGCGAATGGCCTGCTCGCATTGCCACTGCAGTTGCTTGTCCGGCAGATCGACGTACTTCTGCGCGAAGTGCCACAGGTCGCTCTCGATCGTTTTTTGATTCTGCGACGTCGGCGGGACGATCCACGCGTCGACAATCTTCCCATCGGAGTCGACTCGATAACGGTGGAAGCAAATTCCGCGAGGCGCCTCGCTGCATCCGTACCCGGTGCCGGCGCGTGGCTCAACTTCGACCGCTGGTGCGTCGGGTTCTTCATAGGCGTCCATGATGCGGATCGCTTCAACGCAAGAGTAGAGGATTTCAACCAGGCGCACGAGGATGCTCTCGAAAGGATTGCGGCTGATGGGACCAAGCCCCGCCTCCTTGGCGGCACTCTTCACATCGTCCGGCAACAGATCGTAGTTCAAATTGTAACGCGCCTGGGGACCGACGAAGTAATTACCGCGCTCCTTGATACGACAATGCAGCGCCGTCGAATGCTCGACGTGTTCTTCCTCAAACACATTCTCGAACTCGGACAATGGAATGTCCAGACCGCGGTTCGAAACGAGTCGCCCCTCGTTGAAGGGATACTCCTTCGGGTGACGCATCCCGACGAACTCGTAGTCCTGTTTGAACTGTGGTATGTCCAGCTTGGAGAATATCTTCAACGACTCCAAAGCCGCATCGCGCGTCCACTCCATCTCATCGCGCAATGGCTTGAGTTCGCTCCTTGTGGGCACTCGATAGAATCCGCCGACCTTGACGTTAATCGGATGGATTTCTCGTCCGCCCAGAAAGCCCATCAACTCATTGCCGGCCTTCTTCATGCGCAGCGCCATCTTCACAAGGTCCTTGTGGTCCTTGGCCATGTGGATGGCGCTTTCGTAGCCGAGAAAGTCCGGTGCGTGCAGCATAAACGCGTGCAGGACGTGGCTTTCGATCCATTCGCCGCAGTAGATCAACCGGCGCAGGTCGCGGAGCGGGCCCTCGATTTTCACGCCGCAGATCTCCTCCATCGCGTGAACGGAACTCATCTGGTAAGCGATCGGGCAGATTCCACAGATGCGCGCCGTGATGTCCGGGGCCTCGCGAAAGTCGCGGCCACGCAGGAACGCTTCGAAGAAACGCGGCGGCTCGAAGATCTTCAGCTTCACATCTTCGACCTTGGCGTCATTGATGCGAACGTACATCGCGCCTTCGCCTTCGACTCGCGCCAGGTAGTCCACCTTCACGGTGCGGGTCTTCTTTCCCTTGGGGGACTTCGTCGCGGCCGATCCGTTCTTACCTTTCATGACTCTCGCTTTCCCTTCTGAAGGCTTCCGCGTAGGCATTGAAGGTGCGGAATGAGCGCTTCACGCCATCGCTGTCCACGCCCAACTCCGTCTTCCACCATTCACCCAGGGCCGGTGTGTTTGCGGTTTCTTTCGGGCCGAAGCAGCCGAAACAACCACGGTCGTACGAAGGGCAAAGCGCGCCGCAGCCCGCCTGCGTAACTGGGCCAAGGCACGGTTCGCCACGCGCCACCATTACGCACACGTTGCCGCGTCGCTTGCACTCCTGACAGACGCTGAAAGCCGGCACGTTCGGTTTGCGACCAACCAGGTAAGCGCTGACGACTTCGAGGAGTTGAGCCTTGTTGATTGGGCAGCCGCGCAATTCGAAATCGACGAAGACGTGGTCCGCGATCGGCGTCGACTTATTGAGACTCTTGATGAACTCAGGATGCGCGTAAACGGCGGAAACCATCTGGCGCACATCGCGGAAATTCCGAAGCGCCTGAATACCACCCGCGGTGGCACACGCGCCGATTGTGATCAGCACCTTCGATTGGCGGCGTACTTTGTGGATGTTCTCTTCTTCGTGCGGCGTTGTGATCGATCCTTCGACGAGTGAAATGTCGTATGGGCCCTTCACCATCGCGCGACTGGCTTCCGGGAAGTAGGCGATGTCGATCGCATTCGCAACGGCCAGCAACTCGTCTTCGCAGTCCAGCAAACTCAACTGGCAACCGTCGCAGGACGAGAACTTCCACACGGCGAGTTTTGGCTTCTTCGAATTCGGCATCTCAGATCTCCCGCTTTCCGAACATTCCGCGGATTCGGTCGTAGCGGAACACCGGCCCGTCCTTGCAGATGAAGACAGGGCCGTACTGGCAATGCCCGCACAGGCCAATGCCGCACTTCATATTGCGTTCCATCGAAACGTAGGTTCGATCCTGATCGACACCACGCTTAGCCAGTTCATGCGCGCAATACCGCATCATGATTTCCGGCCCACACACCATCGCCGTTGCATTCAATGGGTCGAACGGCGCGCGACGAACCAGGTTGGTCACGACGCCGATGCTGCCGTGCCAATTCTGGTCGCCGCGGTCTACGGTAACGAAGACATCCATGCCGAAGCTGCCGCCCCAGCGCTGCAGTTCCTTCTTGAACAAGATATCCGACGGGCTCCGTGTTCCATACAGCAGAACGACCTGGCCGAAACGCTCTCGTTCCGACAGGACGCGATAGATGATCGGACGCAGCGGCGCCAGACCAATGCCGCCGGCGACGATCACAATGTCGTGTCCCATCGCTTCTTCGACCGGCCATTGCGTTCCGTATGGACCACGCACACCCAGCACGTCGCCTTTCTTCAGGCGCTGCATCGCCTTGGTCACGGCGCCGACGGCGCGCGTTGTGTGCGTCAGAGTCTCTGGATGCGCCGGATCGCCGCTGATCGAGATCGGAATCTCGCCAACGCCGAATACATAGAGCATGTTGAACTGCCCCGGCTTGAAATTCAGCCGCGTTGTTCCATCCTCCGGCACCATCTCGAGCGTAAATGTATCGTGCGTTTCGCGACGCACGGACTCGATCACGTAAGGCGTCGGAACCATCGGGTCGCGGACGGCCGCTTCAGGCATGGCAAGTGTCTTCATCGTGTCTTCCCGGATTCGATGTTGTAGATGTCCATAAGTTGCAAGCGCGTCGCGGCGAGACGTGTTGCCATCACCTGTGAAAAACGCTTCACGAGTTCGAAGCCCAGGTGATGATCCGCCTCGCACTTGTCGCGCAGGCATTTCGCGTCGAGAGAGATCACGCGTGTCAGTTCTGTGGCCTTGCCATCGAAGCGCCACTCGTGCGGTGGAATGATCCAGGACCAACCGAGAATCTCGCCTGCACCGACGGTCTGGATGGGAATGATTCCGCGAGGTGGGGCGTCGGTTTCCAACGCAACCCTGCCGGCACGAATCACGTAGAACGTGTCGGCGTCCTGATTCTCGCGGCACAAGTAGGTGTTTTTCTCAAACACCGCGTTTGTTGCGCATCCCTTCAATGTCTCCAGGTGTTCGAGTGGGAGACCTTTGAAGAAGGGATGCTCTCCCAGAATGGATTCGAGCGTTTTCATATTCTACTTCTTTCCATGGGATTTCACACGGCTCCGCGGCGGTTCCGTTTCGCGGATAGCCCGCACTTCCTCGGTGATATCAATCCCCACGGGGCACCAGGTGATGCACCGGCCGCAGCCCACGCACCCGGAAGTTCCAAACTGATCGTTCCACGCCGCCAGCTTGTGCGTAATCCATTGCCGATACCGAGCCCGGCCGGATGTTCGCACACTGCCGCCGTGGATATAGGAGAAGTCGATCGAGAAGCACGAGTCCCACCGCCGCACACGCGACGCCGCCTGGCCGTCCAGATCCGACACATCCTCCACGGTGTGACAGAAACAGGTCGGGCAAGCCAACGTGCAGTTGCCGCAGGAGAGACAGCGTTCTTCTACGTCATCCCAACGGGGGTGCTCGTCGTTGCGATACAGCAGTTCTTTGATTTGTGTCGTATCCAGTTGGCGGCCCATCCGCTTGGCGGCGGATTCTGAGACCCGCCGTGCCGCCGCGATCTCGTGATCGCTGGACGTGTTGCTGGTGACCTGGGCGAGAACGTTCCGCCCTTCTTCGCTTCCACCGTCGGCAACGAAGTAATGACGGTCTCCTTCGAAGACCTCTGTCAGAACAATGTCGAACCCTTCCGTCGCCTTCGGCCCCGTCTTCATCGACGCACAGAAGCAGGTACCCGATGGGTTCGTGCAATTGACCGCGACGAGGAGAGAATTCTCGCGTTGTGCCTTGTAGTACGGATCGACGTAGCGTCCGTTCAAGAAGGTTCGATCCTGCACTGCGATCGCGGCCAGTTCGCAAGGCCGTACGCCGATGAACGCGAGCTTCGGTGTCGTGAGATCGCCGGGAATGATCTTCCGAGGCGAACCGTTTCGGCCACGTTCCACGCGCCACAACTGACGCTGCGCAGGGAAGAAGTACTTCTTCAGCGATTGCGGCCCCGCCGCGTAGTCAAACAACGCAGCTCGTCCGTTGCGCGAGATGCGGTAGCGCCCGCCCGCCTGCTCGTCATGGCAGCCCGCGGGCAGGTCCGCCGACGAGTCAATCTCGCCCCACGTTACCGCCGACTGAGCGACTCGGGAGCCAATCAGCGTGTACCCCCAGGCCTTCAGAGCATCGAGCAAACCGTCGAAGCCCATTCGTTCGATCGTCCGCATGATCAACCCCTGGATACGGGGAATCCCCCCCGAAGCGCCCCCCTCCCAGAAGGCGGCAATCGGTTTTTGGGTCCCCTTGATTGAGGCGCCACCCGGCTGCAATCAGCGTCCGGGTGGCGATCGTATATCGGGAAGCCCTCCCTCCAACTCTCCTCTTCGGGCTTCTTGTGAAACAATTCACAAACATATTGCCGCGCCTGCGTCAAGCAAGATTGTGAATTTTTTCACGGTCTATTCCCGCGCGAGATAGATCACTCAATTTACAGTCCGTTACAATTGACTCCGCGTCACCGATGCGAGCTAATTCGATCCTGATCACAGCATTAGCCAAGTCTCCCCAGGAGGCCTCTATGTCGCGCCAGGATCCGTACGATTCCCGCTCCAGCCGTGAGAGTGCATCGCTCGACGATATCATTGCAGGCAATGTCGATCAGCCGAGTTCCGGAGGCACGCTTCGGATTCTCTTCCTCTGCGTATTTGGTGTGATCCTCTTTGCTGCGATCGGGTTCGGCGGCTTCAAGGCCATCAACGCGATCTCCCTGGAGAAGATCGACATGCCGGCCGGCCTGTCGATCGATGAGGGGCTCGGCTACCTGAGTCAGTACGTCGGACGAGAGACCACCGACGGCATCATTATGAGCGTCGAGTGGGCTCAACGCGGCGACACGCTCGGGTTCGGCTATTGGGACGATAAGGAATACACGGCGCCAAAGGACAGCTACTACTTCACCTGCCAGTACATTGAGCAGGAGGACAGCTACTACATCCTCGAACTCAGCGAAGTACGAATGGGCAAAGTGGAAGAGTAGCTTGCTCAGCCACTCATACTGGCTTCTTCGATATCGGAAGCAGAACGAAGTGGCGTTCGGCTGATGCGGAGGCGATCGGCCAGTTCGCGCAGCGCCGGGAAAACCGGTGAGTTCGGCCGGCGGCGATAGCGCGTCTGTCGCGCGAGATGCGAAGGAAGATCACGGCCGTACACCAGAGCGAAGCAGATGTTCTGCGCTTCCCAAAGGTCGAGGTGTACATCCAGAATCTCAATGATGTCGAGAAGCTGATTCGCGATGCGGCAAAGCCCGCCGGTCGGCATCAACGCGAGATCGTGGAAGACCTGCTCGAGCGCTCGCGCCAGATCGCCGCGCAGACCTTCGTCGACGATGTTGAGCCCGATGTGGCGCGCCTCCTTTGCGGTCTCGAGAGCGGTCGATTGCTCTGGATTGCTCACAAAGACCGCGAGTTCATCCTTCAGCCGCGCACGCAGGACGTACTCGCCCACTGCCAGGAAGCCTGGAGGCAGCGGCGCGCCGCTCTCCAACAGGTACTCCATCAACTTGCGATTCTCGTCGTACATCAGATTCAACGTGGACTCGAAACGCTCGAATGCGCCAACAGTGACGCGGCCTAGAATCTCGCGCTGACACTCGCCGAAAAGGTCAGACAACGTGTAGTCGCGCCCGCCGAAGTGCGCATCGATCGCGCGTACAACCTCGGTCAAGGAACGTCGGCTGAAGATCTTGAAAAGGTCTGACTGCAGGTCCTCGTAATCGGCCAGGTCCAACGGACCGCGGATCTTGCACTGGAAGTCGTGACCGCCGAAGTGCAACACGCAAACGACGCCCTCGAGCGTCTCCCCCGCCAGGCGCGAGGCGGCCGTGAAACGCGAAATCTTCAGACGGCTGTTGCCATATTGGCCGGAGTGCGAATCGCTCTCATTGATCTCGTAGCAGTAGTGCTCGATAGAACCCTCGAAGTGCCGATCGAAATTCAGAATCGCGTAGTTCGCAACCACGCGGTGCAAATCCACGACTTGTGGTTTCACAAGGCGATGCCAGATCGCACGGCCGTTCTCAAACGCGGGAATATTGCTGGGGGCCTTCTCCAGAACGGCGACGAATTCGGCTTCGAGCTTTGGGGCGTAACGCTGGATCAACTGCAACAGGCGTGCCGCGTACTTCAACGTCTGCACCGTCTCGATTCCGCTGAGCTCGTCAAAGAACCACGCACAGCTCGTGTACATGAGCATCGAGTTGCGCTGCATTTCGAGCAGACTGAGTGCCTCGCGACGCTCTTCTGGTTCGAGGTCGTGCTCTTTGTGCTGCGACAGGAAATCGAATGTCTGGTCCGGAGTTCGATTCAGCAAGACGTCGATGTAGGCGTCGCGCGCTTCCCATGGCTCGCGGAAGAATCGTGCCGCTTCGACATCGAAGATCTCGTCCGCCTTTGCCTTGATCAGATCGAAGGCATCGCGAAGCGGACGACGCCACTTCTGATTCCATCCCTGGTGCCCGCCAGTCGAGCATCCGCAGTCGGAACGCCAACGCTCCACGCCATGCACGCACGACCACGAGCTGTTCTCCCAGATCTGGGCCTCGCAGTTCGGTGCAACAAGCGACAGGTACTCGCCGTAATTCGTCAGGCGCGCCTGCGACCGTGCCTCGATGACGTGCAGCGCGTAGGCCAGCGCCATTTCGCCGTGGAGGTGATGGTGACCATAGGACTCGCCGTCTGTCGCGATGTGTACAAGCTGCGGCCAGGTGCGATGACGTGAGAAGCCGCTGGTCAAGCGCTCGGCGAAACGATTGCCGTCGGTCAGCAGACCCTCGAACGCGACAGCCTGGCTGATCGGCCCATCGTAGAAGAAGAGGACGATGTGACGCCCGGAAGGCAGCGAGCAAATGTACGGACGGCTCGGATCGATGCGGCCACCATCTGCACTGCGCCATCCGCCAGTGCCATCCAGCACGCGGAAGGCTTTCGCCTGGCGCGGCGCAAGCACCGTATAGACAACGCCATTCGCGGCCAGCACTTCGAGCGTCTCAACATCGACGGCGGTCTCGGAAAGCCAGAAACCTTCGGGATCGCGACGGAAACGGCGCCGGAAGTCTTCCATACCCCAGATGATCTGGGTGTTCTTCTCGCGCCGTGACGCCAATGGCATGATCAGGTGATTGTAGACCTGTCCGAGGGCATTGCCATGGCCGCCGCGCTCGACAACTGATCGGGCATCGGCCGCCAGAATCTCATGATAAATGTCCTCGGCGTGGTGCTCCATCCAGGAAAGCAACGTGGGGCCGATGTTGAAGCTGATTTTCTCGTAGTTATTCCGAATGTCGAGAATCTCGCCCTCGGAATTGACGACGCGCGCGGCCGTGTTCGGGCCATAGCATTCGTTGGTGATGCGATCGTTCCAGTCGTGGAACGGCGCGGCGGTCGGCTGCTCCTCGATCGTCTCCAGCCAGGGATTTTCCCGCGGCGGCTGATAGAAATGCCCGTGCACGCACAGGAATCGGTCCGACACATCCACATGCCCTTTGGTCAAAGCGCCGTCGGCCCCGCTGCCGTTGCTACCGTTGTTCGTACCGTCTGCCATGCAAGAATCCCACGTCCGAAAGTACCTGCCAACTGAACAGGAAATTAGGCGCGCCGTGCCGCCAGTGGTCAAGAGCCCTTAGGCCTCCGCACGATCCAAACTGCCGTTGGAGCGGTGCAGCGCTTTACCCGCAACACGTCGAAACGAAAAAAGAGCCCCGGGATCGAATCCCGAGGCTCTTGGGGTCAGCTTGAAAATGGTCGGGGCGACTGGATTTGAACCAAAACCCCAGCCCCACAACCGTGCACACAGCCCTAGAACTATTAGAGTTAGAAAGAATAGACCACATTAAAACACTGGAAACTTTCCAATGTTTTCCCTTGTTTCTGAGCCCCAAACAGGGCTTGATTAATGAAAGCATTTCGGGAACAAGATCACCATGAAGAAGATCGAGACCATCGGCACAACGACTACGTACTTCGAGAAGAGCCCGAGGCGGGGCATTTGGTCGTGCTACTTCACAACATATGCCGGGAGGAGGATAAGATTCAGCACGAAGCAGAACGTATTTGCCCGCGCAAGAGAAGTAGCGGCGACGAGAGTCTGGGAAGAGAACGGCAGAGACAAGGACCCTCACGCCACCCCTGATGTCAGCAGCTTCACGTTGTTTAGGGAGTACCGAAAAACCCTCAAAGCTCGTGGGAGGGCTGAGAGCACTTTGGGGAATATCGAGCGTTTCGAGCGCAGATTCGAGAAATTCTTCGGGTGTCAGTCATGTCTTCCAGAACTCACGAAACAGGATATCGAGCGCTGGGCAGGCTGGCTTCGCCAGCAAAAGGTCATCAATCACAAGAGAGAAACTGATCGGCGCCTTGGTCACAAGACCGTGTCGGAGCACATCAACTGGCTGTCTGCGGTCTATAACTACTACGACCTCAAGAACCCGGTGAAGCGGGTCCACCGGCCGAAGAAGAGCCACTCCCAAGAGGTCGAAGAAC
The DNA here is from genome assembly GCA_020444065.1 of bacterium. Classification (NCBI taxonomy): domain Bacteria; species bacterium. Next base: position 410,482 of record JAHLLQ010000004.1, on the reverse strand, counting down.
GAAAAATCTACTATCCGGAAGAAGTCCGGAAGATCCTCAAATCAGCTAAGGAGAGATCTGCCGAAGGGGATGACTGGCGGTTATTCGAACTCATGACTCGAATCTATGCATTCACCGGTCTCCGGTATAGTGAGTTGATGGGGCTGCAATTCTCCGATGTCGACAAGCAGAACCGTCAAGTTCTAGTGGCGAAGAACAAGAAGCGTGAGACCAGAAATTTGACTCTCACAGGCGATTTCAGTGGTGTGTGGAATGACCTTCAAACGCTGATCGGGATGAGCCGGAAGCATCACGGAAAATCATGGCAGAGGGATCTGCCGATCATCTGGAAGTACCACAACTGGTACCGCAAAACGCTGAAGTACCGCTTCTGCCCCGCGGAGAAGATCGAGTACAAAGGCGTGCACGCCTACCGCCACGGCTTTGCCTCAAATGCACTGATGAGATCCGGCTGGAGTCTAGATTACCTCGCCAAATGGTTGGGGCATGACCGATCAGTCTGCTTCCGATTGTATTCACACCTAATTCCTGAGGAGCCTCCGGGCTTCGAGTACTGAATCGGAGCGTTCATGGCCTGATCCGGGGATGCTTATCCAATAGGCGTGCAATGATGATGTATCCCCTTCCACGTTTTGCGTCTATCGCGAGGGTCAAATGGCGAAGGAGCCCACCGGAATTCTACAGCGGACTCATTCGCTCTTCAGTTGAATCTTAGACGCTCTGCGTTTGCTCTGCGGTTGTGCCAGATTGATCAACAGATCAACTGAAGATCTGTCTGCGAGAGCTGGCGGGGATCTCTGCCCGGTTCACGGTCCGGGCAGCCCACTGTCGATCTCTGGAATCGAGTGCCAGAGTGCTAGCCATGGTTCAGGTGAGTCTGGACTCGCCGGGGCGAACTGGTTCGTGGGATTGACGTTCCAGTCGATAACTTCCCAATCACCATCCCCATTCTTTCTCAGCTTTGCCCAAGTTCGGTTGGTGATACCGGGCGCCGTCCCGCAGACAGTTCCATCTTTGGCCACGTACAAGCCCCCAAACCCGCTGTCGATAATGGACGGCGAAGAGCATGCCTTGACCTTGCCTTTCTTCGTTACCATCACATACATGGTGTCTCCTCCTTCGGCAGAGTTCTGGTTGGGATCTGTGTCCATTCGCGAGCTTCCAGCAGCTTTCCGGAGAGCTTCTTTCTCGCGCCACCCCACTGCTTGAAGAAGAATGGAGTCCCCGATGCGAGACACTGATCTCTGATCTCACGCACCCAGTCAGCCTCCATCGGGCGAGCCTTGGGACCTGATTCGCCTCCCACAATCACCCACTCGATATGGTCCAACGGGAGGTTAGGGATTGGGCCGAGTAGTGGCTCCGCCGAAATAAAATGCACTGCGGCTGGGATCTTGGTCAGGGGCGGAATACGCCTTCTCGCCCAATCAGCGTTCTCTGTCGACGTTCCGAGCCAGACGTTTCCGAGGGAGAGGAAGAAATCCTTGGGATATCCGAGTCGCTTCAGCGTTGGGGCGATGGCCGCGGGTCTCTTGGTAAGGATCTGCCAGTCGAGGTTCGGTGTGGTCTCGATCAGGTCAAACAGATCCGTTCGCCACGGATCGAGGGCTTCATCCCAATTCTCCTCGAAAACGTCCGACATCGATGCGGTGAACACTCGGTAGCGTTCGCCATTCTTCTCAGCCTTCCGGTTCCACGTGAGGGGCTTCTTCCAGTTTTGCTCGCTTGTTCTCACCCGAGTCCCATGGGGTCCCCAGATGACTCCCCTGTTGCTCTCGAAGCGTTTGGCAATGCCCGAGGCGTAACAGAATTTACAGCCGCTGCTCACTTTCGAGCATCCTTCCCAGCCGTTAAAAGTGTGCGTGGTCCAAGCGATTTCCGTGTATTCCATAGTTTTGTTTCCTTTCAAGAAGTCGAGGTTGTTGGTTGCGAGTAGACTTCGACGGCAATCCCACCTACGGCGGACTTCGAGCGATATCAGACATGCGGTATCCCCTTTCCGGAGACCGGTGAGGCAGCGCGCACGATTGCACGGACGTGCCTTGCCGATCCGGAGACGCTATATTTGAGCGTCCAGAAAATGGTGTTCTTTTGGATTGGGATTTTCGTGGATATATTGGGCGGCGAGTTTCACCGCGATTCAGGGGAACCATGCGATCAAAGGCATCCCCCCGTCAAGTCCTAAGTTCTTTTTTTTCAAGTATCCATGTATTAATGATTTCCATTTCGATCTCGGTCGAGACGGGAGATCCGGGGTCAGTAGTGTGCCTCGAATGGCTTCTGTCACCTCTTGGCGCAGAACACTGGGAGCGGGGTTGCAGCACCTCTCTGAGGCTGACGATTGCTCAAATTGTTTCCCTCATGCGTCCCGATGTTCTGACACCCAAAATCACCGTCTGATAAGGGATGTTATCAGACACTTGAGGCACGGAGGCAAAATCATGGAAACACCGGCAGCAACCGAGTTGGCCCTCTTCTCGGGCGAGGAGATCGCGTCGCCTGATAGCACTGGCAATCCCACACCTGAACAGGCCGCCACCGCTCGCATCGGATTCGACCGAGACATCCGGAGAGCCGGGGAGCACTACGCCGGATCTTGGGCGTCCGCGACACTGCGCGCTTACCGATCAGACTTAAAGGACTTCGCGGCGTATTGCGAGAGTCGCGGGCTCTCATCTATTCCGGCCAGCCCCGAGACCATTTGCGCATATCTTGCCGCGCTGGGAGATGGAGACTGGGGAGCACCGCGCAAACTCGCGACCATCGAACGGCGCAAGGCATCTCTGAGCCACGTGCACAAGGAAGCGGGACTTGGAGATCCAGCATCCGATCCTCGTGTCCTTCGCGTCCTTAAGGGCATCAGGCGGGAGAAGTCTGTGAAGCAGGAGCGCAAGGACGCGCTTCGCACCGAAGACATCCAGAAAATCGTGAAGACGTTCGCATGCAATCCTCGGGGGCTTCGGGACAAGGCACTCCTTTTGATCGGCTTCGCGACCGGGTGTCGCGGCTCCGAACTGGCCGCGCTCCAGTTCAAGGATATCCAATCACACCGGCAGGGACTGATCATCGAGATCCGCCGCAGTAAGACCGACCAAGACGGTGAAGGTCACATCAAGCTCATCCGTTGCGGAAGGAAATCTGAGACTTGTCCAGTGCGAGCGTTGAAAGCGTGGATGGATTCCGGCGCCATCGAAACCGGAAGCGTTTTTCGCTCAATCACCAATGCCGAGGAGATTCTCGATGAGGCGATGAGCAACAAGGGCGTCTCGCGGGCCATCAAACGCGCCGTCGCCGCCATCGGCCTTAACCCGGATCACTATGCGAGTCACAGCCTGCGTGCTGGCTTTGTAACGGAGGCGGATTCTCGCGGCGCAAAGACCAGCGATATCATGCGGCAGTCCGCTCACAAGACAGCTCGCATGATTGCCGTCTACACGCGATACAATCTGGATGAGGTCTTCCGAGATTCCACTGCCTTGGATCTGGGGCTCTAGTGAGCTTCAACGACCGACAGCCGCGTAAGGGCACTTCGGCTACCACTTAGGTTTCACGAAGACAGCAAGACTCATTTGGTCAATCTCATCTCATTTCACCACAATGCGTACTTTCGAAACACCCTGAGTCCATTACAGGCCAGATAGCAGTTGCGCGACAGCGTTTTTGCTAGGTTCAGACACTCGTTCCAGATTGGCGCGAGAACTGCTTGCATTATTTTCATTCCTCCAAAGGAGTTTCCTTATGGTAGGAAAACTGAAACTGGGGCAAAAACCCGTTCCGACTTATCCTCAGACTCAATCGTAGACCGGAAAGAACATAACCACGAAACCTCAACGGGACGGGAGAACCACTGTCGCACCCCAGAGACAAAGCTGGTCGCCACCTAGGGCCAGACAAGCGACTAGGCAACTATGCCAGTGTTGTGGTTATACCTGCGGGAGCGGTGGATACTCCCGCAGTTCCCATTTTTAGAACTGTGCGCGAGTAAAGCCTTCTTGTTCGATAAGATTCGATTCGCCCCCCCGCTCCGCATTTTGCTTCTGAAGTCGCGCTGGCGTGTTTTCAAGACGCGGATTTGTACGCGGAATGCCCTCGGCGCTATGTCCCGATTTTCGATCTCGCCCCCCCGCCTGACACCCCTATTTTCAAACCCCCGGTAGGGGGTACGGGGGGGGAGATTTTGGCGCACTCTTCGGCGTGAGACATTAACGGGGCCAACTTAACCGGAGTCGATTGCTTCGTCTTCAAGTCCTGCCCGCAATCATTCGCTTCCGAAGATTCCTCCAGCACCACTCACCGCAAGGGTTCGGGTGCCTCCAGAATCTCCTCGCTCATGATTGCGCTGATCCCACCTCCACCCTCCGGGATTCCGGTCGGATCAGGTTGTTTTCAATCTTCAAACCCATCACTATTGTGGCGGACGGAGCGGCCGTTGCAGGAACGGACGAGGATGGAATCCGAGGGCGTGATGCAAGAGGGCGCTTCGTGTCGCCACTGATTGTCAAAACCGTGCACCGAGCCGGGTGCAGGACCTTTAAGAATTGGATTCCCTACCGGAAATCCAATTCAGGTCCCAACCCGTAGCGAGGGAGCGGTATTGAGAAGTACTCCCATGTCGCTTCGATCTCTCCCGAGCAGTTGGTCTTCGAAGAATCGGGAGTAGCTATTCATAATACATGAGGGGATGATGCTACAGACTGATAATGCTTGGTTTATCGTCATCCTCCTGTAGCAGGATCTGTTCAATTGTAGCACCTTCACCCCGCTTGGGCTGGCCGAGTTGTTGATCCTTGCAGAGTCGAACGTTTCGGATCTCACCGCGGCGATCCACATCGTATTGAAAGATCATCCCTTCCAGTCCCGTGGTCTCATTTCGCATATCGTCTTCGGTGATCGTCTTGTCGGCCCGTGCGCTCCACACCTTCGCCCCGGTGCCCCACCAACCCTTCTTGGAGGCAGATTTTGCGAACTTTTTCGTGGTGAGGTTTTGGACCCAGACGATGAACTCCTCGCCACTTGGCCTAGCTTTGGTGACCTTGCCGATACATCCCTTTATGTTCTGCTCAAACTGATCGGCCCTCATCACGGGGGGCGATATCCCTCGCCGCTTGTCCCGCTGCCGGTCCAGCCATTTGATCGCGCTGGCTTCCGTCTTGAACCACTTCTGCTTCCTTAGCTTACCACCACCTATTGATGCATACCATCTGTCACGGCTTGCATCGTAGCGGTATCCACCCACGGCCATTTCCTCACGAGTGCCATACTTCCAGTTCTCCTTTCGGAGATCGGAACGGTCACCGTTTCGGCAAATCAGCAGCATTTTCGGCCCCGGTCGCGGGCCCTTTAAGATCGCGGCGAACTTTTTGCCACGCTCGATGTACCAGTGGTCGTCCCTGCCGAGATACAGGCGCTCCTTTTGTTTATCGTAGACGGATTTGTCGGCCTTGTCGATCATCAGTCGAGCCCGCTCTCCTGTGCGGCGGTTCTCGTGCGTCAGCTCAAGATGCTCCTCATTGCTCATGGCTATTCCTCCGGTTTGGGTCCTGCGCACCCACTGTGGCCATTTGCAAATTGTCCTTCGCATAGGCGGGGTGACCCCTTCCAAGCGCTGTGACATTACTCTCAATTTGATCTGTTCCACTGATTCTCATCTTGTGGTCACCTGAGTGGGATTGCCGTCTCGGCGATCTTCCGAATGGACTTATCCATTCTGCCACAGGCGCAGTCTCCAGTCAACGTAAAACCAGTAATATCAGAAGTTTATGAAGTTGTATTTCCCGTGTGCTGGTGGGCCAGAACGGGTTGAGAGCTTTTTCTTTGCAAAAAAAAGGAGTTTCGCGCGGAACCCGAGAATACTGAATCGAGGGGCTCTGAAGTCCCCAGATTTCGGATGCGGAGGAACCGCAATATGGGAAAACTTAAGGATATGACTGGAAGAGAATTCGGGCGATTAACCGTGATCGGCGCGCCCCAGAAACAGAAGGGCCGCTGGCATTGGCTATGTCAGTGCGCATGCCAACAACAAACAACGCTGTATGTGGATGGAGCCAATTTGCGGAGGGGCACGACACAGTCGTGTGGCTGCCTGCAACGAGAAGCCGTCAGCAAGCACCGCCTGAGCCGGCATCGATTGTACGCACCTTACATGAACATGCTCCATCGCTGTCGGCCGGAAGGCGAGTACTGGGGCAAACTTGGGATCAGAGTGTGTAGGAGGTGGAGCGGGAAGGCTGGGTTGCCAAACTTCATCGCCGACATGGACAGCACGTACTTTGAGGGCGCTTGCTTAGATCGCATCAACCCCGACGATCACTACCGGCCGGGAAACTGCCGCTGGCAGCCTCGGCGCGCACCCGCTGATAATCGCCGTAACAACCGCCATCTTGATTTCAGGGGAAGAACCAAACGCTGCGGGCATGGGCCGAGGAGACGGGCATCACGTACGGCACACTGTACTCGCGCTTGTACCAATATGGCTGGAGTGTTGAGGATGCCTTGACCCGCAAGCCTCAGCGCCGCCAAGAGAGGACGCGTCGAGGCAACTCCCACGGATCAAGCAAGTATCGACGCGGCTTGGCAGCCGTTTCTACCAGCAATTCAAGCTCTCCAAGACAAGCGCGCAGCTCGGCTCGCAAGTCGTCGGGAATTCGGCTCTCAGGCGCCGCGACAATCCAAAGTCACAGGGCTTCAACGAGATCTTCTGATGGCAGGCGGGCGAGTTGAGCCGTTTTGCAATCCGTCACATAAAAACGGAGACTCCTCAGGACCGAACTCCTAGCAGATTCGATCCTTGTTGATTGGGCAATCACACGTGCGACTTCTTCTTTCGATTTCATTCCTTGGGAGTGATTATCCGGCATTCGGATGGCAATGTTTCACTTCTGGCCCGATGATTTCATCGGACGCGTCCCAGTTACTGAAACATCCATCCGCTGAAGTGAACTACCATCTGCCCATCGAAGATGTACGTGCCTTTGATGGAGTCTCCCCGAAGACCATTGCTATCCACCGGAGTCACAGTCAGTGTCCAAGTCTCTCCCGAGTCGAACGAAACGCCGTTATCTCCATCTTGCAGACTGACATTCAGCGAGTTCGTGGGTCCCTGAACGACTTCTGGATCGCCTCCATCGCTCTCCCATTCGTAGATGTAGTTGATCGCACCATTTCCGACAGAGACCTCAGAAATCTGAGCGGAAAGGATCGGAAGAATGCTTGGCCTAGAAGGACGCTCAATTGCCGCGTGAAACTCAACGAAACCATCTCCTCCGAGCGCATCTCCGGGTACCCAATCCCCTGACAGTGTCAAACCGGTAATCGCAAACTCACCTGAGGGCCCCACAGCAAGGGCGTGGGCATAATCCCAATTGGCTCCGCCTACATAGGAGGAGAATACATGCTCTCCCGTTTCCACAGAGATTGCAGTGAAGAGTCCATCATTGGATGACCTTGTCAGATCCCAACCACCATCTACCCATTCCTGAGACTCTGTCGAGCCGACGAGATAGACCAGTCCTCCCGGAGCTAATGCATTCCCGTCCGTGAACAGGTCAACTCCAACCGAACCTCCATACTCTCCCCAGAGGACGTTTCCGGCTGAGTCTAGTTTCAATACGACTCCATTCTCCCCGTCATCCTGACAGCTTGCCAGTATCGGCGTGAAGTCCAACTCGTCACTTGTGCTCTCTCCTGATACGATGACAGAGGAGTCCCCAACCAAAGAAAGCCCACGCAAGACATCCTTTCCCGCTCCAGAGACGTAGCGGCTCCAGATGGGAGTACCGTTCAAGTCAAGTCTTGCAACGAAGGCATCATCGCCCGAATCCGGGACTGGGAGATTGAGAGCACTTGGCAAGTCTCCGGATTGGCTCCCGCCACAGATGAAGAAACCTCCCGCACTGTCTTGTGCAAAGGCGACAATTGATTCACTCCCCCCAGACCCGCCATAAAAAGTGCCCCATAGAAGAGCACCATCTTGATCGTATCGGGCAAGAAAAGCATCGCTAAATCCATCAATTGTGGTATCGTATCCGCCGTTCAACCAACCCGAGCTAGGTGAGAAGCTAAAACCTGACAACATGATGTCAGGAGTTGTTGCAGTAGACGGAACCAACTCGATACTGGTAACTCCATCCCAACCTGCCCCACCGGCAAGTACTGACCAGAGGACATTGCCTTCAGCACTCAAGAGTACCAAGAAGCCGTCGAATTCTCCTCCCAGATAGGTGGGGCCCTTGGTGATCCAAGCTCCTCCCTGATCTGTATTGCCAGCCACGACGATGCGGCCATCCGGAAGCCCTGCCACCGCGGTCGAATTGTCATTTCCCGGCCCGCCGAATCTTTTCGCAAGTCTCAAGTCTCCGTTGATCTCATAGATCAAAACGATGGCATCGGTTCCTCCTTGGGCCTCTCCCGATTCTTCCCATCCAGCGCCCTCAGTCCATCCGCAGACAGCAACTGCTCCGTCTGGAAGGAAAGTCACATCCCAGCCTCTATCCTCTTGCGGGGACCCCATGAAGGCCTCCCGCCAGACTGGTCCGGGGACAAAAGAATCGCCGTGGATGAATGCAGACGGTACTACTGAGATCATGGTAAAAAGAAAGAGCGCGCTCGGTCGGAGTCGAAATTGGCCTCTGATCCTCAAGGACTTCCTCCTTTTCTTGATTATGAAGAGTATTCGGTGGCTTGGCCCTGAGGAGCAAGCCGTATGAATGCGCCAGAAAAGCTCTTCGCGGATTCTCTCCCCTTCATATCCCAAGCTGAGGGTCGCGGGTTCGAGCCCCGTTGCCCGCTCCAATAAAAGACTGAGAAAACTAGACTTAGGAGTAGCCCCGGAGGGATTCATCTTCCGGAGCTCTTCTTTTCGATTTTGTCCCCTTCCGAATTCGGGCAAAGATGGAGAAATCCAAGAGTCAGAATTGACACCAACTCATAGTAACGGCCAATTTGAGATGTATGTCTTGAAAATGCAACTGCCAGTCGAGGGGTGATATGGCCAAGCGCAAGGCGAAGGCGACGAAGGATAGCAATACCGGCAATCTCGGATTCGAGGCCACCCTGTGGGCCGCTGCCGATAAGCTCCGGGGGCACATGGATGCTTCCGAGTACAAGCACGTCGTTCTCGGGCTGATCTTTCTGAAGTACATTTCCGATGCCTTCATGGAGAAACACGACGCTCTGGCCGCTACGGCCGAGACGGAATACACCGATCCCGAGGACCGGGACGAATATACCGCCGAAAACATCTTTTGGGTGCCCAAGGAAGCCCGTTGGTCTCTGATCCAAGCCCACGCCAAAACCGAGTACGAAGACCCGAAGACCGGCAAGAAGAAGAACATCGGGCAATTGCTTGATGATGCGATGCTCGCCATTGAGAAGGAGAACCAGACCCTCAAAGGCGTACTCCCGAAGGACTACGCCCGCCCCTCTCTGGACAAAACCCGGCTCGGTGAACTGATCGACCTGATTTCTGGTATTGGGCTCGGCAGCAAGGAAGCCCGCTCAAAAGACATCCTCGGGCGCGTGTATGAATACTTCCTCGGGCGTTTTGCTTCGGCGGAGGGCAAAGGCGGCGGTGAATTCTACACGCCCTCTTCCGTGGTGCGACTGCTTGTTGAAATGATCGAACCTTACAAAGGGCGGGTGTTTGACCCGTGCTGCGGTTCTGGCGGCATGTTTGTCCAGTCTGAGAAGTTCGTCCTCGCTCACGGTGGGCGGCTCGGGGACATCGCCATTTACGGTCAGGAGTCCAACTCCACCACGTGGCGGCTCGCCAAGATGAACCTCGCCATCCGGGGCATTGATGCCAACCTCGGGGGCGTAAACGCGGACAGCTTCCACAACGATCTTCACCAAGACCTCAAGGCGGATTTCATTCTCGCCAACCCTCCTTTCAATATGTCCGATTGGGGCGGCGACCGTCTGAAGGAAGATGCCCGCTGGCGCTTTGGCGTTCCGCCCGCTGGCAACGCCAACTACGCTTGGGTGCAACACTTCATCCACCACCTTTCGCCCAAGGGTGTTGCCGGTTTCGTGATGGCGAATGGCTCCATGTCTTCCAACACCTCGGGCGAAGGTGACATCCGCAAAGCCATCGTGGAAGCGGACCTTGTGGACTGCATGATCGCCCTTCCCGGACAGCTTTTCTACACCACCGGCATTCCCGTCTGCCTCTGGTTCCTGAGCAGAACGAAAGGGAACGGACGCTTCAGAAAACGCAATGGAGAGACGCTGTTTATCGATGCCCGCAAAATGGGGCACCTCATCGACCGCACCCACCGGGAGCTTTCAGACGAAGAAGTCGAACGCATCACGAAGACTTACCACGCTTGGCGCGGAGAAAAGGGCGCGGGGAGATACGAAGACGTTCCCGGGTTCTGCAAGTCCGCCACCAAGCAAGACATTCAGGAACACGGCTTCGTCCTCACCCCCGGGCGCTACGTTGGCGCGGAAGAAATCGAGGACGACGGCGAACCTTTCGAGGAGAAGATGGAGCGGCTGACAACCACGCTTTATCAGCAGTTCGATGAATCCGCCCGGCTTGAAGCGACGATTCGGAAGAATCTGGAGGGGCTGGGCTATGGCGGGTGAGTGGAAGACCGTGACCCTCGCAGATGCGGGTGTGTCTCTAATTGATTGCGACCACCGGACCCCCCCGGAAGCTGCATTTGGGATGCCATATCTGACAATTCCACAGATGAAGAACGGGCACCTAAATCTGAAGGATTCAAGGCGCATATCGGAGGCACACTTTGCTGAATGGACTCGAAAAGCAAATCCCCAAACTCACGATGTGGTTGTTTCCCGCAGGTGCAACCCGGGTGAGTCAGGCTATGTTCGTCAAGACATGCGGTTCGCTCTCGGTCAGAACCTTGTCCTTCTTCGTTCCGATGGAGAGACAGTTTTTCCCCCATTTCTTCGGTGGCTTCTTCGTGGGAATGAATGGTGGGATCAGGTACAGAAGTTTCTGAATGTGGGCGCTGTCTTTGACTCTTTGCGGTGTAGAGATGTACCGAATTTCCTTCTGACCATTCCACCCCTTCATGAACAGAAAGCCATCGCCCATATCCTCGGGACGCTAGACGACAAGATCGAACTCAACCGGCGGATGAACGAGACGCTGGAAGCGATGGCTCGGGCGCTGTTCAAGAGCTGGTTTGTGGACTTCGACCCCGTGCGGGTGAAGACGGAGGCAAAAGCCAGCGGCGCCTCGCCTGATGAAGAACTTGCCAAGCTTGGCGTGACTCCCGACCTCGCGGCACTCTTTCCAGACAGCTTTCAGGATTCAGAATTGGGGGAGATTCCGGCAGGATGGAATGCAGGGACCATTGATGATCTTGCCCGCTATGTTAATGGGAGAAACTTCACTAAGGGAGCATCGGGAACCGGGCGGATGGTTATCCGCATCGCGGAACTGAATTCGGGTCCGGGTGGCTCGACTGTCTATAACGATGTTGAGGCAGAGCCTGACAACACGGCGTATCCTGATGATTTGCTCTTTGCATGGTCAGGTTCGTTGGATGTGTATCGTTGGCATCGTGATGAGGCTGTTATCAATCAGCACATTTTCAAGGTTGTTTGTGATGATTATCCGAAGTGGTTTGTTTATCACCACCTTGTCGAAGCGATGCCTTTCTTTAAGGATATAGCTTCCCACAAAGCGACCACGATGGGACATATCAAGCGGAGCCACCTTTCAGAGGCGCGGCTTGCTATTCCCCCCAAACAGCTGCTAGAAGCAATCGCTCCCTTGATTGATCCGAGCTTCAACCTAATTCACCGAAACACTCGGGAAATGTGGACCTTAGAGGCGCTTAGGGACTCGTTATTGCCACAGTTGCTTTCCGGGAAGCTTTCTGTTACCCATCTTCTAGGCGAGGATCGTGAGTCATGAGCGAGGTGAAACCGTGGCTACGAATCCCGTTTGAGCAGATTGTTCAGGCGGAACTCCATCGGGCGCTCGCTACTGATATTGATAGACGTATTGCTTTCATCGTCTTTGATAATGCCACCGAAATATCAATCAGTACCTATTTGAACCTTAAGCCAAGGCAAAGAAACAACCGTACCTATGATGATGGGGATATTGAAAAGTGGTTGAAGAATTTCCCCTCCCGCATAAAGTTTCTTCAAGAAGAGTATGGACGAAGAAAGGTCACTCCTACAGTAGATTTTGAGAATGTGAATTTTCTCCACGGGATCAGAAACCATCAATATCATGTTGGCGAACCCGTAGTCCCGCTGTCTGACCACTTGGATGAAATTGCCAAATCGACGAAAGCAATTTTCTCATTCTTATTTGACATTCCCGATATTGAGAAAGTTGTTAGTGCGAGGTTGGACAAGATATTCGCCGAGAGAAATCCCTCTTCTGATCCTGTTTTGGATCAACTCTTAGATGAAGAATTTCCTCCAGTGGAAATCGCGGGTCTTCAATGCCCCTACAGCAAAGCGTTGTTCTTACTGGCACCCCAGATGTACTCCTTTGAACTTTCCGAAATGGACATCTCCGGGAACGTTAAAGAGGATCTCAATAAACGATGCCCAAGGTCATTACGTCCAGACCTTGTCTCTATCTCAATAGCTCATCATACGGAAGTCATCTACCTTGTTGTAACCACTATGGGCGGGGAAACCTACTTAGAGCAAATTGGCATCTACAACGATCCAGCAATTAGCTGCCTCTTTGAGTTCTCTGAATCAGCACATCAAAATGCAGACACACTTGCAAACGAGTTAGACCCTGTAGTCATAGCAGAGCGTACAAGCTTATTCAATGAACGGGCGAAAAGGAGGCTCTTGGGTAGAGCCAACACATCCACAAAGGCTGAGGAAGAAGCATGACTTCGTTCATATCCGAAAACTTCACAGAGGAGTCATTGCTCTCACTTCTTGAAGCCATCGGCTTCGAGAAGGCTCATGGTCCTGATCTATCGCCAGAAGGGACGGAACCGGAGAGGGATTCCTTCTCAACCGTGACGCTTTTCCAACGCCTGAGCCTAGCACTCGAAAGAATCAATCCCTCCATGCCGCCCGAAGCCATCGAAGACGCGGCGCGGAAAGTTGTGCGGACCGAGACTCCCAGCCTGATTGAGAACAACCGGCGCTTTCACCGGATGCTGACCCACGGCGTTCCGGTGGAGTATCACGAAGACGGGCGGATCAAGCACGATCAGGTCTGGTTGGTCGATACGAAGAACGTGGGGAATAACGATTGGCTGGCGGTGAATCAGTTCACGGTGGTGGAGGGCGACCACAATCGCCGCCCGGACATTGTGCTCTTCCTGAATGGCTTGCCGGTGGCGGTGATTGAACTCAAGAACCCCGCCGATGAAGACGCCACGATCAAGAAAGCCTTCCATCAGCTTCAGACTTACAAGAGCCAGATTCCCAGCCTGTTCACGTTCAATGAACTGCTTGTCATCACAGACGGTTTCGAGGCGAAGGCAGGGACGTTGACGGCGGACTGGGAAAGGTTCATGCCGTGGCGCACCGTGGACGGTGTGGACATCGCCCCGGTGAACGCTCCGCAGATGGACGTTCTCATTGAAGGCATTTTCAGCAAGGAGCGGTTCCTTGATTACCTGCTGAACTTCATCGTGTTCGAAGATGACGGGCAGAAGGTGGTGAAGAAGGCGGCGGCTTACCATCAGTTTTGGGCGGTGAAGAAGGCGTTGGCGGCGACGTTGCGGGCGTGCGGCGCGGACCCCGAGGCGGACGTTTCCAGCGGCGGCATTGTGGGCGTGTCGGAAGACTTCATTGATTACGTCTCCGAGGATTCGGCTCAGTATGGGGACCGAAGGGTGGGCGTGGTCTGGCACACGCAAGGGTCCGGCAAAAGCCTTTCGATGGTTTTCTATTCAGGGAAGGTGATTCAGCACCCGGCGATGCAGAACCCCACGCTGGTTGTAATCACGGATAAAAATGATCTGGACGACCAATTGTTCGGAACATTCTCAAATTGTCATGACCTACTTCGACAGAGACCAGTACAGGCTGAAAGCCGAAAAGACTTGCGCGATAAGTTGAAGGTCGCCGCGGGCGGAGTGATTTTCACAACGATCCAGAAATTCCTTCCGGAAGCCAAAGGAGACACCTACCCTGAACTTTCTGACCGTCAGAATATTGTGGTCATCGCGGATGAGGCGCACCGTAGCCAATATGGTTTTATTGAGGGCTTTGCCCGGCACATGCGCGACGCTCTTCCGAAGGCGTCTTTCATCGGGTTCACCGGCACGCCCATCGAAAGCGGCGACAAGAATACGCCTGCGGTTTTCGGTGATTACTTGGACATTTACGACATCCAACGCGCGGTGGAGGACGGCGCAACGGTCCGCATTTACTACGAAGGGCGACTGGCGAAGATCGAACTTGCGGAAGCGGAAAAGCCGAAGATTGACCCGGAGTTCGAGGAACTGACCGAGGGCGAAGACGAGCCGGTCAAACACAAGCTCAAGAGCAAGTGGGCACGCCTTGAAGCGATGGTGGGAGCGCCCAAGCGGGTTGAACTGGTTGCCAACGATTTGGTGCAGCACTTCGAGCAGCGCTTGGAGGCGATAGAGGGCAAGGCGATGATTGTCTGCATGAGCCGCCGCATCTGCGTGGCCCTCTACAACGCCATCGTGAAGCTCCGCCCGGCGTGGCACGCCAAGGAAGACGAGAAAGGCGCTATCAAGGTTGTGATGACCGGCAGCGCCTCCGACCCGCTGGAATGGCAGGAGCACGCCCGGAACAAGCCGAGAAGGGAAGCCCTTGCCAAGCGTTTCAAAGACCCGGCGGATGGATTGAAGCTGGTGATTGTCCGGGACATGTGGCTGACGGGTTTCGATGCTCCCTGTATGCACACGATGTATGTGGACAAGCCCATGCGGGGACATGGCTTGATGCAGGCGATTGCGAGAGTGAACCGAGTCTTTAAAGACAAGCCGGGCGGGTTGATTGTAGATTATCTCGGGCTGGCGGATCAGTTGAAGAAAGCGCTGATGGACTATACACAAAGCGGCGGTAAAGGGTCGACCACCATCGATCAGGAAGAAGCCGTCGCCATCATGAAAGAGAAGTACGAGATCGTCTGCGGCATCCTGCACGGTTTCGATTTCCGTTCCGTCGTGGATGGACCACAAGCAGATCGCATGAAGGGCGTGCTGGAGTGTGTGAATATCATCCTGACGCCGAAGTCTGACACCGAATCACCCGATGAGAGAAAGTCTCGATTCCTTCAGGCGGTGACGGAACTTTCCAAAGCGTTTGCACTGGCAGTACCGCATGAAGAAGCTATCGGGATTCGAGATGACGTGGGATTCTTCCAGACAGTGAAGGCGGGGATAGCAAAGCTGGCTCCGAGGGGACCCGGTAAATCGCCCGAGGATCTCGATACGGCGGTGCGTCAAATCGTGAGCCGAGCCGTGAGTTCGGATGAGGTCGTTGATATCTTCGCACAGGCCGGATTGAAGAAGCCGGATATCTCAATCCTGTCGGAGGAGTTTCTCGAAGAAGTCAAACACCTGAAGCAGAAGAATCTCGCTGTCGAAATGCTCCGCAAGCTCATGAACGACGAGATCAAGACCCGATCTCGCAGCAATCTCGTTCAGGCCCGCTCGTTCTCTGAGATGCTGGAACAGGCCATCCGGAAGTACCAGAATCGATCCATCGAGGCGGCGCAGGTGATACAGGAACTCATCGAACTCGCCAAGCAAATGAACGAAGCGTATCGGCGAGGTGAAGAGTTGGGTCTCACCGAGGACGAGGTCGCCTTCTATGATGCACTGGAGGTGAACGACAGCGCCGTTCAGATCCTCGGCGATGATTGCTTAAAGACCATTGCCCACGAACTCGTGCAGGCCATTCGCAAGAACGTCAGCATTGACTGGTCTGCCAGAGAGAGCGCCCGCGCCCGAATGCGCCTGCTGGTGAAGAAAATCCTGAAGAAGTACGGTTACCCACCGGACAAGCAGGAGAAGGCAACACAGACGGTTCTGGAGCAGGCAGAGTTGCTTTGTGGGAATGTGGCGTGATAGCAATGCTCCTGTGCGGCATCGGTGGGGTGAGGTGAATTCCGAAGGAGCTTCCTGATGGGAGTGCATGAACAAAGCCACTTGGTGATTTCAGGAATCGAATATCCACTCCTTAGCATCCTTGGCAAGGGGCCATTGCACACCTCCTATCTCATCGAAGAACCGACGGATGGGAAGCTTGTTATCCGAGTATATCACTCTCGCTTCTCGAAGGAGATTGAGAGCGAGTACCAAGAAGCCACTGGACGGGGAATGCAGTTTGGACAAGGTGTGGAGGGGATTGCATCCCACGGATGGATCGACGGCCAGTTTTACGTCGCTCGCCGTTTCACGTCGGGAACCTCTTTCAACGAATTCGCCTCTACGAACCAGTTTCGCCCGAAGAAGCTAAAGGACGCCATCACCCTCGGCCGTCTGCTGTGTGCGGAAGTTCAGAAGATACACGATGCCGATTTGGTTCATGGCCACATCACGCCGTGGAATATCTTTTTCACGGGTGCGGCAGTGGCGCAGATCCATGATGGTATCTTAGGGATCGTCACGGCGAAGCGGCTTGCCAAGGCAGCGAATCCAATGCCGTCGAAAGCGGCGATGCTCTTGGCGCCTGAACAGAGGAAACAAGACGAGGTTGTTTCTAAGCAGACTGATGTCTATTTGATTGGTGCGGCGCTTTGCCGCCTCTATACAGGGATTCCGGATCTCAAGATAGACGAGATGGTACTCCGCCGATTGGTGCAGGCGAAGCTGCCGATTGATCTGGTGAAGGTGTTGTTCCACGCGATCCAGCAGGAGCCGTCCCACCGCTTT
The DNA here is from genome assembly GCA_020444065.1 of bacterium. NCBI lineage: Bacteria > bacterium. The sequence goes on along the minus strand of JAHLLQ010000004.1, from coordinate 393,668 downwards.
CCAGATATTCAGACCTTCTCGCAAGCACTTCAAGAACTGGAGATGCCGGAGTCCAAGCGGCTTGTTCAGGTCCGTCCTCTTCCCGTGCGTAAGACTCGGGCTTTGGATATGCTGAGTTCGAAGCTGATCGCCGTCTTTGCAGCACTCGTGATCATTGCCGGCATCTTCACGGCTGCCCGCTATTTTGTGAACCCGGGAAAGACGTATGAAACACATGAGAAGTCTGATGCGAGCCGCGTGGCAGCGGGGGAAGGAAGCGGCTCCACATCGGATGGCCGGAGACTCGGGAGCGCGGCATTCGTTAATGCCGATGCGATTCGATTCGATGATGAGGGCAACTTCTTCTATCCACCGCAGGCCACAGAGGGCGGTGAGATCTTGTTTCGAGCCTATGTCCCTCTCGCAGAAGAGGTGAGAGTAGTGGGAGACTTCAATTCATGGGAGACAGAGAGTGCTGACTCACTCATGGAACCGTTGGGCTACTTCCGATTTCAGAAGTCAGTCAAGCTCGACGATGGTGACTATCAGTTCAAGTATTGGTATCGTTGGCCGAATGATGGCGAAGGAGATACGGCAGTGGGTTGGTACATGCCCCATGAAGATCTCGCCGGGCGGGTAGAGCTTGGATGGGGTCCTACGAATGCCATCCTGAACATTAGGGACGGTGCTGTCCTCTCCCGCGGTGCACCAACAGGCGATGAGGAGCTTCTCTTCCATATCGACAAGATTCCTATGCTAGTCGCTGACGGATATGCCGTGTACGGTCCTGATTGGCCGATGAACTGGCGTTTGATTCGGGAGAGGGGTCTTCAGTATACTGGGTACGATGGTGCGGGTTGGTACTGGCGCTCTCTGCCGCTGAGTGAGGACGGCGGAAGCCAGAAAGGCGTACGGTACTCTGTTGGAGTCCTTGACGGTGACTTCGAGTTCTATGCGAATGGTATGTTCATAGGAGGAAGAGCCTACCTTGGGCCGCAAACAACTGAAGAGATCGGGCAGGCGAAAGGACCGGTGTTTGATCTTCCAACAGACGCAATTGAGCATGGTCGGGATGCCGGGAGGATAGATATCCTGATCAGGCTGAATTCCCCCCTCGGAATTGGAGGATTCATTCTCTATAACCACATCTGGAATGCGCCGGGAGTTGAGATCGATGCCGCAAGGCTTGAAGCTGCACACAAAAATCCTCCGGGACTCATTTTGGGGGACTCGGAAGAGGTGATCCCTCTGGATCGCTGGTGGCTGTTCACGTTTGGTGAGGACAAACCCGATTCGCCACCCATTACCTTCTTTGGTGTGGATGACTGACCTGATCCAGAAATCGTGGGGCCTCCACTTGGCCGGAAAAACTCAGGAAGCTCTAGCGCTTCTCGAAGAACTTGAGTGCTCATATGCAGACAGATCTCAAGTCGAACTAGTCGTGAAATGCAGATCCCAGATATTGCTCTCGATGTGGCGCTTCGAAAAGGTCCGAAACGACTTGGTTGATTTCTTGGGCGTTACTTGGCAGAAACGAGGTCTGGAAGTTCTTCATCCTGCGACTGACCTAATGGAGTTGCTGTATGAGGCAATCGTCTGCGATCCCCATCTGCCCATCGACGAGTATGAAGGCCTCCTCTGGTGGCTCGTCGGCGATTCATTGGAATCAGGAAACACCGTGCAAGCCCTTAGGCGCGCGGGGGAGTTGATCAGCATTATCAGATTCGAGGAACCCGAGTTGGCTCTGAAGATGGCCCGCGCATGGCTCGGAGAGGCCGAAACTTTGGGCGAAAGTGGGCATGTGGAAGCGTTGAAGGTTATGGTTCAAGAGTTGGAGGAGCACTCCGTGGATTAGTGGTCCCATTCTCTGCTCGTGCCTCACCGGGGGGATAGGAGATGTCAGCGTGGAGCGAAAATTCGGTATGTCTCAAGTTCTGCATTCGCAATCCTCTGCTGGTTGGCGATAGGGCAAGGCGATAGACTGAACTGGCATTCGCGTTGACCCTTGCCACTGCTGCCGGGAGAGTCAGTTACCTACGGGCGGCAGAATCAGGGGATCGGGTTTCCAGTGACAATCCCAGTCGAATGGTCTCGCCGTTGCCGCGCTCGTTGGGCGCAGGGGGAAGAGCGGTGATTGCCCGATCCATGGCCCCCCAGAAATAGAGAGACGTGAGGAGAACGAGATGATGACAATTGAGGCTATTCGAGTATCAGCAGGTCGGTTGGGCCGGGCCGTTTTCGCGTGTGGATTCTTACTCGCGGTTCTGCCGGTGGATGCCATGGCGCAGGGATCTCTGACGCCTCCGGGACCACCAGCGCCCATGATGAAGACGCTGGATCAGGTAGAGGCTCGGGTCCCAATCAGTTCCGCCAGCCTTCCCCTTACGATTACAGAGTCGGGGAGCTACTACCTTGTCGAGACGATAAGGTTCACTGAAGTCGACACACATGGCATCGTCATCGACGCATCGAACGTGTCTATCGACTTCAACGGGTTCGCATTGATCGGACCGGGGAGAGAAGCGGGTACACACGGTAGCGCAATTATAGCAGGCGGCTCGGGGGGTGCGACGAATGTGACTGTGAGGAACGGCATGATCCTGAACTGGAAAGGTGATGGCATAGGCCTTTTTCGAGACGGTGAGTATCTGGTGAATCATCCGGTCGTGGAATCAATGAGGGTGCAGGAAATTGGTGGGACAGGCATCACCATCAATCACGGTAGCGTCAGGAACTGCATCCTAATTCACTGCGGAACGGGAATTCACGCCGGTGGCTTCTGCATTGTTGAGCAATGCCAAACCGACGCCAATAAGTATGATGGAATCCTCGTCGAGAATAACTCACGAATCAGGCTGAACGCCTCGCATCAGAATGGATCTGTTCAGAATCTGGGAGACCCCCCCGGTGACGGCGCAGGCATCCATGTTGTCGGCAGTGGAAATCGGATTGAGTTGAATGAGGTGAGTTCCAACGACCGTGGAGTCCAAGTTGACTCGGGCGGAAATTTGATTCTTCAGAATGGCGCCCGTGGCAATGGCGATAACTATGGGACCATCGCATCTGGAAACGTAGTCGGCCCCATTGTCACCAGTTCCACCATTGCAACAAACACAAATCCGAACGCGAACTTTGAGTTCTAGGGTGCGAGCCCGGATATAGTTTCATTCAGGGCGGTATCGATGGCCGCTAGCCACTTTGAGATCTTTGGAAGCGAGAAATGAAGGCATTGATGAAGACTGCTACCAGCGCACTCCTCGGGATTCTCTTGCTGAGCCCGCTCTCCGCAGCTCTCGCGGATACGACGGTCAACGACACCGACAAGTACTCGTTCGCGGCAAACGTCGGCTGGATTAACTGGGAGGGAGATGTGACCGACGGGGCGCACTTCAACACGCGCTTTGCCTCGGGCTACATCTACGCGGCGAACATCGGCTGGATCTGTCTTGGCGACGGGACGCCAGCTGCGAACAACGTGTACGCAAACGACTCGGCCGAGGACTTCGGCGTGAACGTCGATGCCGAGAGCGATCCGGACTTCTTCCTTCTGTCGGGATACGCCTACTCGGCCAACACGGGATGGTTGGTGTTCGAAGTGGCCGACTCGGCGGGGGAAGAGGATCAACCCCGCATCGACAAGACGACCGGCGTGATGACTGGCTACGTCTGGAGCCCCAATGCGGGTTGGATCGCGCTGGAATCGATGGGCATTGCGCAGGTGCAGACTGAGGTACCGAGTGAAGATTTGTCCGGATGGATGTTAAGGTAGAATCAAAAGGAAAAGGCACAATGGGGAAACGTTCGAACTGCGAATCACTGAGTCTGGTGCTGCTCGTCGTGTCAGTGTTCTTTCTGCCATTCGATGGACTCGCGCAGGGCGACCTGACTCCGCCGGGACCACCAATGCCGATAATGAAGACGATGGATCAAGTTCAGCCCGGTGTTCCCCTGCCGCCACCAGACTTCAATCCGGCAATGGACTTCCCCATCGTGATTAAGGAACCGGGATACTACTACCTGACCCAGAACCTCACGGGCATCGAAGGTTCCGGAGGAATCGAGATCACAACCGATACTGTCCGGATCGACCTTCGCGGATTCTCCCTCATGGGACCGGAAGGGGTGAGCAGTGGGAGCGGTATCAACATTGTTGGCGATGACTGCCGGATCGAAGACGGAACAGTGACCGGCTGGTCCAGTGCTGGGATCATCTGTGAATCACTTCAAAAGATGACCGTGGTGAGGGGGATCAGCGCGCTCGGCAACGGGGGCGTCGGAATTCAGACCGGCAATTACTCAGTGGTGACGGACTGCTTGGCGGGTCAAAATGGTTCGTCTGGAATATCGATAGGAACCGGGTCCCGTGTGCAGGATTGCACTGTCTTCGAGAACGATCTCCATGGGATCACTGTTCCTCCAGCGAATCCAACTCGCAACGACGACACGATGATTACGAACTGCCTCAGCCGAGATAACGGAGTGAATGGAATCAATCTGACAGGGTTCTCAGTCGTCCGCAGTTGCACTACCCACTCGAATGGGGCAAACGGCATCCAAGTCGAGAAAGCCGGATGGGTGATCGGGAATTTGTGTCAAGGCGATGCTCGCAGCAACCCGACGGATGGAGCAATCCTGATTGGTGGGTCAGGCAGTCGAGTGGAGGACAATCACGTGCACAACTCTCACCACGGAATCGTGGCCACCGCGCCGGGGAACATCATCATGCGCAACACAATCTTCGATTTGGGCGGCGACAACTACGGCGGAATCGTGGCCGGCAACGTCGTTGGTCCGATCATCGACTCAGCAGGAATGGCGTCGAACACCAATCCCGGAGCCAATTTCCGGCTGGAAGAAGGCGAGTAGATTCTGGGTCGCTGTTCGATCTTCTGCCCGTTCATTCTCCATAGGGCGATCTGGTCGTTGGGCCAGCGTGGAACCAGCATCCATCTATCGAGTCATGGGGTGTTGGGTTGCGTGGCTGTTGCGGGGACTATGATGGACCTCGGCGCAGCTTTGAATCCTCTCGACGAAGATTGAAACTTTGTGGGCTAATCGCTGGGAATCCGTGCCCGCAGCATGCCGTCAGACAACTCGTTGTCTCCATGCAAGAGACCCCTTCGGCCATTCCGAAGGGGTCTTTTGGGAATTCGGCAACTGTAATAGACTCAATTCTTTCCCAAATTCTCCAAGAATTGAATATCTAACTCCAGTTATTTCAGCAATTTAGTGGTCGGGGCGACTGGATTTGAACCAGCGACCACTCGCCCCCCAGACGAGTGCGCTACCAGGCTGCGCTACGCCCCGACCGAAGCGCGCGTATGCTGTTCACCTGCCCGGGGGCGAGTCAACCGCAAAAGGGGAAGGATTTTGTGGCCAATCGGCGGCTAAGCGCTTCGCAGAAGAAGTTCCTCCGCCAGTTCAAGACTCTTACCGCTCTTCCCGCCGTCAAGCAGCCGGGCCAGCTCGCGGCGGCGCTCGTCCGGAGAGAGGTTGCGGACGTGAATGATCGTCCGACCCCGCCGGGTGGATTTTGTCACCTCCAGATGCTGCGATGCGCGCGATGCGATTCCGGCCTGGTGCGTGATGCACAAGACCTGGTGCCGGCCGCCGAGTTTCTCCAAAGCGTCGGCCACTTTCACGGTCGCCTGGCCGCTGATGCCGGCGTCGATCTCGTCGAATAGCAGGATGGGAACAGACTCGGCGCGGGCGGCAACGGTTCGGAGAGCCAACATCGTCCTCGACAATTCGCCGCCGGATGCCACGCGCCGAAGGGACGCGGGCTTCTCGCCCTTGTTCGCGGAGAGACGGAACTCCACGTCCTCGGCGCCATGGCGGCAGAGCTCACGACGCTCCACGAGACCCACCTCGAACCGAGCATCCGCCATCGCCAAGGGGCGCAGGGTCTTCTCCACGGCCCGGGCGAACTTCGCCGCGGCGGCCTTGCGCGCTTTGGTGAGGGTGTTGGCCTTCGCCTTCAGGGCCATTTCAAGCCTGGCCACTGTCGCCGCCAGTTCATCCCGGCGGGAGTCACGATCCGTTAATGAGTCAGCCTCCTGCAGCAGATTCTCCAGCAGGCCCAAGAGCCCCTCTGCATCGACTCCGTGCTTGCGAGTGAGGCGCTGGATCGCATCGAGTCGTTCCTCCACGAAGGCTAGACGCTCCGGGTCTCCTTCGAGGCGCGAGGCGTAGCTCTCAAGCTGGCTCGTGGCATCGGAAAGCTGCGCCACGGCTCCTTCGAGGAGCGCATGCAAATCTCCCAATCCAGGGTCTCGGCTCAGCATTCGTTCGACAAGCCTCAATGCTTGACCTGCACCATCCAGTGCCGGGCGCTCGTCTCCCTCAACCAGGAGTCCCAGTGCCCCTGCTGCATCCTCGGTCAAGGCATCGACAAAGGCCAGGCGACCGCGCTCTGCCTCCAGCCCTCCGACCTCGCCCTCTCCAATCCCAAGTTCTTCAATTTCAGCAATTTGAAACTGCAGGAAATCAAGCCTCTGGCGCCAGGAAAGATCGTCGGCCTCCAGTTTCTGCAACTCCAGCCGGGCGGTCGCCAGTTCGTCCCAGGCCGCCTCGAAATCGACGCGAAGGTCCGTGCATTCTCCGTGATCGTCAAGCAGATCACACTGACGCTTTGGGTCCATCAAGGACTGGTGATCGTTCTGGCCGTGGATGTCGACCAACAGGGCGCCCAGTTCCGCCAGTTGAGCGACGGTTACTAGTCGCCCGTTGACGAAGGCGCGGCTCCGGCCGGAGGCCAGAATCTCGCGCCGGATCAGCAACTCGCCCATCTCCTCATCCACGAGACAGTGCTCCGCCAGCCAGTCTGAAACGGGTCGGCTTCGCCGCAGATCGACAAGAGCCTCGACGCTGCCGCGATCGCATCCGTCGCGCACCAGCGCCGGCTGGGCTCTGTCGCCCAGCAGCAGGCCAATCGATTCCAGAACCACCGACTTGCCCGCCCCCGTTTCGCCCGTCATGGCATTCAACCCCGGGCCGAACTCGATCTCGACGCGCTCGATCAGAGCCAGGTTTTCGATCCGAAGAAATGTGAGCATCAGACGATTCCGCCTTTCGCAGCATTGGCGAAAATAAAGCGAATGCAGCCTCGCGGCGTCAAGAGAAAGCGAAATTCAAGCGAAACCGACATTCGATTATCGACATTCTCTGCTTGCCTTCCAAGTGGACCCCGGCTATCCGGAATCTCATCATCAGACTTCCCAGGAGTTCTCCCATGACCCCAGCACGCAGCGGCGGCCGTTCGGCCGCGAAGAAACCCGTGACTCTTCTGATCGGCACGATGAAGGGTGCGTTCATCCTGAAGAGCGACGCCGCCCGAAAGCAGTGGCGCATGCAGAAGCCACAGTTCTTCGGCCATGAGGTCAATCACCTGCTGGTCGATCCTCGCAATCGGCGAACATGGATGCTGGCTGGGCAGACGGGGCACCTTGGCCCGACGGTGCAGCGTTCTCTGGATGGGGGGAAATCCTGGCAACCGGCGGCGAAACCGCCCGCATTCTCGAAGAAATCGGGTAAGTCGGTCCAGCGGGTCTTCTTTCTGGCGCCGGGGCACACCGACGAGCCCGGAACCTGGTACGCCGGTACGGTGCCGTTCGGCCTGTTCCGCAGCGAGGACAACGGGGAGATCTGGAAGCAGATCAAAGGCTTCGATCCGGCGGTGATCGCGCCGAAGTGGGGAATGCCATCGCCGGTCGGGGAAATCACGCACTCGGTCATCGTCGATCCGCGCAATCGTCGGCACCTTTATGTGTCGATGTCCTGCGCGGGCTTCTACGAATCGCGCGATCGCGGGAAGTCCTGGAAACCAGTCAACAGCGGCCAGGAAAACGACTTCTTCCCACCATCCAAGGAAGAACGCGACCATGGCTACGATCCGCATTGCACGGTGCAATCGGCCGCCGATCCGGATCGCTTCTACCAGCAGAATCACTGCGGAATCTACGTGATGGACTTGCCGGAGTCCAAGTGGCGCCGCGTGGGGCGCAATATGCCAGAAGCCATCGGCGATGTCGGATTCCCGATCGTGGCGCACCCGCGAAAGAAGGACGTGGCGTGGGTCTTCCCGATGGACGCCATGGACGTCTGGCCACGCACCAGCCCCGATGGCAAGCCGGCCGTGTTCCGGACAACGAACGCCGGGAAAACATGGCAACGACAAGCCAAGGGCCTCCCGGCGAAGAACGCCTGGTTCACCGTCCTGCGCCAGGCGATGAAGGCCGATGGCGGCAACCCGGTGGGTATTTACTTCGGCACCACGCAGGGCGAGGTCTGGGGAAGCACAAACGAGGGTGCCTCGTGGCGCTGCCTGGCCAGCTACATGCCGCGGATTCTCAGCATCGAGGTCGCTCCGTGAAACTGTATGTCTCGCCGCACCTGCACCATCTGACGGGCAATCGGTCCACCCTCGACGTGGAGGGCGAAACGCTGGACGCCGCCTTGAAAGACCTGGATCGCCAGTTCCCCGGGATTCGCTTTCGCATCATCGACGAGCAGGACCGCATCCGCCCGCATCTGAACATCTTCGTGGACGGCGAGACGGTGAAGTCCGTGCGCACGAAGGTGCAACCAGACGGCGAAATCCACATCCTGGCAGCGCTGAGCGGGGGTTGAGGCCTGACCGGACAAGGGCCACTTCGTCGGGGTCAGCGGGTGGTACGCATCCGGTTTCGGTTGCCCGGGTGATCCATGTGCCCGAGGGTCTCTGAAACCCGTCCACGTGTTTCAGTGTCCATTTATGATTCTCTCGCTTGCTACAATTCGTTCCTGGCTTCTGATCCCTGCCGTACTGCTCGCACTGGCAGTCCCGATGGGAATATGGCTCTTAGGTCGTCAGGGCTCTGGTTCTTCCAGCGATGCCGTTCCCGCTCCAGATGAGCAGTTGGTCCGTGTACAATTCTTCGACTATCCAGTTCCCGATCTGAGCCGCCTGTTTGAACTGGAGGACCGGCTGGAAGCTGCGATTTCCGATGCCGGTGAAGGCATCGGTGAGTTGGATGGAGACGAAATCGCCTTGGATGGCAGCGACGGCTACCTGTTCTTCTACGGATCGGATGCGCGGCGCCTTTTCGAGACGATTCGCCCCGAACTGGAAGCATCGGATTTGATGAGGGGGGCGATTATCATGCTGCGCTTCGGTGGACCTGAGGATGAAGACGTTCGCATCGATACATTCAAGCTTCCATCCTGACAAATCGGGCTGCGCTACTCCCACACCAGTCGCCCCTCGCCTCCGTCCGACTTCAGAGTCTCCAGGAAGAGCTTCCAGACATCCTCGGGGAACTGGCCGTCCTTTAAGTTGTCGTGGAGGATGGCGAGGCAAACGCCGCGGTCGCTTTGCCAGGCGAAGTACGCTCGCTGCTCGCAGTTCAGATCGTCCTTGGGGGCGATGATCACCTCCACGCAAGGCTTTCCATCCAGCGTCCCGTGGCGGAGGCTCTGCGCCTCATCGAGGCTTTGGCCGCGAAATTCCAATCGGTCCTCGATGGCTTCCAAAAGCGGGCGATCGAAGTGCGGATTGCAGAAGACAGAAAGGATGATCGCGCTGGACGTTGATCCCGGCACTCCCCCGCCGACGAGTCCGCCGACCGCAATGAACCCGAACCTGTCGGTTCCGGAAGCATTTCCAACCTGAAACTCCCAATCCTCGTTGGGGCGGGCGAAGGAGATGCCGAATCTCCTTAATGTGAGGGTATTTTCCTCGATGAGATGGATTTCGGAGTCTTCGCGGACAACCTGGTCATGGTGGCCCCTCAGTTTCCCCTGTGAGCCCAACTCCCAGATCACCCCGCCGGCGGCGGCAAGAGCCAAAGCGAGGGCGCCCGAAATGATCAGGAGTATCCGCATTGGGCCGCCCGCGCGCCGGGATCTCGTGGTCTTCGACAAGTGGTTCAACGGTCGTTTCCTCGTCGGATGGAATCGTGGTCTTGGATATCAGTGATCTAACCGGCTGTTTGGTTGGAAAGAATCTTCACATTGCCAGGAGCAAAGATTGAAGTTCCCCCGCCCGCGCTTTAGCGCTTGTCATCCCCTCGGGGGCCTCATAGAAGACCTCACCGCCTTGCGCGGGTGCCAAAATGAGCGCAATGATGAGACGATTCGCACTCAAAATCCTGATTGCTGGTCTTTCTTTCCTACCCATGACGAGTCTTTCCCAGCCCGAACGGCGCCAGGAAGGTGCCTTGGTATTTGATAACGTCCCGCCGGTGAGCGTGAGCGCCCGCGAGAGGTTGAACCAATTTCAGAACATTCGCTCTGCGTGGTTCGCAGACTGGTTGCCGGATTCGAGCGGCCTGCTGATCGGAACGCGCTTCGGCGAGACTTCGCAGCTTCACATCGTCGAAGAGCCGATGGGAATGCGCCGCCAGGTGACGTTCTACGAGGAGCGCGTCGGCGACGGGTCGTTCAACCCGGTGAATCCGAGTGAAATCCTTTTCGCGATGGATGAGGACGGGAACGAACGCGACCAGTTATTTCTGCACGATCTTTCGACCGGCAAGTGCCGCCGACTGACCGATGGCAAAGCGATCTACCGCAGCCCGATGTGGGCGAATAACAAGGAACTCATCGCGTGCTCAACGACCCAGCGCAACGGCAAGGACTGGGACATCCAGGTTCTCGATCGCGACGGCAACACGACGTCGGTCCTCGAAGCGGAAGGCTACTGGGGACCAGACGATTGGTCATTGGACGATTCGAAGCTGCTAATCGGGCGCTACTTGTCCGCGAATGAATCGCAGTTGTATGTTCACGATTTGAACTCGGGCGAGCTGCACCAGTTGAATGCGGATCTGGATCAGCCGGTCGCGTATGGTTCGGCATGCTTCAACTACGATGGTTCGGGCGTGTTTTATACGGCGGACTTCGAGTCGGAATTCAAGCGACTCTACTACTACGATTTAAAATATGATCTGACCAAGATCCTCGTCGACGATATCGATTGGGACATCGTGGGGCTGAAGCCGAGTCGCGATCGCCGCTTCCTGGCAATGAGTACGAACGAAGACGGCTTCAGCAAGCTGTATGTACTGAATGCAAAGACGATGCAGCGCACGGAGGTGCCGCTGCCGGGTGGGCTGGGATTCATGTACGACTTCAGCCCGGACAGCAAGTACCTCGCAGTGACTTTGATGGCGTCGAATTCGCCCGCGGATGTGTACGTTTGGGACTTGCAGGAGCAGAAGCTGACGCGCTGGACGGAATCGGAAGTCGGCGGTCTGCCGAGCGACATCTTTGTCGAGGCAGAGCTGATTCACTATCCGACATTCGATGAAGTTTCGGAAGGCACCCCGCGTCGCATTCCGGCCTTTGTTTACAGGCCAAAAACGCAAGGGCCATGGCCAGTTGTGATCTCAATTCACGGCGGTCCGGAAAGCCAGGCGCGCCCCGGATTCAGCAGCGATATCCAGTACATGGTGACCGAACTTGGCGTGGCTGTTGTCGTCCCAAACGTACGCGGTTCCACAGGCTACGGAAAGACGTACGTGACGCTCGATAATCAGGAGAAGCGCGAAGACAGCGTGAAGGACATCGGTGCACTGCTGGACTGGATCGCGATGCAGCCGGACTTCGACGAGGATCGCGTCATGGTCACCGGCGGTTCGTACGGCGGCTACATGGTGCTGGCGTCGATGGCGCATTATTCCGATCGTCTGGCGGGCGGCGTTTCGACGGTGGGCATATCGAACTTCGTGACGTTCCTGGAATCGACCAGCGAATACCGCCGGGATCTGCGTCGTGTTGAATACGGCGACGAACGCGTTCCGGAAATGCGCGAGTTCCTTCTCAGCATCTCTCCCACAACGCTGGCACACAAGATCCAGAAGCCGCTCTTCATCGTCCAGGGTTACAACGACCCGCGGGTGCCGTACACAGAGGCCGAGCAGATCGTCGATCAGGTGCGCGCAAACGGCCAGGAAGTCTGGTACCTGCTGGCGATGGACGAAGGACACGGGATCGCGAAAAAGTCCAATCGCATGGAGTCTCAGGCCGCGCAGATGAGTTTCATCCAGCGCTTCCTGCTGAACAACGGCGACGGAGAACCGACTGCTATTCCGACTCCCGAAGTTCCGGAGAGCGGTTCCTGATTCGGCGATGAAGGACTCCACTTCCCGCCCCCATGTCGGCTTTGCGATCCTGACCCTGCTGTGGGTGATCGCGATCTTCTGGGTTAACACGCGCCCGTCGAGCCATCTGCCGAGCGGCAGTTGGATGAAGCTTCCCTGCTTTGACAAGGTTGTTCACTTCACGATGTACGGCGGTATGGCAGCGTTGCTGTGGCGGACGGTAGTGCCCAAGAACCCGTTGCAGGCGGCCGTCGTGAAGATGCCGGCGCTGTTCTGTTTCGTGCTGCCTGCTTTCGCGGGTCTTATCGATGAAATCCAGCAGCGAAGCGTCCCCGGGCGGAGTTCCGATGTGGCCGATTGGATCGCCGATGCTGGCGGAGCGCTGGTCGTGGTGGGAATGGCGGTGGCCTTGCGGGCGATTGCACGGCAGGATCGCAGACGAGATTGAGAGAAGAGAATCCCGAATCGGCCGGAGTCTTGCATGCGTCATAACTGGTCTTCCGGGGTGGCGCAGGCGCGGCCCTTTGATAGGCTGCCAGTGGCTCTCGAAGCCAATCAGAACGCAAAGGAAACAGCGCGATGGGAATGACGTTGACGGAGAAAATCCTGGCTCGCAAGTCCGGCAAGGACGTGGTGCAGCCCGGCGAGAACATCTGGGTCGATGTGGATGTCCTGATGACCCACGACGTGTGCGGCCCGGGGACGATCGGGATTTTCAAGGAACGCTTCGGCAAGGACGCCCGCGTCTGGAACCCAGATGGCGTCGTGATCATTCCCGATCATTACATTTTCACTGCCAACAAGCAGGCCCACCGCAACATCGGCATTCTGCGCGATTTCGTGCGCGAACAGGGCATCAAGTACTACTACGACCCGGACTTCGTGAAGGAAGAGGGCATGCCCAGCCCCTATGCCGATCCGGACAAGACGTCCTACAAGGGCGTTTGCCACATCGCGCTGCCGGAAGAGGGCCACACGCGCCCGGGCGAGATTCTGCTCGGAACCGACAGTCACACCTGCACGGCTGGTGCTTTCGGCGAATTCGCAACCGGCATCGGAAACACCGACGCGGCGTTTGTCCTCGGAACGGGCAAAACCTGGCTGAAGGTCCCGCCGACGATGCGTTTCAACTTCGAGGGCGAATTGCCGCCCTGGATGATGGCAAAGGACATGATCCTGGCCATCATCGGCGATATTGGAGTGGATGGGGCCACCTATCGCGCGATGGAATTCGCCGGCGAAGGCGTCTATGGCCTGTCGATCGAGGAGCGCATGACCCTGTGCAACATGGTCATCGAGGCCGGTGGCAAGAACGGCGTTATCGAGCCCGACGAAATCACACGCGAGTATATCGACGCGCGGATCAAGCAGTCGGGCACGAAGTCCGATTACGAACCGGTCCGCAACGATCCGGATGCGAAGTACTTCTTCGAGAAGACTTATAAGCTGTCCGAACTGGAGCCGATGGTGGCGAAACCGCACAGCCCGGACAACAAGGCGACAGTCTCCGAAGTGGCCGGCACAAAGGTTACGCGCGCCTACATCGGCAGTTGCACGGGCGGCAAGGTGACGGACTTTGTCCAGGCCGCGAAGATCCTCAACGGACAGGAATGTCGCGTGCCGACGTTCATCGTTCCGGCAACAACCGAGGTCGACGCGCAACTCGACATTCTTCAGTACAATGGCAAGTCGCTGCGCCAGATTTTCCTCGACGCCGGGGCGCAGGTCGGGCCTGCTTCATGTTCAGCCTGTCTTGGCGGTCCAGCCGACACATTTGGCCGCCTGAACGAGGCCGGTGAGGTATGTATCTCGTCGACCAACCGGAACTTCCCGGGCCGGATGGGACACAAGCAAGCGGCGGTGTTCCTGGCTTCTCCGTTGACGGTTGCAGCCAGCGCCCTGAAGGGTGAAATCGCCGATCCGCGTGAGGCTTTGAGCGCCGTAGTCTGAGCCTCGGGAGGCGCCGGGAACATCTGGCGCCCTTGAATTGTCCCACTCATGCGGAGGACTCACGATACCGTCACCCACAGGGATGGGGTCAATTCCGTGAAAAATGCACTCTGGTCAGTCTTGCTAATCAATCTTATCGCCGTCGGCATCGCCTTCGGCTATGTGGCCTTGGAGCCGCAGAAAGTCCGCGACGTCTTCTCGGGCAAAACGCAGACGGTCGATTTCCGCGCCATGGCGGAGCAACAGGCCAAGCTGCCGGCACGGCGCACGACCCAGCCGCAAACACCCACACGTCGTCCCACGACCAAAGAGGTCGCCGAGGCCACGCCAAAGGCGCCCGAACGCCGTCCACCGGCGCGAAGGCCACCCACGCGCAGCGAAATCCAGGAAACGAACACCGAGCCCGAGAAGCCGATCGATCGCGCAGAATACGTCGGCCCGGCTCTCGATCCGATCACTGAGGAACCGCCGGCACCGGAGCTTTATCCCTTCCGCGTCGATCGCCGCACGTTCCCGACCGAAGACACCGTCAAGATCGAGATGAGTGTCCAGAATCAATCCGGATACCACTGGCAGACGGCCTACGTCGTTCTGAAGTCGACGGATTTCGACGTTGCCGAAGTCTTCCGGATCGATGAGTGGGCCATCGAAGAGGTTGTGGGGATCGATTACGTCTTCCCGCGCGCCGATTATACGCGCCGCCTGAAGAACCTGCGCATCATCCGCGTCAGCGGAACGCGTCGTGAATCGGCCCTGGCCGAAACGATTGGTGCCAAACGCCAGGAGATCGTCAAAGAGCTCGGCACCAAGGAGCACCTGGTGGAAGCGCAAGATCCCTTGAAGCCGACTGGCCTGCTGTCCGTTTGGGTTGAGGGGACCTCGCTCGTGCAAGGCACGCGCCCCAGCACCGGTTCCAGCTCCGGCTACAGCGCAGCCGGCGCGGTCAACTCCCTGCGAATCAAGATCCCCGAAGACGCAATCATCAAGGCCGAGGATGCGTACAGCGTACCTCCGACGTCGCCCGATCGCCGCAAGGGACTGGAGCTTCTCGACCAGATTCACAAGAGCGCCTACACGACGCAGTCGAGTATTCGAGACCTGACGGAATTGCTGAATCAGAAGAGCGTTCGCGCCGTTCGGACGGACGAAGGCGCGGCCTTGGTTACAGCGGCATCCGAGGCAATGCGCCAATTCAACGATGCAGGTATCGAGCTGACCCTCCTGGCCAGCCGATCCGACGACGAGGCGGTGAAGGAGATGGCTCGCCGGCTGAACCGCATGGCCGAGCAGCTTGTTACCCAGGCGGACGCGGTGGAATCGAAAGTCCGAATGGTGGAACCCGACTTCACAATCATGAGTGAGGACTAATGGAAAAGACCATCCGCGGCCGAGCGTTCGTGCTCGGCGACGACATCGATACAGATCAGATTATCCCGGCCGAGCACCTGGCTTACAACCCCTCGGATCCTGAAGAACGGAAGATGTTCGGCAAGTATAGCCTTTGCGGCGTGCCGCCGGCCCAGGCCGGACTGCCCCAGGGCAATGTCCCGTTCGTCAAGGACGGAGAGTACAGCAGCGAGTTTGACATCGTGATCGGCGGAAAGAACTTCGGTTGCGGCAGCTCGCGCGAGCATGCGCCGCTGTCTCTCGCCGAGGCTGGCGTGAAAGCCGTCGTGGCGGAGTTTTACGCGCGGATTTTCTTCCGGAATTCGGTCAACGGCGGCTATGTGGTCCCGTTCGAATCCACGGAACGCCTGGTCGAGAAGGTTCGGACGGGCGACGACGTCGAGATCGACATGGAAGCAGCCAAACTGATCAACCACACGACCGGCGAGTCTTACGGCCTGGAGCCACTGGGAGACGTGCTGCCGATCATCGAGGCCGGGGACGTCTTCGAGTACGCCCGCGGCGCAGGAATGCTCAAGGACTGAGCCGAGCTGAACAGGGGTGAATGGAATTGACAGACACCCACGGCGGCAGGAAGAATCATTGATTGAACTGAGAAGGCTTCGAGCCTTCCACCCGAGAGGAGCAGCGATCATGGCGAAGCGATCCAACTTGAAGATTCTGGGCGTTGCGGCGGTTGCCGCGTTGGCCTTGGCGGCGGTTCCCGCTGTCGTGTCTGCCCAGGGCGGCTTCGCGTCGGGCTTCGCCAGCCCGGAAGCCATGGACACGCTGAACTCAGGATCCGTTGGCGGCGGCGGTGCGGGCCAACTCGCGCTCCAGCGCGCCCAAGGTGTTGCCGGCGTGAACCAGCAAGGCGGTGGCGGCGGCTTTGACTCGGCCGATCCGTTCGGCGGTGGTGGCGGTGGATTCGGCGGCGACGAGGGCACCGTGACGTTCAGCGACACCGGTGAGTTCAGCGGCGCCAGCGGCGGAGCGATCATCGACCCCAATACCGGTCAGTCATTCTCGGGCGTAGCCAGTGCCGTCGGAATCCAGGTGATCGCCGGCGAGCGCGTGATCTGCCATGTGACCGGCGAGATGCTGCAGGATGCCCGCAAAACCAAGGTGAATCCGATGTACAAGGATTCTTACTATGACGATGGCGTTCGCGGCATGGATGCCCGGGCCGACGACCAGATTTTCACAAAGGTGACGCTGGTCAACAACGTCATGAGCCCGGAAGCCCACCTGGTTCAGACGCGCTACATCCGCGCGCTCCAAGTGGCGGAGAATCTCCCCCCGAACGAGTTCTTCAACGTAATCGCCGCGACAACGGAACCGCTCTCCGAAGTCCCCAAGATGATCGATCTCGAAGCCGATCGCGACGACAAGTTGGGCGTCTGGTCGAGCCGCTTCCTGCGCGACTTCCGCGTCAATCCGGACCAGGAGGGAGACTGGGAGTTCTATCAGACTTTCATGCCGCCTCCTCCGCGGACTCCCCTGCTGCCGATTCCGGCCAATTTCGTTCCCCCGGGCTCGCAAAGAGCCGGCGAGGAAGAAGGCACGACCGATGAGCAGGGCGGCGGCGTGCGTGGTGCCGTGGCAGCCCGCTTCGGTGCCGATGAGATCCAGAGCAACGCGGGAGCTTCCAGTTCCTACTTCGGCGGTATGGGCCAGTAAACCTTTCGCTTGTGCCTCCCGCCCGTTTCTTTCACAACGGGCGGGAGATTCTGCCTATTACCGACTGTTGCCCCTATGAAAAAGCAAGCCATCGAAGAGAACCTCGCCATGGTCCAGAACACTCTGGAGCAGTGGTTGAGCTTCAAGAAGTATCTGAACAAGTCCTTTGGCGAAGAAGATGTTACGCCGGAAGACGAGTCGAATTTCCTCGAGGTCAAGAGCGCCGTCGCTCGGAACGTCCGCAGCGTTGGCGAGCGCCTCAAGGAAATGAAGGAACTGGATTATGGCGGATCCGCCATCCGGGACCTTCTGAACAAATGCGTCTCGGTGGGGCACCTTCGTGCCTTGCCGGCGGCTGATAAGCGTGCCCTGTACAAGGACTGGCACGGGGTGTTCGTCCGCCTCAGCCGGACCGTCGGCGCGCTGAAGTTCATGTCGGAAGGCTACATCCCGCGCTCGCAGCGTGCGGCCGGGAAGAAGAAAAAGGGGGGCGGAGGCAGCAAAGGTAAGGTCATCGCCATCGTGGTGGTCGTTGTCGCCGTCGTGGGTGGAATCGCCTATGCCCTGCTGGGGCTGTAGGGAGGCACTTTGACAAGTGCTTATCAGCGTGGTGAAAGCCTTCTCGCGGGGAAAACTTCGCCGCCATGGGGGCACTTCTTCATTGCGCCGCCTGTTGTTGTTCGTTGGAATGGGCAACCGAAGCAAGGAAGTGGATAAAAAGCGGGAATTCTCTAGCGATCCGGAGGCTGAAGTCGGATGCGGCACCAGACACGAATTGTTCGGTTAGCGATCCTGCTGTTGGCACTGGCGCTGACAGTGACGGCATGTAAAGGAACTCGCACCAACGTAGCGATCAAGAAGACCCAGGAAATGCTCGCGGAAATCGAGAACCTGCGGGGGGCGGAACATAACCCCGAGAAGGTCGAGGAAATCCGCAGTCTGATCAATCAGGCCAACAGTCAGTTGGCTGCCGAGCAGACGGGCCAGGCATTCGTTCTGGCCAAGCAGGCACAGACCACAGCGGACCAGACGTTGATCGACGTCCGGTCGGCGGAGGCCCGCGCACTGTGGACGGAAGCCGAGGAGGAGATCCGCGTCGCGGATATCAACTCCGGCAACCGCATTGATCCCGACCGTTATCAGCGCATCCTCGATTTGCGCTCCGAGGCGGAAGAGGCCCGCGCCAATAACGATTTCACGCAGACCATTCAGTTGGCCCGCGAGATCAAGGGCGAGGTGGCAACGCTGCTGTCCGAACTGAAGACAGAAGCGGAACGCCAGCGGATTCAGGCCGAGCAGAAACTGCTCGAGTTGAAGTCCGTCGGCGGCGGTACTTACGCTCCCGAGACAGTCATCAACGTGCAGGACGTGATCGCCCGCGCCGAAAAGACGATGGGCGAGGATCGCGACTACGTGTTGGCCGCTAACCAGTTCATCGAGGCGGCACGTGAGGCGGAACGCGGCATCGAGCAGGTGCTGCGCGAGCAGAGCGAGGAAATGATCGATGAGATCGAAAACCTCCTGGCCTCGGCGCTGAGCGAAGGTGCCCGCGAATTCGTTCCCGAGCAGTACAACACCGTCGTGAATCTGCACGAAGTGATGATCGGCGACTTCAACGAAAACCGTTACAACAAGGTCAAACTGCAGGCCAAGGAACTGAAGCCGATGGCTCAGAACCTGGTGCTGACGACGAAGCGCAAAGCCGCTGACTCCCGCATTGAGACGATCCAGCGCGAAATCAAGGCCCTCGTTGAGGGCGGCGCCCGTGAGTACCTCCCCGGCCGCGTCGAAGTTCTCGAGGACTTCCTGAACGAAGCACAGCAGATCCGCTCCGGCGCCGAGAGCGCTTCGCAGACCGAAGCCGAAGCAGCGTTCGACCAAATCAAGGAAATCGCCAACCGCGCTGCGGAAGAAGCCGACAAGATCAATCGCCAGTTCGAAGACCTCGCGACGGAAGCCATCCGTCTGGCGGGTAATCGTCTGGATACGACCGAGAGCGTCTATACCCAGGTCCAGGAAATCTTCGAGCCGATGGCCGAGGTTCCCGAGGACATGATTCCGTTCGAGTCGGGCAAGGAAGCCCGTCGCGTGCAGCTTGGCCAGGAACTGGAAGCCGCCCGCGAGAATCTGATCGTGGCGGACAACCGGCAGCGCGAGCAGAAGTACCGTGGCGCGATCCTGCTGGCCGAAGAGCAGTCCCGCGTGGCCGACCGCATCCTGGGTGAGGTTTATCACCTGGTTGCCAACAATGCCGTGATCGAGCTGTCGAACATGATCAGCCGTTACGAGCGCGACGGCGCCCGCGAATACGCCAGCGAGGAGTTGCAGCGCAGCAACCGCGACCTCGCCCGCGTCAAGGACGCGATCAACAAGGGCGATTACCTGCCGGCGACCGAACTGGCCGCCGCCGCCCGTGCGAATATCGAACTAATGGCTCAGCGCATCTCCGGCCGTGCCGTGGAAGACATCCGCGGTGCCCGCGAAGCCGCCGAGCGTGCAATGTCTGACAAGACCCGCAAGTATGCCGCGGAACTTCTGGTGCAGGTCAACGAGCTGATCCAGAACGCCGAAGTGGAGCTTCAGAACGGCCGCTTGAAGCTGGCCGTCGAGACTGCCAACCAGGCGATCGAGATGGCCCGCCAGGCCGAGGTAAAGGCGAACCGCATGGCCGCCGAAGACGCTCTGGCCGCGGCCCGCGAGCGCATCGAACGCGCCCAGAAGGCCGGCGCAGCGCTTTACGCCGGTCGCGACATGGAGAACTCGAAGAAGCTGATCGATTCGGCCCGCGGTCTGTACGACAACGGCGACTACGAGAAAGCTGAATCGCAGGCTCTGTCCTCGGCAGAACGCGCCGAGCAGGCCCTCTACAAGAAGATCAACGATGCCGAGGCGGCGATCGCCGACGCGAAGGCCGTGGGTGGTTGGGAGTACGACAACCAGACTCTGGCCCGCGCCAGCGCCAACGTTCGCATCTCTCGCGACAAGATCGATCAGGGCTACTACACGGATTCGGCCCGTCTGGCCGATTCGGCCGAGACTACGGCGACCGCCGTCGCCAAGTCCGCCAAACGCAGCAACTTCCGCGAAGCCGTTTCGCGGATGCGCGAGAACCTGATGGAAGGCCAACAGCAGGGCATCAACTACTTCCAGGTTCAGGATTCGGTCGAAGTTCGCCGCCGTCTTGCGGCCCTGGAGAATGAATTCAGCGTTGATCGTTACGACTACGTGATGGCGGAAATGGCGAAGCTGGAAGGCAAGCTGCGCCAGACCCTGGATCACACAGACGACCTGGTCGACAAGGTTGCCGAGCAGCAGACGGCTCGCCTGAACTTCCTGGTTCAGGAAGGCGCGGCGGATTACGCGGCGGATCTGATTTCAGATGCCCGTGGCAATCTGAAGTACGCTCAGTTGGACTTCAACAAGGGCCTCTACAAGTCGGCGCACAGTTCGCTCGAAAGCGCGATCAAGCAGATCGACGAGATCGAGTCGCGCTACAACCAGGAACATTACAGCGATTCAATTCTCGGAATCTTCGAAGCCTACGGCCGCGCCCAGCACCAGTTCAGCAACGTGCTGTCGCTGGGACCGAACGAGATGAAGGCTCTGGCCTTCGGCAGCTTCTCTCGCGGCAACGTGGTGGCCATCGCCGGCTCCTATACGCCGTCCGATTTCCGCGCCGCCGTTGAGCAGCTTTACTCGATCGTTCTTCAGATGGAGTATCCCGCAGACATGGAAGCGGCACACAAGGAAGTGATCACGGCCCTCAACGAAGGTCGTATCGCCGCGATTCACTTCGAGAAGCTGGTCATCTTGAACGAAGCGTCGAACGATGAGGGCGCACGCTTGATCGATCAGGCCTATGCACGGATCAACAGCTCGAACCAGATTATTGCCGAACTGAAGCGCCAGTTCTTCAGCGATGAAGTTCGCTTCCGTCTTGTTCAGTCCGGCGTGACGTTGAGCGACATTCAGTAACTAAGGTAGCAAAGCAGGAGAACCGGGATGCTCAAACTCAGTTTCTTGGAGAATTTGAACTACGTCTATCGCGTGGAACTTCTCGCGATCGCCGGAATCGTGTTGCTTCTGCTCTACGTCTTCTGGGCGCTGAACATCTTCCAGAAAAAGAACTGACCTAAGCAACCATGGCGAAAAAAAAGGCCGTTCAACATCTCTCGATCGAAAATCGGATCGCCGTCGTGCGCGAGTATGCAGCCCTGTGGCAGCAGTTCTTCACGTACTTCTCCGACGATCTGATCGAGAAGAATATCACCCAGGAAGAAGAACACGAGTTCGGCAACCTGGTCAGCATCCTGGCACTGAATCACTTCAAGTTCCAGGAGCTCTCCATCGACTACTTCAAGGATGCTCCAAAGATCCTGAATGTTCTGACGGAGACGGTGAGCCTGAGCCACATGAAGGCCCAGCCGGAAGCCACATTCAGCAAGATTCAGATCGAATGGCACACGCTGTTCATCGGTATGAACAAGGCTCTCGGCAAGCTGTTGAGCGAGCTGCCGCCAAAGCGCCTGGCGGAAGTCCAGGCCGAGCAGCAGGGCGGGCAATCGCCCGAAGGCTGACGACCGGTCACAACAAGTTCTCAAACCGCCCGGTACGATCCGGGCGGTTTCCTTTTGTCCGCGCCGAGCCAGGACTCCTGTTCGCCCTTGCGTGCCGAGCGTCCCCCGGCGAAACGTAGTGCTGGAATTTGAACCTCCCGTCAAGAGGCCCGCGTGACGTCCTTCGCCAACATCGATCCGCAACAGATCAAGGAAGACTGCCGATTCTATTCGGGTTACAAGCCCTGTGGGAAGTCCGATGGCTGCCCTGATTGCGCAGAGTACCAGCCGCGGGGAACGGAGATCCTGATTATCAAGCTCGGCGCGATGGGCGACGCGTTGCGAACGAAGTGTCTCCTCCCGGGCCTGAAGCGCCTCCACCCGCAATCCTGGATCACATGGCTGACAGCCCCCGGCACCGAGCCGATCGTCCGCGATCCACTGGTGGACGAGGTGCGCGCGCTGACGCCGGGCGGAGTCCTGGCTCTGGAGGGCAGGTGTTTCGACCTGCTGCTCTGCCTTGATAAGGATGCAGAAGCCGTTGCCCTGTCGCGCAAGATCGAAGCGACACGCAAGCTCGGCTATGCGCCGACGGCGGGCAACCAGGCGACTGTCTGGAACGACGGCGCGACCTATGCGCTGCGCCTCGGGCTCTCGGACGATTTGAAGTATCGGCAGAACGAGCTGACACACCCCAAGATCCTGTACGGCATGGCGGAGATGGAGTACCAGGGCGACGAATACGGCCTGGAGGTCTCCCCTGCCGCCAGGGAAGCTGCAGAGTGCATTCTGGAGCGCGGGGGAGTCCCCAAGGGGGCACGATTAATCGGCCTTAACACAGGCTGCGGGCCTGTCTTCGAGACAAAGGCGTGGACGCAGGAGGGCTACGCCGAACTGATCCAGCGACTGTCCGCGCAACCGGAGCTTTGCATGATCCTGCTGGGCGGCCCACGGGAGCAGGAACTGCATCGCGACCTGATGCACCGCGCGGGCGACCTGGCCGGGGCGCGTGTCTTTGATTCGGGGAATTTCAACTCGCTTGAGGTCTTCTTCGCGCTGGTGGACGAATGCGCTGCCTTGCTGAGCGCCGACAGTCTGGCGATGCACGTAGGCATTGCTCTGAAGAAACAACTGGTCGCCTTCTTCGGCCCAACCTGCCACCAGGAGGTGGACCTGTTCGGCCGCGGTGAAATGATCGTGACAGATTTCCAGTGCTCCCCATGCTATCTGAAGCGCTGCAACGTGCGGCCATCGTGCATGCAGTCCATGGACGCGGCCGATGTCGAAGCGGCGATTCTGCGCGTGCTGGAGAACGCATGAGCGATCAGGAGCCGATTGCGGAGCAGGCGCCCCCTCGCCGCACGAGCGGGCATCTATGGCTGGCCATCGCGCTGATTCCGCCGGTGATCCTGCTGCTCTTCATCGGGCTGCATCCGTTCAAGCGGTCAGTCGAGGCCATTGCGTATCCGTACCAGATCGACCCGGAAGAAGGCTTTCTGTTCGAGCAGGCCATCCAATTGGCTAAGGGCCGGACGATCTATCCCGATATTTCCGGATACCCCTATACCGTTGGCAACTACCCTCCTGTCTATCCCGCCATGTGGGCCGGGCTGGTGCCGTTTGCCCCGCGCAGCATCGCCCCTGGGCGCCTGCTGGCGACCTTGGCCACTCTCGTGATCGTCGCACTGCTCCTCTACGGCATTCTGCGAGAGACGGGGCTCGTGGTGCCGTCGCTGCTTGGGGCCGGTCTCTTCCTGGCCACCTGGGATCTGAACGACTGGATCGCCTATGCTCGAGTCGATCTGCCAGCGATCGCTTTCGGCCTGGCGGGGTTGATCGCGATTACCTCGTCGCGGCGCTGGGCCGGATTGTGGGCGGGCGTGGCGCTGTTCACGCTCGCGTTCTTCACAAAGCAAACCCAGATCGTCGCTCCAGCTGCAGTGCTCGTCGGAATGCTGTGGCGGCGCGAGACAACGCGTGCAGGCATCTTCTGCATCGCAATGCTGGCGGCCGTCGGCATCACGACGCTGGCCCTTCAGTTGATGACCGGCGGGGAGTTCCTCCGCCACACTGTGCTCTACAACATGAACGTGTTCGATCCGGAGCAACTGCAGCGCTGGATTCACCACATCTGGTTCTGGGGCAAGTTCAAGATCGTCGCCACGGCGCTGCTGCTGATGGTCGTACCGGCTGTCTGGCGTCACCAGCGTTGGATCGAACGAGACGAGGAGAGCGGCGAAGAGGAGGCCCAGGACGACACGCCTCCGGAGGGAATCACATTCACCGCGTACCTGATCTTTGCGACTTTGTCTGTGATCAGCATCGGCAAGGAAGGCGCCGCGGCGAATTACCTGCTGGAGTTCAATGCGGCGATTGCGCTGTTCGTGGGCGTGAACCTGGGGTTGCTGGTGCGCCGCGTGGGCGATCGCGAGCACCCCCACCAGACGCTGACGCTCATGAGCGGCCTCACCATCGCTCTGTTCTGGTTTCATGCGCTCGATCTGTTTGCATACCCGGTCGCCGATGGCGTCCAGAAGCGCGATCTGCTCGCCGGCGGACCTACGCAGCAGGACCGTGCGGTCGCCGAGGTCGTCTACAGCCAGGTCCTCGACGCGACGGGGCCGGTGCTGTGCGAGGAGCCGGTCTTCAACATCCTTGCGGGCCAGAAAGTGCTCTTCCAGCCCTTCATCATGAGCCAGTTGGCGAAAGAGAAGAAATGGGACGAGTCGGGCTTTGTGAAGGATCTGATTGAGGGGAAATTCGATCTGATCGTCACAAGCCAGGACCTGATGGACGATGACCAGTTCTTCTGGCGCTTCACGCCAAACATGCGCGCGGCAATCAAGGCAAGCTACGTGGAGAAGTCCCACGTCGGGCGCTACTTCCTGTACGTCCCCAAAGACCCGTCTGAGACCGATCCAGATCGCCCATGGATCGCGGCTCTGAGTTGGGACTCGGCGCATCTCGATGCGACCTGAGCGGGGACTTGGCTTGCCGTAAAAAGCAAAAATCGCCGGCCGGGAGACCCCGGCCGGCAGAGTTCTGCAACACTGAAATCGGAAGGATTATTCCTTCGCTTCGCCTTCGGCGGCTTCGCCCTCTTCGGCTTCGCCTTCGGCGGCTTCGGCTTCGCCTTCTTCACCACCGGCAGCGGCCGCAGCCTCTTCGGCGGCGAATGCAGCAGCTTCCAGCTTGGCCTTCGAAACGATCGAGAAGATCGTCGTGTCAGGCTCTTCCAGGTACTCGACGCCCTCAAGAACGGGCAGGTCGGAGATATGGAAGGTTGCGCCGGCGCCAAGCTCAGTCAGGTCGACTTCGATGTGAGCCGGAACGTTGCCGGGCAAGC
This sequence comes from bacterium, assembly GCA_020444065.1. Classification (NCBI taxonomy): domain Bacteria; species bacterium. Next base: position 368,691 of record JAHLLQ010000004.1, on the reverse strand, counting down.
AGCGAACTTCAACCTTGTAACGAACCTGCTCGAGAAGGCCGCCTTCTCGAACGCCAAGCGGCGTGTCGCCAATCTGGCGAACGGAAACCTTGAGCGTGATTTCCTTGTTCATATCCACGCGGAGCAGATCGACGTGTTCGATCTTGCTGGTGACGGGATCGCGCTGAAGCGCCTTGATGAAGACCTTGTCGTGGTCGCCGTTGTCGACGTTCAGGTCGATTAGGACCGAGTCGCCGTGGGCGGCTTGCCGGACGAGTTGGAACTCGTGGGCATCCAGGACGATAGAGACGGCATCCTTGCCGCTGCCGTAGACGACACCGGGAAGCATCCCGGCGAAGCGCAGCTTCTTGGCCTTCTCTTTACCGCGCTCCTCGCGAACCTTCGCGTCGAGCTTCATTGCAACTGCCGTTTGAGCCATTCTTATAACCTCCGCGTGTGTCACAACCCGGGTTGAGCCTTCAGCCGTTCAGGGCTTCGCATTCTGAAACAGAGCACTGACAGAACTGTCTTTATGAATTCTATCAATGGCTGTCGCCAGCAATGGGGCTACATCCAGGATTTTGATCTTTTCCGGTAATCTTTCCCTATCCTGAAGGATGGTGTTTGTGATGGCGATCTGCTTGATCGGAGCCTCTTGCAGACGGTCTAAAGCCGGTCCGCTCAACACTCCATGTGTCGCCAGGGCATAAACATCCCGTGCGCCCCTCTCGCGAAGGGCCTGGGCTGCGTTACATATGGTGCCCGCCGTGTCAATCAGATCATCGAAAATCAGTACATTTCTTCCCACGACTTCCTCGGCACCGATGATGGCCATGACCTCGGAACGATTGGGCTCCGGACGACGCTTGTCGATGATCACCAGGTGCAGCCCGAGACGGGTCGCATAGTCCCGGCCGAGCTTCACATTGCCCACGTCCGGAGAGACTACGACGGCCTTGCTCAGATCCAGCGTCCGGGCGTGCTCCAGCAGGATCGAGCCTGCGTACAGATGATCAAGCGGGATGTCGAAGAACCCCTGGATCTGGCTGGAATGCAGGTCGATCGTCAGAACGCGATTGGCACCGGCCGTCGTCACCAGGTTGGCGACCAACTTGGCCGACAGGGCAACGCGGCCCTGAGCCTTGCGGTCCTGGCGGGCGTAGCCGAAGTACGGGATGACGGCCGTAATGCGATCGGCGCTGGCCCGACGGGCGGCGTCCAGGAGCAGGAGCAGCTCCATCAGGTTCTCGTTCGCCGGCTTGTGGGTGGACTGGACAATGAAGATGTCCCGCCCGCGGACATTGTCGTTGATGCGGACAAAGGTCTCGTCGTCACTGAACTTGCGGATTTCGGCGTGGCCGAGCTGAATCTTCAGGCAATCCGCCACGCGCTGGGCTAGATTGACCGAATCTCGGCCGCAGATGATGAGAGGTCCTTCCGGGTAACGGTTCATGATGGGCAGGTTCCTCATGTCCGAATTGGTCGAGGGTGATTACTTCTTCTTCGCGCCGCTCTTGCGGGCCTTCTTGGCTGGGGCCTTTTTGGCTGGTGCCTTCCGTCCCTCTGCCTTGGGAGCACCGAGGAGGAAGTCCGAGTGCAGGTCGAGCATCTCGTAATCCTCGTCGAGGTCCTGTTGGCTGATTTCCTCGAACGTGCCGATCCGGGCACCGGCGGGGAGCTTGGTCCCGGGGCGAATATGGGCGTAGGGACCGATCTGGACGTTCTTCCCGACGGTGGCGTCCTCGACGATCGAGTTCCGCACAACAACACCATCGTTGAGCCGGGCGTCGTGCAACGAGCAGTTCGGGCCAATCCGACAGCCTTCGCCGATCTGGGTCGCGCCCTCGATGATCGTGAACGGCAGGATCTTCGTGTCCCGGCCGATCTTCACCGTGTTGTCGATGTACGTATTCTGAGGATCGACGATGGTGACGCCTTCGTCCATGATGCGGTTGTTGATGCGGGCGCGCAAGAATCGCTCGGCCTGGGCCATGTCGCGGCGGCTGTTCACGCCGACAACTTCCGTCGGGTCCTCGCAGACGACGGCTTCGACTTCTTTGCCTGCCACCTGGAAGATCTCCACCACATCCGTCAGGTAGTATTCCTTCTGAGCGTTCTTATTGCTCACGCGGTTGATTGCCCACGCCAGGTCCTGGGCGTCGAAGCAATACGTGCCGGTGTTGATCTCGTCGATCTTCTCTTCGTAGGTGTTGGTGTCCTTGTGCTCGACGATCTTGCGAACGGTGTTGTCGCGATTGCGGACAATTCGCCCGTAACCGGTCGGATCCGGCAATGTGGTCGTCAGGACAACGCAAGCGGTGTGGTGGCTGCGACGGCGGTGCAGAAGCGCCTCGACCGTCTCAGTCTTGATGAGGGGCGCGTCGCCGCACATGATGAGGACATCGGCATCCTTGTTGGCGAACTTGCGGCGGGCCATCTTGACGGCATGCGCAGTGCCCAGGCGATCCTTCTGCAGGATGCACTCGGCTCGGGAGCCAACATGGGCCTTCACCTCGTCGTGCAGATGGCCCGTGATCACGTAGACCTCGTCCGGCTTCAGCGGCTGAAGAGAGTCCAGCACGTGATCGATCATCGGGGTGCCGCAGATCGAATGCAGGACTTTGGGCCGCTGGGACTTCATGCGGGTTCCCTGACCGGCGGCCAGAATGACCGCGATCAACTTGCGCTTGCTCTTTTTTGCCATGGGAAGACCTTCCGTTCTCTTGGTACAAGTCCGGGGAACGTAAACCTCGGTTCGGGGGGGAGGAAAGGAAAATCCCCCGAATCGGCCGGCATTTACCGTCATCGGATGGGGCAGTGGAATCGTCGCTCGCGGGAAGCGATCTCGCGGGGCTGCAGACCCGCGTCAATCCGCTTGCCGCCGGGCTACTGCCGAGGGTCAACTCAGATGTTATGCTATTCTTTCTCTTCCCGTGCGGCATGAACCTGCGGCTCTCGAAGCGAGGGCTGTTTTCGTACGTGTTGCTGGCACTGATTCTGTACCGATTGATCGCCGCGACGATCTACCCGGCGCAGCTCTCTGTGCTGATCACCCAGATGTTGCCGCCGGAGGCCTGGAATGTCGAATTCTGGTCGGCGATTCTCCAGAGCCTGTTCACGCCGGTCACACAGCTCCCACCGCCTCTCCAGATTTCGTCCTCCTACCCGACATCCGTGTCGCTGATCATGCTGTTCTGGCTTATCTTCGGCCCTGCCCTGGAGGATCGACTCGGCCGTGAGGGCTTCGTCTTGTTCTACCTCGGCGGGGCGCTGATATCGGCAATCTGCTGCTCGTTGCCCTTTATGGGGGATGTTCCCATCTTCTGGCTGGGACATGGTGCAGCACTGTTCATGATCGGTGTCTGCTATCACCAGTTTCTCACCGACGAAGTGAAGCTGTTCTACCTGTTCTTCCTCTGGATCCCGTGGACGAACAAGAGCGGGATCGCTCACATCTCCAGCCTGTTCGTCCTGACGCCGATTCACATCATGGCGGCGCTGGCGCTGAGCCCAATCTGGTATATCCAGCGCGACGAGATGAGTGGCGCCGCCATCGGAGCGGGCATCTGGGCATTCCTGCTGCCGTTCGTGGGCACAGGAGTGTCTTGGGTGTACGATCGACTTCGCAGAAAGATGATCCCGCAGGAAGAAGCCCAGGTAATGGGCTGATCGGTCAGACGCACGGCAGGTAGATGTGGAAGGCGGTTCCTTCGCCCGGCGTGCTGTCGACTTCGATGGTTCCGCCATGCTGACGGACAATTCCATAAACAGTCGAAAGCCCGAGTCCGGTCCCCTTGCCCGGCTCTTTCGTCGTGAAGAACGGCTCGAAGATGCGCGGCATGGTTTCAGTGTCGATTCCATGGCCGGTATCGCGAACGGCCAAGTGTACGAATTGCCCCGGCTTGATGCCGATGCGCTGACGCGCGTAATTCTCGCTCAGTTCCTCGTTTTCGACCTCGATGGCGATTGAGCCGGAGCGTTCCAGTGCGTCGCGCGCATTGACGACGAGGTTCAAAATCACCTGCTCCATCTGGCCGCGGTCGCCACGGATTTCGCCGAGTTTTCTCTGCGTCTTGATGGTCAATTCGTGCTCGCGGCCGACGAGTCTTCGCAGCATCTGCTCGATATCGCTGACGACCTCGTTAAGAGCCATGCGCTTCGGACGTGATGACTGACGTCGGCTGAAGGCAAGCACTTGCTGGATCAAGTCCGTTGCGCGCTGGCCGGCGCGAAGGATTTCGTCGATGTCGCCGCGCAAAGGATCGTCCTCGTGCAACTGGCGATAGAGCAGGTACTCGCAGTGCCCGGTGATGACGCCGACGATCGTGTTGAAGTCATGGGCCAGCCCGCCGACAACGCGACCGACCGCCTCCAGTTTCTGAATCTCGCGCAGCTCGCGGGCGATTCGTTCGCGCTCCGAAATGTCGATGCCGGAACTGACGATGAACGCGCGCTTTCCTTCTTCATTCAGCAGACATGCGTTGCGCCATGCGATGAGGCGCTTCGTCCCGTCGCGACACATCCAGTGGTTCTCCGCTTCATTCGTAAACACCGTCCGGCGGAGTTGACTGAAGACGCGGCGCACTTCGCGAACGTCGTCTTCGTCGACCAGGAAATCCCAAATCGTTCGACCAAGGACCTCCTCCGAGCTGTAACCCGTTAGTGCTTCGCAAGCGCGATTGAAGCGCACGATCCGACCGCGGATGTCTGTGACAACCAGCAGGGCGCCAGCCGTGTCCAGCACGGTGGAAACAAAGTTGCGCTCCTCCTGCAAGTCGCGTTCGGCTGCTTTTCGAGCCGTGATGTTCTCGTGAGAGACAACGACGCGCTGGCCGTCGTGGCCGCGGAAACAGGTGACCTGCATCTTGAACCATTGCTCGGACTTGGCCTTCGGGCAGAGGTACTCCATCGAGAAATCGGGAGTATCCCCACGCATGATCGCGCGAATTCCATCCGCTGCGCGGCGTCCTTCCTCGCCCATGCTCTCGAGGCAGACCTTCAGGTAGTTCACGCCGATCCCGTCCTCGGGGATCCCGAGGTTGTTTTCTCGAGTGTACCGCCGCCAGGCGTCGTTGACGTGGATGATGATGCCTTCACTGTCGAGAATCGCGATGTGATTCGAAAGCGAATCGAGGATCGATTCGAGGAATCGGCTGGTCTGGCGAATGCGCTCGGATGCTTCGCGTTTCTCGGTGACGTCGCGGCCGATTCCAGTGAACATCCGCCGCCCATTCACCAACATCTCGCTGACAGAAAGCTCCATCGGGAAGACGGTGCCGTTCTTGCGCCGGCCAACGACTTCAACGCGCCGACCGATCACGTGATTCTCGCCGGTCTCCATGTAGCGATGCACGTACTCGTCGTGGTGTTTCGAGAAGGGTTCGGGCATCAGCAAGGTCAGGTGCTCGCCGAGGACTTCCTTGGCTTTGAAACCGAACATCTTTTCCGCGGCGGGATTGAACGCATCGACGATTCCAAACTCGTCGATCGTGATAATCGCATCCACAGCCGTGTCGACGATCGCGCGCAGTCGCGCCTCCGTCTCGATCGGACAGGGGCGCTCGGGCACGGGCGCCTTGGCCTTCGCCGTGGCCTTCGCGGCTTTCTTGCGCCCCTTGTGAGCGCGCGGCTTCTTTGTCTCTTTGGCCATGTCAGCACCGTGTCGGCTGGCAATCTCGCCGATTCGATCGCCGACGGAATCGAACCGGTCCAATTCTGACTGGCAGCCTAACGCCCGGTCATCGTGTCGTCAATCATCCTCGGGAACCGAAATGAAGAACTTCAGGTGCGACTGTGAAGATATGAATAGTTGTCTGCTTGACTTCTGCAACCGAACAAGCAACCATACAGTATTGGGATAAAGGAATTGATGGTTCAAATATTCCGAAATGGGAATTGGAGAAGCCAAAAATGAACAGATTCAAGCTCTGGATCGCCGCTGCGTTCGCAGTGGCCGTGGTTGTCCCGACACTCGCAGAACCGGATATGATCGTTCCGGATGTCGATCGTGAACAGCTCGGAACGCATGTCGCTCTCGGTTGGAACGACCTCGGGATGCACTGCATGAATTCGGACTTCAGCGTAATGACTGTCCTGCCCCCCTACAACAATATCTGGGTCCAGGTGATCGAGCGCGGCCCGATCCCCACACTCGTCGAGAGTGGTGTGACGCTGACGTATCGCTTTCCGGAGAACACGACGAGTTCGAATAAGGTGAATTTCTGGAATTACGCGCAGGCCCTGTTTGGAACCACGCCAGCCACCGATGTGGGTCTGACGGGCAAAGGACTGACCGGCGAACTGGATTGGAACGGGACGGCGTTCGAAGCCGCGGGCATTCCGCTGACGCCCTGGAGCGATGCCGATCTTGCCAATGAGCAGCCTTACCAATGGGCGGAAGTCTCCGTGACGACCGAGCCCGATGGGACATTGGTCGACAAGACAACTTTCGTGGCACCCGTGTCGACCGAGATGCGCTGTAACAAGTGCCACGGCGGCAGCACGGAGGCGCAGACGGCTCGGAACATTCTGGAAGAGCACGACGAAGAGGAAGGCACAAACCTGATGGGCAGCCAGCCTGTCCTGTGCGCCAGTTGCCACGCCTCGAATGCCCTCGGAACGCCCGGTATCGGCATCAAGAACCTGTCGCGCGCCGTACATGGCCTCCACGCCAAGGAAGAGGGCAACATGAACTGCTATGATTGCCATCCGGGCCAGAATACGCAGTGCCAGCGTGGCGCGATGTCGATCGCCGGCATTGGCTGCACGGATTGCCATGGAACCCTGACGGAGATGCGCACGGCGCTGAATAATGGACGTCAACCGTGGCTGGAAGAGCCTCGCTGTCAAACCTGCCATGAAGATCATGGCGAAGAAGCCGGAACCCTCTATCGCCAGAGCACGGGCCACGGCGGGGTCTACTGCGCCGCATGCCACAACAGCCCCCACGCCCTGATGCCGACGACCCAGAGCCGCGACTGGGTCCAGTCCATGCGTGTCCAGGGCACTGCGACGTACATCAAGGACTGCCTGGTGTGTCACACCGAGCAACCGATGGCGCCGGGACCCCACGGCGTGATCACGAGCTACCTGATGGTTCGAATGCTGGACAAGGAGTCGCTGCTGACGCCGGTGCAGTTCCCTGCAGCGGAAGTCACGGAAGATTCTGCGTTCGATGTGGCCGACGTGATCCACCAGGTCGGTCGAGGCCTCTGATCACAGGAGTTGCTCTGGTCCGTTCCTCGCGAGGCCTATTGGAAACCGCAACGAGGAGATTGTCCAGATGTCAAAAGCGACACTGAAGGTCGAAGGGATGTCCTGTGGAAAGTGCGCCGCCCGCGTCGAGAAGGCCGCTCTGGCTCTCGATGGCGTGACGGCGGTGTCGGCGAGCCACGAACAGGACTCCGCAACTGTCGAATTCGAAGATGGAGCGGTCACAACGGCCCAGATCGCGGATGCGATCACCGCTGCCGGGTACTCTGCGAGCGCTTGAGGCGTTGTGCAACCCGGCCACACTGAGCGTCTCAGCCCCCATCGGAATGCGCTCCCCCGGGCAAAAAGGCTTGCCGCACTTTCGGGGGCTTTCTACTCTTTTGGTATCTATGGGGGTTGCCTCACTCCTGGGGGGCCGGACGCGCCCTTCAGCAGGGCAACGGTGTGTATATGTCGCGTTTTGAACTGAGAGAATCGGACTACGGCTTCAACGCTTCGTTGGATCCTTACCTTGTGCTCAAGCGCATGGGGTTTACGGAGTCCTCGATTTACCAGGAAGGCGCGATCGTTCGCGTCCATTGCCCGATCCACAAAGACCTGGTTCGCAAGTCCCTGATCGTCGACACGACCGAGAAGACATTCAAGTGTCAGTACTCGCAGTGCGAGGCTTACGAGGGCGGTCTTCTGATCGAACTCGTCGCGCTGTATTACGACTGCGGCCTCGACGAAGTGACCAGAAATCTGTTCGGCGAGGAAGATAAGTCGAGCGACCTGCTGTTCCGCGGCGAAATGTTCATCAACAAGGGCATGCACCACGACGCCCTCCCCTACCTGGAGCAGGCGGTCTCGCTGGATCCCCGCAACGAGATTACGCGCTCGAAGCTCGCGGCTCTGCTGCTGGAGTTGGGGCGCAAGGACGACGCCTATCGCGAGTACCTGCAGGCGGCCGAGTCCTACGCCGTTCGCGGCGAGTTGGACAAGACGCTCTCGATTTACAACATCCTGATCATCCTGCAACCCGGCGCCGTGAAAGCGCGCAAGGAGTTGGCCTATCTGTTCGCCCGCATGGGACGCCCCGATGCGGCGGCCGAACAGTTGAAGTGGGTGGTCGATTTCTACATGCAATACAACCAGGTGCGCGGTGCCCAGGAATCGATCAACTCGATGCTGGAACTGGCGCCCGATAATGGCATGTGCCACTACCTGCTGGCGCTGCTGCACGAGAAGGCGGGCAAGCGTGTCCCGGCAATGCAGGCTTACGAAAAAGCCATTAAGATGTTCCTGGACACGGAAGAGATCAACCGCGCCGAGGGCGCTCTCGCGCAGGCCATTGAACTCGCTCCGGCGAATCCGCGTCTGAAGGAACTGAGCGAGCAGATTGAAGAAAAAGCCGCGGAGATTGCCGCTCGGGAGCCGGAGGAACAAGAAGGCTCCGGCGGCTCCGAGGAAGAGCAGTTCATCGATTGGCTGCGCGGAGTGGACGAGAAACTGGCCATGGGCGTCGACGAAGAAGAGGCCGTTTCCGGTGCCGTCAGTCGCGAAGCAGTTCCCAAGCAGGGCGGACGCCAGGAACCGGTACAGGCCGAGCCCGTCAACCCGTACGACACGTCGGAGATTTCGCCGGAAGATCGTCGAGTTCTGCTTTGCCTGAACGACATGAAGGACCTGACGCCGGAGCAGTTGGAAAAGATGCGCCAGCAACTGATCGGCATGTTCACAGAGGTCCGTAAGACCTACGAAGACGGACTGCTCTCCGATTGGGAGATGCGGACGATTAAGGACTTCTACAAGGCCTTCTGCGTCGCCGTCGATCAACACCGCCGGGCCGAAAGCACCGCCTGATTAAGAACCGTTAGTTCCGATCTGGAGACGAGGGGGCGGCACTCCGCACACAGGGGATTCTGTTGTGGCAACGGATCGCGAAATCCTCGAAGCGGCTCTCGAAAACCGCCTCATCACCCGCAAACAGCATCAGCACATCCTGGAGGAGCTCGAGAGCTTCCCCGGCCAGAACGCCGAGGATCTGATGGTGAAGCGTCACTTCCTGACGCCTGACCAGTTGGAACAGCTCAAAACCGAACCGATCGACGAGCACCCGACAAAGCCGATTCAGTCCCAGCCCCGGGCTCAACAACAGGCACCTCCCAGGCCCCAGACGAATCCCGGCGGCGCGACGCCGGCTCGCCACGTTCCGCCCGCACAAACGGTTCAGGAAGTCTCGCCGGCAGAAGCCCGCTCGCACTCGCAGCCCCAGACACTGAAGGAAATGCTTCGGCTGGCGCGACATTGGGGCTGCTCCGATCTGCATCTCTCCGCGGGGCGACCGCCATTCGTTCGATTGAACGGCCAGATTCGCTACATGGAGATGGATCCGCTGACGCCGGAGAAGTCGAAGGAGCTGAACTTCTCGCTGTTGAGCGAAGAGCAACGCCAAAAGGCAGAGAAGGATTTGTCGCTGGACTACGCGCTGGATATTCCGCGCGTGGGCCGACATCGCTGCAATGTGTACAATCAGCGCCTCGGTTGGGACGGAGCCTATCGCATCATCCCTCACAAGATCCCGACGTTTGAAGAGTTGGGCCTGCCACCGCCGCTGAAGATGTTGACGGAGTACCCGCAGGGCCTGGTGCTTGTGACCGGACCGGCGAGTTCCGGAAAGACCACATCGATCGCGGCGATGCTGGACCTGGTGAATCAGAATCGCGATGAGCACATTATCACCATCGAAGATCCGATCGAGTTCGTACATTCTTCAAAGAACTGCCATGTGACGCAGCGCCAGGTGGGATCGCACTCGGAGTCGTTCGGCTCTGCATTGCGGGCGTCGCTGCGCGAAGATCCGGACATTCTGCTGGTCGGTGAGATGCGCGATCTGGAAACGATCTCCATCGCGATCACGGCCGCAGAAACCGGGCACCTCGTATTCGGAACGCTGCATACTGGAAGTGCTCCACGCACGGTCAGCCGCATTCTGGATGTCTTCCCGTCGAACCAGCAGGCGCAGATCGCCGTGATGGTCAGCGAATCCCTTCGCGGCGTTGTCAGCCAGCAGTTGATCCCTCGTCGCGATGCGCAGGGCCTTGTGTTGGCGATGGAGATTCTGCTGGTCACGTCGGCCGTGTCGGCGTTGATCCGAGACTTGAAGTTCCACCAATTGTTGAGCGTCATGCAATCCGGCAGGCGACTCGGCATGCAGACGATGGACGATTCGTTGATGGAGTTGTTGAAGCGCGGATACATCACGGGCTTCGAAGCGTACCGGCGCTCGGATAACAAGGCAGCCTTCGAACAGTACAGGAACCAGACGTAAGGACGCACGATGGCGCAACTGGACAGACTCTTTGATTCGATGCTGAACGCAGGCGCATCCGACTTGCACCTGGCGGAGAATCACGTTCCGAAGATCCGGCTGCACGGCAAGATCATGCCGGTTCCAAACGCCGGCCCCATCGACGGTCCAACACTGACGGCGATGATGAAGGAACTTTGCCTCCCGAATTTCTGGCAGGAGTTTATCGACACGGGCGACCTGGATTTTGCCTACGGCCACGGCTCGAAAGCGCGTTTCCGTGCAAACTATCACCGCAACTTCAACGGCGTCGGCGCTGTATTCCGCACAATCCCGTCGCGCATTCTCACCCTTCAGCAGTTGCGCGTTCCGTCGGTGCTCGAGTCGTTCGGACACTTCAATTCCGGGCTGGTTCTGGTAACGGGACCGACGGGTAGCGGCAAGTCGACGACGCTGGCCGCCATTATCGATTCGATCAATGCAAACTACGCTCGCCACATCGTAACGATCGAGGAGCCGATCGAGTTCGTTCACGCGCCAAAGAAATCCACGATCGTGCAACGCGAAGTCGGTATTCACGCGCATTCGTTCGCGGACGCGTTGCGCAGCGCAACCCGCCAGGACCTGGACGTTATTCTGGTCGGCGAGATGCGCGATCTGGAAACGATCAGCCTTGCTGTGACGGCTGCTGAAACGGGAACGCTGGTTTTCGGAACGCTGCACACGAATAGCGCGATCAAGACGATCGATCGCATCATCGATGTCTTCCCGGCGGATCAGCAAACTCAGATTCGTTCGATGCTCGCGGTGTCGTTGCGGGCCGTGTGCGCGCAGTTGCTGCTGCGGACAAACGATGGTTCCGGCCGACGCGCCGCGAACGAGATTCTGCTGCAAACACGGGCCGTTTCAAACTACATCCGCGAAGGCAAAACGAACCAGATCAACCAGATCATCATGTCCAGCCGCCAGGTCGGCATGCAACTCATGGACGACGCCATCGAGGACTACCTGCGCGAAGGCATTGTCAGCCCGCAGGAAGCTTACATGAAGGCGCTCGACAAGGATCGCTTCCGCCGCTACATGCGCGCGGAACTGCCGTAATCGATCAATAGGCCATCCAACCTCCGCGCACCCAACGGAACTCGATCGTGATATCGCCGTTGGCGTTCAGCGCTTCGGTGTTACCGACCGGATCTGTCCCGATCGTCTGGAAGTGGTAAAGCCCATCGTCGCCGTCGACGACGGAGCTCGCATCGAAGTCGATCGTTCCCGTGTTCGACTGCGGCGTCCCGTAGGGCTGGAATGCGCCCAACGGCGTCTGGTCAGCACGGCGGTAGTACAACTGCACCGCATGGACGCTGGTGGTTTCGTCGCTGGCGTTGTAGGTGAACGTGATCACTGGCGAGGTCTGTGTCACCGGCGAGAATGGACCGGTGACCTGAGTCGCCGGTGGAACGCGATCGAGCGTGATGGTGTCCGTTGTCGCGGGACCAACCCATCCCAGATTCGAAAGTCGCACAGAAACCACGTGGGGTCCGTCCGCGTCGGGCAGTACGAGTGGAGTATTCGGCTGACCGTAGTAGGGTGCGCTCAGCGACGTTGCGAAGTCATCGGCAGAGGCGTAAAGGAGATCGAGGTGGTTGCCAGTCGCGGAGCCCAGGCCGAGCACGATGTTGCGGGTGTCGGTGTACGCGTGCGGGTCGATGTTGTCGCCGGCGATCGGCTGTTGCGGGTCAATGGAATCGAATGCGACAAGCGGCGAACGATTCACGTATAACGCGGAAACGCTATCGTCGTTCGAAGCTGACAGCAGATCCGGATCGCCATCGGCATCCACGTCCCCAAACTTCACGAAGAGCGGGAAGTCCCACGCGTCCGACAATGTGTGATGCGCCCATGTGGATGCGTCGCCGTTGGTGTTCTCGTGCCACGTAACCAGGTCCACAAAGGCTGCCGTCGAAGCCACATCCAAGTCGCCATCGCCATCCACGTCTGCCGCAGAGACAGACGCAGCGCCATCGTAGCTTGGGATAATTGTGTGTGGAGCCCATCCGCCGGCCGAACCGTTGTTTTCGTACCAGAGGATTTCCTGATCGCTGATCAGAGCGGCCAGGATATCGTCGTCATGATCTCCGTCGATGTCGACCACGCGCAGATCTCGCACTCCGCCGGCGGCCAGATCGACGTCATGGCGAGTCCACGTTCCGCCATCCGTTGCAGGTGCTTCGAACCATGCCACCGCATTGCTACCGAATCCGGGAACGACAAGATCCGGGCGGCCATCGCCGCTCAGATCCGCCGGCCAGGCCGATTGCGGTGCCAGAAGCGACGAAGTCACATCGTCCTGCACAAAGGTTCCGTTTGTCGAAAGGCGATTCTCGAACCAGATGACCTCGTTGGTGTTTCGAATCGTTGCGATCAGGTCGAGGTCGTCATCGCCATCCATGTTGTAGCAGTAGATGAACTTAGGACCGTCCAGGCCGGTTAGCAGGACGTGCTCCGTCCAGGTCATTCCACCGTTCGAATTCTCGTACCAGACGAGGCGCCCGCCATCGAAGGCCGCGGCGGCGACGTCAGTGTCATTGTCGCCGTCGAGGTCACCCGCGCTGACCCAGACCGGGCCGAACAGCGAGTCGGTGATCGTGTGCGGAGTCAGCGTGGGCGTCGTCGCGTTGTCGCTCTTGAACCAGGCGACCGTGAACGAGCCGAAGTACGCACCAATGACGTCTTCCTGTCCATCGCCATCGATATCTGCGAGGTCAAAGTCGCGCGGCACGTTCAGCGATCCCGCGAAAGGGGCGGAACTGCCGTCGAAGACCTGCGCCTGGGCGCCGGTAGAGAATGCAAGTGCAGCCAGCAGGAAGATGCTCATCCAGGCTGAGATGCGAAAACCGTTTGTCGGGGTCATATGTCTCCGTGATTGCCCATCGGGTGTCGGTGTGGCGCGCCGGGAAGCCGCAAGGCTCTCCCCCGCCGGAAACCGGACGGCGCGCGAGATGGGCCGATGCAATGCAGAAAGACTGGCGCGAATGGGGAAGAGTGTCAACGCCTGGGGGTGACATCGGAGGCCATCCCCCAAATAACCGCCCGCCCCTCCGGGGTGGGAAGGGGCGGGCGGGCCAGTCAGGTGGTAAGTGGAGTTTCCGCTCGGAAACCGTCCTTATTGCGCGCGAAGCTCGATGTACTGGATTTCGTTGCCGTAGTTGAAGCCGACGGTCATGCCGTTCGCCTTGATGTCGGCGCCGCTGCGGGCCGAGCCCCAAAGCGGGGTGTTCGGATCGCCGGTCAGGTTGTAGGCCTGGTACATCGTCGAGTCGCCAAGCGGCAACACGGACGGGATGTTGTAGCTCTCGCTGCCAACGTTCCACTCGCGCAGGTTGATGAAGACCAGCATGACGTCGCTGCCTTCCCAACGAGCCGCGGCGTAGATCTGATCGTTGAAGCCGCCGGTGCTCTGCGTGCCGAGGAAGTAACGGTTCGTGGAGCGCAGGGCCGCGTGGTTGGCGCGGGCGTCGTTGATCTTCTTGTACAGCGCGTTACGGGTGGAGTCGTTGTTGTTGTCCCAGTAGTACTTCATGTCCGACCAGACGTCGAAGGCGATCTTGTCAGGCACGCCCAGGGGCTGGCCCATGTAGGCCATCGGCACGCCGTACAGCGAGGACGCGACGGCATAGCGAGCGGCCATCATCCAGGCGCCGGCGCCACCGGGGCTCTCGTCGTGGCTGCTGCCGTTGTGCATCACGGCCACGTTGTAGCCGTAGGCGCTGGATTCGCTGTCCAGGCTGCCAACCAACTGCGTCATGGTCAGGTCGCCCTTGCGGTACAGGTAGTGGTCGACGGTGGTCATGAGGTCGAAGTGGCGGCTGGTGCGGTAGCGGGTGTGGGGCTCATCGAGAACCTCAGCCAGGAAGACGAAGTCCCACTTGGACTGACGGGTCTTGTTGATGATGTACTCCCATGCCGGGGCGGGCAGGCCCTGCGCGAAGTCGGCGCGGATACCGTCCAGCTTGTTGCCAGTCTGGTTCAGCCAGTAAGGCACGTAGTAGGCGAAGTAGTTCCAAACGCGGGCGACTTCGTCCTTGGTGGACTGCGACGTGTTGGTGTCGGTCCAGGTCCAGAATTCGTCGCGCTCATCTTCGAACCAGCCAATGCCGTCGCTGTAGGGATAGCCGAAGCCCAGGTGGTTGTAGTCGCCAAAGTACCAGTCGACCCCGGCGTCGAACCACTGGTGGCGGTTCTGCTGGTCGCCGGGCGCCCAGGTCGCGCAATCGTTGTAGCTGGTGGCGGGCTGACGGTAGCCGTAGTTGCCGGCATACCAGTCGGAGCGCTTGGTGACCCAGCTCGAGCGATTCGAGCGAATCTCGTCGAATTCCTGGCCGGAGGTGCAGTAGCCGAGGTCGACGGCGCCCTGGCCGTACATGACGTCCCAGCCGGCGTGGTTCATCGCGACGTCGATGAAGATGTTAAGGCCCATGTTCTCGGCCTGGTTGACGACGTACTGGAACTCGCTAAGAGAGTCGGCCCAGGTCCATTCGTCGCTCAGCATCTCGTTCACTTCCCAGTAGTTCCGGGTCGCGTAGGGGCTGCCTGGGCTGATGTTGCTGCCCACGCTGCCGTTCTGGGCCAGGAAGTCGCCACTGGGGTACCAGCGCTGCGTCGTGATCGGGTGGATCGGCATCATCCAGATGGTGTTGAAGCCGAGGGTGTTCTTCACATAGTTCAGGTTGAACGGGTCGTAGCCGTCGGTGTCGTGATCGGTGAAGTCTTCGAAGGTGCTGCGTCCGCCGGAATCGGAGGAGGTCGCTTCAACGTTCAGAGAGTTCACTTCGTAAATGCTCAGGTCCAGGACCTTCTCGGGCGAGACGACGATGTTGCAGTCGCGCTGGTGGATCGTGGTGCCGTCGCCGGGCAGGTACTGGTTGTGCCACTGCCAGTCGTAGCCCTGGGCGCGCCAGCGGGTCGTCACGCGGTAAACGCCGCAGGTGTCGACATTCATGGTCGCCATGTAGACGTAGTCATTGCCGACCTGCTCGACGAAGGACATCGGGACCGTGACGTAGTAGCTGTTCGCCTGGTTGATGTCTTCGAGCGGCTCGTAGGTCTTGGCGTAGTCACGACGGTTCAGGTTCGTGAAGACTTCGACTTCGATGTTCTCGTGGGGAACGCCATCGGTCCAGACGTCGACCGTGACGGTGAGAGGAACGGACTCATTCGCGTCCTCGTCGATGTAGTACTTCGCCACGCCGTAGTTGGCGTCGCGGCCGCCGCCCCAGACGTTGGGGTCGTAGACCTTCATGCGGCCCATCCAGCCGTTGCCGGACCAGTACGGAGTTGCCGTCGGCGTGGGCGTCGGGGTGTCCGTCGGGGTCGGCGTGGGGCTGGGGGTCGGAGAAGCCGTCGGTGTGGGCGACGGAGTCGGCGAATCGGTCGGCGTGGGAGTCGCGGTCGGGGTCGGCGTCGGTCCGGTGGAGACCGAGAAGTGCCAGTCGTTGCCGCCATTGTTGTCCCAGGTGCCGCCGTCATAAAAGACCATGTCGATGGACGACGTGGCCGAGGCGTTGACGGTGTATGTAACTTCCCAGAAACCGTCGACGTTCTGGCTCATGGCGACGTCGGAAACGCCGCTCCATCCGTCGTATCCGTGGTGGATGTTGACGCTGGAGTGACCAGCCAGCGGGCCGCTGGCGGGATCGTAAAGAACTGTGACGCTGCCGCCTGCCGGAGCCGGGTCCGGAGAAATCGCGACCTGGTTCGGGATCGGCGTGGGTGTCGGCTGGGCCTGGACGGTGAAGTGCCAGTCGCTGCCGTTGTTGTTATCCCACGTTCCGCCTTCGTGGAACACCATGTCGAGCTGAGTGGCGTTGCTGGGGACCGAGTAGGTGATCACCCAGTTGCTGCCGCTCTGCGACATCGCGACGTCTTCAACGTTCTGCCAACCGTTGATGCCGCGGTGAATAGTCACCGAACTCGCGCTGGTCAGCGGTCCGCCCGAGGGATTGTAGGTCACGGTGACGTTGGATCCGGCCTGGGCCGGGTCCGGGGAGATCGAGACGCTTCCGGCTGCCAACAGCATTCCGGGAAGTGCCGCGAGGAGGAAGAGTGCGACCGTAATGGCCTTCAGTCCTCTGAATCTTGTGTAAATCACGGTGGGAACCTCTTGAGGTGTGGTGTCGCGGTTTGGGCATCTGCTCTCGGCGGCCTGTTACAATTCCCTTTTGCAACCCCGATTTCGTTTTGCGCCCCGCTTCGATTCAGCCCGCCCAAACCGTTTTCGCAAGCACTACTCTCAATTAACTCTCAGCACTGCAAGGGGCGTCGGTCCATAAACTCCGTGTATTTTATCAATCATTTTACCTGATTTAATCGATCCAACACATTTGGTTGAAATTCTTGGAATAAATAAGGGTTGTAAAAGCTGTAAAAGGCCGGACAAACCTCGCAGGAGCAATGCTCTACGGTCCAAATGGAACTATGCCAGTTTCTGAGGCGAACCGTTCGAATCTGACTTGGATTCCGAATTCGCGATACTTCTCTGACATCAGGACCGATGCAGGTTGCCTTCGGCCGGGTGTGCTGGCAAAGAGGCCGGGAATCGGAGGGAAAGGGGCCGGAGGGGACCCGATGGGACTTGACAACCGGCCACATATTCAGGCTGTTTACCGGGTTTTTGGAAGAGAGACACGCTCGTCGCGATGTCGCGTCCTTTTCTCCCGAACACATTTCAGCAGGAGAGGTCACTTATGGAAACCGCTATCAAACGGGCCGTCAACTTCAGCGCCGGTCCCGCCGTTCTGCCCGTCGAGGTCCTGGAGGAAGCCCGCGAGAACCTTCTTTCGCTCGGCGATACGGGAATCGGCATCATGGAGCATTCCCACCGCGGCAAGCCGTTCATGGCTGTCATCGAGCAGGCCGAGGCGGACTGCCGTGACTTGCTGAATCTGAGCGACGATTTTGCCGTTCTCTTCCTCCAGGGGGGAGCAAGCAGCCAGTTCTTCATGGCTCCGATGAACTTCCTGGGAGGGGGCACGGCGAACTACATCGATACCGGAAGCTGGTCTGCCAAGGCCATCAAGGAAGCCAAGCTGTACGGTACCGCCCACATCGCCGCCAGCAGCAAGGAAGACAATTACACCCACATTCCGAAGGAAGCGAACTACGCGGACGGCGCGAAGTACACGCACTTCACGTCGAACAACACGATCGCCGGCACGCAGTGGAAGAGCGAGCCGGAGGGATCCTCTGCGCCGCTGATCTGCGATGCCAGCTCGGACATGATGTGCCGCCCTCTGGACATGTCGAAGTACGGCATGATCTACGCCGGCGCGCAGAAAAACTTGGGCCCATCGGGCGTTACACTCGTCATCATCCGCAAGGACCTGGCCGAGACCGGCCCGAAGGACATCCCCACGATGTTGCAGTACCGCACGCACATCGACAAGGGCAGCATGTACAACACGCCGTCGACCTTCGGCATCTACATCATGGGCCTCGTCTTCAAGTGGCTGAAGAACAACGGCGGCCTGTCGGCGATCTTCGAACACAACAAGAAGAAGGCCGGAATTCTGTACGATTGCCTGGATGGCAGCGACTTCTTCAAGACGCCGGTGCAGAAGGACAGCCGCTCGCTGATGAACGTCGTGTGGCGCCTGCCGAGCGAAGACCTCGAGAAGCAGATGATCGCCGAGGCGGATGCCGCCGGCTTCAAGACGCTGAAGGGGCACCGCTCCGTCGGCGGCCTGCGCGCCAGCATCTACAACGCCATGCCGATCGAAGGCGTTCAGGGCCTTGTCGAGTTCCTGAAGGACTTCGAGAAGAAGAACGGCTGACAGCCTCTAATATCACTCAACACACATTGTTGCGGTCCCGGGGAGTTCCTCGGGACCGCTTTCATTTACAGCAAGTCCTTTCCCACAGGGCTTGCACTCCGCCGCCGGTTCGTTGACCCTGTTTCCACTTTGGCCCTGGAGGCATGCGCTCGATGAAAAGCATGACAGGTTTTGGCTCCGCAACGCGGGAAACGCCGTTCGGACGAATGACGATCGAGATGCGATCCGTCAACAGCCGCTTTCTGGATACGAATCTGCGCATTGGCGCGACGTTCTCGCATCTGGAAACGGCAATCCGCACGGCGCTTCGCAATCGACTGCAGCGCGGCAAGGTGGACGTGACGCTGCGTTTCGATCCGTCGGAGGAGTTGGTTCCAGCGGCGCGAATCAACAAGGTCTTGCTGAAACGACTGATGGCGGACGTTCAGGAAGCGGTCGAAGGCGGGGTGGAGATTCGTCCGGAGAGTCTTCTCTCTGTGCCCGGCGTCGTGCTGACTGCATCGGAATCGTCGATTCCAGAAGAAGCCGACAAGTCGGTCTTGGAAGTGCTGGACGAAGCGATTGACGGCCTGATCCAGGAGCGCAGCCGCGAAGGCGAATCGCTGCGCGAAGTCCTGCGCGAACACCATCGTCTAATGTCAGAGCGCACGCAGGAAATCACCACGGCCCGCGCAGAGGTTGTGCAGAAGTACCGCGAGAAACTGCTGCAGCGTATCGAGGAGTTGATGAACTCACAAGGCGGCACCGTGGATCCGGGGCGTCTGGAGCAGGAAGTGGTCTTCTTCGCCGATAAGGCGGACATTACGGAAGAGTGCGATCGGCTGGCAGCGCATCTGGAGCAACTGAAGGCACTGGTGGACAAGGATGAGGAGAGTGTCGGGCGTTCGTTGGAATTCCTGGCACAGGAGATTCTGCGCGAGATCAACACGATCGGTTCGAAGTGCCGCGACCTGGAGATCGCCCGCGCAGTTCTTGATCTGAAGCAGCAAGTGGAGTCTTGCCGCGAGCAACTAGCAAACGTGGAGTGACACATGCACGGCTGGGAAAACCTGAGGCCGGAGGATGTGGAGACAATCCTTGCCGGAATTGAGGCCGGCGAGGCGCTCGGAGGTCCCTATCACGTCGAGTTGGATCCGATCGACGTGTGCAACGCGGACTGTTTCTTCTGCAACAGTGTGGAGATTCGGAACGGCGCGATCTTGAAGTGGGATGTGCTGGAGCCGCGCGTTGACGAATGGATTGCCGGCGGCCTGCGCAGTGTGCGCCTGGCCGGCGGTGGCGAACCGCTGATCTATCCGCAGTTGCCGCAATTGCTCGATCGATTGGCAGAAGCGGATGTTGTGTTGGACAACGTGACGACCAACGGCATTCGATGCCGCGATAAGGTCCTCGAAGGGATGCTGAAGACGAAAGCGACGAACGTCTTCTTCAGCCTGAACTACTCGAACGCGAAGCGCTATGGCGAGTTCATGCGAATCGATCCGCGCAAGTTCGACGACATTGTGAAGAACATCCGGACGTACGACGCGGAGTTGCGGCGACTCGGAAAGCGCGACGAGACGCTGCTGCATGTGCAGTTCATGCTGCACCGTTCGACTATGGCGGACATTCCGGAGATGATCGAGTTAGCGATCGAACTGCCCGTGGACACAGTAGTCTTCCGCGCGTGCGGCTTGATTCCGGATAACGAGATCATCAGAACCGATGAAGAGAAGGCGCAGTTGCGCGATGCCCTGGAAGAGGTCGGAGAACGCAGCCGCGGCAAGCTCTGGCTGGAGATGGATCTGAGCTTCGTGGGAATGCAGGACTGGGCGAACAGCATTGTCGGTCCACTGCATGGCGCAGGAAAACCCGACCCCACGGTGTACTACGAGAAGCCGGGGACGATCGAATACTGCTACATCGGGTGGTACAGCATGCTGGTGCAGGGCACCGGCGACGTGCATCCGTGCTGCTTCCTGCTGCCGGACGAACGCGTCCCTTCGTTCGGCAATGTCAACGAATCGACGGTTCCGGAAATCTGGCAGGGAGAGATGTATCGCCGCCACCGCGAGGAAATGCGCACGGTCATGTTGATGCAGGCACGCACGCCGGGCCAAGGAAGACGGTTCCAGTGCACAGTCGAGCGCTGCTGGGGACACGACGATTGTATCCTGTCGAACAAGCTGGCCGATCCGGGGTTCTACCAACAGGCTCATGAACGGCTGGAGGCCCTGCGCAAACGTCCTGCGACGGCTGTCGCACGCGCAGTCAACCGGATCTCCCGCACTGCTATCGAAAAGGGACGCTCCATCGGACGTTCTTGATGGACGAGCCGCCCCGACTTTGGCTAGTTAGTCGGTTTTGGCTCGCGGGCCTGAGACTTCGAAGAAACTGAAAGATTGAACGACCAATGAAACTGCAGAACATCAAGGCTGTGTTGCTAGACGCGGACGATACGCTTTGGGAGAACAACAGCTTCTTTGTGCGCTCGCTGGAGTGGCTGTGCGGCGTCGGCCGGCGATTCGGATTCACCGATACGGCGATCGTCGAAATCATGCGAGAGCTGGAGTTGCGTCACATCCCGATGTATGGCTTCGGGTACGACTGCTACGAGCACTCGCTGATTCTGGCCGTCCGCCAGATTGCCGCGGCACGCCCCGAGATGTCGCACCTGCATCCTGGAATAAAGCAGCAGGCTCTGCAGTGGACGCATTTCCTGCGTCGGCATCCGATCGTGTTTCTTCCCGGCGTGGCGGAAACGCTGCCTTCGCTGGTAAAGCACTATCCGACGATCGTCGTAACCAAGGGAGACTATCACGATCAGATGTCGAAGGTTCATCGGTCGGGTATTCTGCCTCTGTTGCACGGCGTGGAGGTGGTACCAACGAAGAAGCCGGAGGAGTACACGGCCGTTCTGGAGAAGTACGACCTGGCCCCTGAAGATGTCGTCATGATTGGCAACTCCCCCGCCAGCGACATCAACAACGCGAAGCGCGCCGGCATGCGAACGATCTTCGTTCCGTATCACGGCACCTGGGAATTCGAGATGGAGCCGATTCTGCTCGAGGAACCGGAGACAATCGAAGTTCGAGACTTCAGTGCCCTCTCGCTGGTGCTGGATTTCGCGATCTAGCCCGCGGGGAAAGAGCCCCCTGCCCGCATGGAACATCAGGAACGCACGCGGATTCCCGCTTTCTGGGAACATCCTGCCTTCTGGTTGCTGATGGCTGTGCTGGTGCGTCTGATCTACCTCTTCGAACAAAGCGCAACGTCCGTGCTGTTCAGCCAGCAATTGCTGGACGAAGCGGAACTCGCTCGCACCGCGCGCGACTTGCTGAGTGGCGCAGGCTTCGGCCACGAGCCACTTTTCAAGGCACCGCTCTATCCGGTCTTCCTGGCCGCTGTCATGGCCGTCACGGGGAACGCCTGGTTCTTCGTCGTGCGATTGATCCAGCATGTGCTGGGCGCGTGCCTGGTGGGGATGGCGTGGGACAGCGTGCGGCGCATGCTGCCGCCGGGGCGCGAGACCCGCATCGCATCCGTCGCCGCAGCGGCTCTGCTGACATTCTACGGTCCACTGATCCGCCTGGAAGATCGACTGATTCTCGATTTCCTCGTCGTCTTTCTGCAGTCCGGATTGATCTGGGCGCTGATCGCAATGGCGACGGGTTCGGCGCCGGGGGCGGCGCGAAAGTGGGTTCTCGTGGCCAGCGTCTTCGCGATGCTCGCGTGGCTGACGCGACCAACCATCACGCCGGTGCTCCCGTTCATTGCGCTCTGGATTGTCGGCGTCGGTTTGCTCCCTCGCCATTGGAATTCACGCGCATTGCGGCGTCGCTTGATCAGCGCCGCGATCTTCGTATCGCTGCCTTTGATTGCGATGTTGGCCGTCGGCGCGCGCAACGCGAGCGTGGGTGGAGAGTGGATGATCTTGCCTTGGCAAGGCGGTTACAACTTCTACGAAGCAAACCGCCAGGGCGCGTCGGGCAAGTTCCTGGCGCAATCGGATTTCTCGATGGCGGAGACAGGTAATCCGACGCGTGAGCTTGCTCTCCGCGGCTTCCAGCAAGCCATCCAGCGCGGCGAAATCGAACCACCGGAGGAGCACTTCTTCTCGGCCATCGATTCGTTCTGGATGAACAAGGCGAAGGAGGATGTCCTCGATGCCCCCGGCGCGTGGCTCGGGCTGATGTTGCGCAAGGCGCTCTTCCTGCCATCGGAACGTGAGATCTTCAACTTCGAGTCCTACGAGATCCATCGCAATGCCTCGGTTATCCTGCGTTGGATGCCGTTCGATTTCGGTGTGCTATGGCCGTTTGCGCTGGCATCAATCGCGACGCTGGCTTTGCTCGCGCGGGGGCGCCGCCGATTAATGGCGCTGTGTTGGCTGTATGGCGGACTGCTGGGGGGAGCGATCGCGTTGTACTATGTCAGCGGTCGCCTGCGCATGCCTCTTGTCTTCCCGGCGGTGATTCTTGCTGCCGTCGGACTGGTGAAGAGCGCGACGCTCGTTCGCGATCACCGACATCGGCTGCTGGCCGTCGCGTATGTGGGATTGCTGCTGGTTGGTATCGGGATGTCGTGGGGCGACTGGTGGGGCGTTCGCAGCGAGAGCTTCCGTTACGCCGACTTCACGCGCATGAGTAACGCGGCCTTCCGCGCCGGCGATGCGCAGCGCGCACTCGAATACGCCGATGAGGCCGAAGTGGAGAGACCGGGCTACCCCGCTGTTCCGCAATTGCGCGGACAGGCTTTGTATGCGCTGGGGCGATTCGACGAGGCGGCCGATGAGTTTGAAAAGTCGATGGCCGTGATGCCCGCCGATCCTGTGGCGCCGTACAACCTTGGAGTCATCGAGTACTACGAACGCGACGATCCGGCAAAGGCGCTGCCACTCTTCCTGGAGGCAGTGAAGCGTCAGCCCTCGTACCATCAAGCCGCCTGGCGCGCGGCGATGGCATCGATGCGACTGGGCGATTGGGAACGGGCGCGAACGGTCCTCATGCCCTATCTGCGAAACGAAGCCGCAGATCCACCGCTGCTGCTGGCAACGGCGCTTGCCGCATGGCATTGTCACGTGGGCGCTGCGGAACGAGCAGCCGCGCTGCAGGCCTATGTGCAACGAGCTTCTGGCAAGAGCGGAGTCGAGGAGTTCCGCGCGGACCTGGAGCGCATGGAACTGTCACAGTGCCTGGGTGAATCGCCCGCCACTTGATTTCAACGAGGCGAACCCACGCGGTTCGGCCGCATTCCGTGGGCTTGAGCAAGGATGCTCAAGTCACTTCAACTGTCCATCTTGTGTGCTTTTTGAGGCAACCGCCCCAGATCAATCCACGATCTTGTTGAGTGGATACTCGATGATACCGGTCGCGCCGAGTTTCTTGAGCGCGGGGATCAGGTCGCGAACGAGGCTTTCTTCCATCACGGTTTCAACGGCGACCCAATCGGAGTTCATCAGCGGGCTGACAGTCGGGCTGGTGATCGCGGGAAGGCGTTCGATGATGGTGTCGAGCTTCTTGCCCGGGACGTTCATCTTCAGACCAACGCGGCCTTCGGCAGCGATGGCGGCCTGGAGGAGAAGGGCGATGGCCTCGATCTTCTCGCGCTTCCAGGGGTTCTTCCACGATTCGCGATTGGCCACAAAGACCGTCCACGATTCCTGAACGGTCTCAACGATTCGCAGGTTGTTTGCACGCAGCGAAGAGCCCGTCTCGGTGACTTCAACGATGGCATCGACCAGTTCCGGGACCTTGATCTCGGTCGCGCCCCAACTGAACTCGACGTTGGCCTTCACGCCGTTGCGGCGCAGATAATCCTTCGTCAGATTCACGGCCTCCGTGGCGATGCGCTTTCCTTGCAGGTCTTTCACGCTCTTGATCTTCGAATCATTGTGAACGGCGAGCACCCAGCGGACCGGGCGACGCGAGACTTTCGAGTACACGAGGTCGCACACACGGTGGACCTTGGCTCGGTTTTCCTTCACCCAATCGAGCCCAGTGAGGCCGCAATCGAACACCCCGTCGTCAACGTAGCGAGCCATCTCCTGCGCGCGGATCAGCAGCGCCTCGACTTCGGAATCGTCGCAGGATGCGCGATAGTTGCGGTCGCCCACGTTGAAGTTGAAGCCGGCCTTGCGAAAGAGCTCGAGGGTCGCAGATTGCAGACTGCCCTTCGGCAAACCGAGGCGGAGCACATGACCCTGGGCTTCGCCTTTGGACTTCGCGGACTTGGATTGGCGAGCTTTTGATGCGGTCATGATGATCTCCTCTGAGGTTAGTCGTGCCGGTGCGGCCTTTGTGAGTGCGAGCGGAGCCCCCCCTCGATCAAGGGAAAAGGGCGTTTATGTCTTTGTAAATCGTGAGTTTGGCAGAAAAAAGCAACCGGC
Organism: bacterium; assembly: GCA_020444065.1. Taxonomy (NCBI): domain Bacteria; species bacterium. Next base: position 344,018 of record JAHLLQ010000004.1, on the reverse strand, counting down.
CCTCGGAATGAGGGCCGGTTAGAAGTGGGTGGCGGGAGCGACGAGACTCGAACTCGCGGCCTCCGGCGTGACAGGCCGGCGCTCTAACCAAACTGAGCTACGCCCCCGCAAATCTGTGAACTGCCTTGGGCTGTGGTGGGCGGAACAGGAATCGAACCTGTGACCCCCAGCTTGTAAGGCTGGTGCTCTAACCAGCTGAGCTACCCGCCCGCCGCCAGAGGCATCAGCCCCAAGCAGGTCCGCACTCTGCTCAGGACCCCCTGTCGCGTCAAGCGCGAAATGCAGGTTTTTGCAATCTTTATGACAGGGGCTGGAGCGGCTGTTTTGCCCCCCCGCGAATCCCGCTGAAATTCCCCCAGGAATGGAAACGCTTCATTTATTTTCACCTCCGTCAAACCCATCGCTTCGCCCGAACCCGTTGACAACAGAGCCAGGAGAGCGCTGGAATCGGACTGCATCGTCATTCCGGTTACATCCTGCCGGAGGGGCGCTTTACTTTGGGACCGAGGGATCGTATGCCGACAACAGGAGCACGCCGGATGGCCAGCCGTCATGACATCACGACTGAAGTGATGCTGAACATCATCAACCCGGAAGAGACCTTCACGCCGAAGTTCGTGAATGCGGAGCTGCAGGAGATTTCCGAGAAGGCCATTCGACTGCGCACGCACGAGCTCGACAAGGACGAATGCGAGAGTCTGTTGAAGACACGCTACCTGGCGAAGATCACGCTTGGAGCGTCGTTCCTGCCGAAGCCGCTCAGCTTGAAGGCGGATATCTTCTGGGCGAAGTACGTTCCAGCCACGGCCACCACGCCGCACAGTTCGGATCTTGGATTCAACCTTCGTGCGCCGGAGGAGATGGATCGCATCGCACTTCGGCTGCTGATCCGAACCCTGGATGAGATCAAGGCAAACCAGACCAAGTGAAGTAATTGGGATTCGGGACGAAGAATACTCTGGCAGCAGGTGAATCGGACCGCGCGCGGCCGAACACTCTCAAGGGGCTCTTTCGCCGATGGATCGCCGAATACTAGTCATCGATGACGAAGAACGATTGGCCGAGAGCCTGGCGGAACTTCTGCGTCAGGAAGGCTACCAGGTGGATTGCGCCGTGGGCGGACGCGAGGGGCTGGATCGCATTCGCAAGGGCGAGTACGATCTGATCATCACGGACCTGCGCATGCCGGAAGTCGATGGCTTCACGGTCATGGACTACGTTGGAAAGAAAAGCCCCGACAGCGCTCTGATCGTCATCACTGGGCACGCTTCGACCGAATCCGCCATCGAGGCTATTCACCAGCGCGTTGCCGACTACATTACAAAGCCATTCGAACTGGATTTCCTGATCGCATCGATCGAGAAGGTCTTTGCGCAGATCGAGACGGAACGGCTGCGTGAAGACATGATGCGTATGATCACGCACGATATCAAAGTGCCGTTGAGCAGCATCATCGGATACGCGCGATTCCTGGTCGATCGCAAGACGGGCAAGGTCAGCGAGAACGTACCCGAGTACAGCGAGAAGATCATCCTCAACAGCCAGAAGATTCTCGGCCTGCTTGAGAACTACCTGACACACGCCCGATCGGAAAGCGGACGCCTGGAAATCCACGCGCAGCCGATGCGACTGGAAGATGCAGCGAACGAAGCAGTGAAGTTACTGTCTGCGGAATTCCGTCGGCGACGGATTGAGTTGCAGGCCGAGGTCGCACCTCTGGACGGCCTGTTCTATGGGGATGAGCCGTTGATCTTTCGTGCGATCTCCAATCTTCTGAACAACGCCGCGAAGTACACGCCGAACGATGGGTGGGCGACACTGAGCCTGAGGCGAACGCAGAACGAGAAGGCCGGCGAGTGCGTGATCCTGGAGGTCCAGAACTCGGGGCCGGGGATTCCGGCTGATGAGATCCCGAACGTGTTCGATCGCTACTCGCGCGCGTCAGCCGCAAAGGGCATCGAAGGCTCCGGTCTCGGCCTGTACGTGGTTCAACACGTCGCAAAGGCGCACGGCGGTTGGGCAGAATGCCAGAGCGTCGAGGGGGAATGCACGACATTTCAATTGATCCTGCCCTGGCCGGGCAAGATCAAGCCGCAACGTGCCGATCTGTTCACGCCGACGCCGTGGCCGATCCACTGATCAGCGCAAGTACCATCCCGTTCTCAACATCGACAGGTCCAGGACAACAACGCGTCCATTGCGATAGCCAATGGCCAGGTCGGTTCCGTGCGCCTCGATTGCAGCAATCATCGATGGCCGCATGGGATCGAGTAACCACATGTGCCGCAGGGTGATGTCGAGGTTGTCCTCAACGAAGAAGAATCCAATGTCGCCGTCCGAATCTGCGACAGCCAGAAGATGATCGTTCAGCCAGGCAACGTCCTCAGCATGATCGAAGCCGAAATGCTCATCGCGCGAGTCCAAAACGGCCCCGTCTGCATCGAGCGTGTAGATTGAGAAACCGCGCCTGTTCCGCGCCACGGCCAGGTGATTGCCGGAGGGAGAAAGGTCGCTGCGCCAGAAACGCTGGCCCGCAATGTCCTGCGTCACTGTGCCGTCGGACGTAGCGTTATAGATGCCTTGGTCCACGTTCAGAAAAGTGAGTCGCTCATCGGTGAACGAGCCGATGATGCTTTGCGCCTGATCGCCGGTGGAGATGATCGGCCCGGAAGTGAACTCGCCGCTCGATGAGTCGCGCGTCAAACGCCGCAAGCCCCATTCCGACATTGTCATCCAGTAGGTATTCTGGCCGGCGGGCACAATATCGTAGCCTGCACCAGTGTAACGTTCGAATCCAGGCACAAACGATGAGAAGGTGAGATTGTAGACACCAAGGCCGCGCGCTCCATCCGCCATCAACAGCAGATTGTTGTCTTGGAATTCGACACGCTGTGTGTTCTGAAGACCGGGCTGGGAAACAAACTGGCCAAGCTCGTCGACGAGCAGCGTCGTCCATCCCGCCGCGATCGCGATGCGATTTCCCACCGGGTTGATCGCAATGTCGTAGACAGGAGAGTTCGCGTAGGTGTTGTCGAAGACCTTCGTCGGATCGAATGTCATCGCTGGAGTGGAGATGCTTGACAGGAATCCATCGACGGATCCGGTCGGCATTCGCCATGCAAACCAGTCGCCGGGATGGAGAATGAAATTCGCTTCCCGTCCGTCAACGATCAGATTGTCTCTGCCAGTAATCTCGGTGAGTTCCGTTTGTGAATCGGTGAAGTGCAATGTCGCGGCCAGGTCCCCACGCGTCACCATCGAGACGAGAAAGAGAACCGAGCCGCCATCCGGATGATCCGCCACCGTTGCCAGGACGTTGCTGTTCCCCGTGAGAATCTCGGTATGATTGCTAAGGGAGAGCAGTTCGTCGGTCGCCGCTTCGATGCGCGCATTCTCTTCGCGCCAGATGTCCGCTTCGGGCAAGGGGTTCAACTCGCGTGTTCGCAGTCCTTCCACGCCGCCAATCTGGTAGTAGGCGAAGAGCACGTAGCCGGTGCCGCCGTGGGCCATCGTTATTCCGATCAGCGCACGCGTCGCCTCTGGAGTCGGCGACCTCCAATACTCCGGTGTCGAGAAGACCTGGGGCCAGGCCCAGTACTCGCGATTGCGTTCGCGTGCGAGAGCGACTTGCTCATTCACATGAGCCGAGTACGTGGCGAGCCCTTGATCCATGTTGTACATGTCGACCGACCATGGATAGATGTCCGTCATGTGGATGATCGGCTTGATTGTGTCCCATTTGTCGGCACTGGCCGCCGCATGCCAGATGATCATGAAGGGGCGCTTCCACGCGGGTATTGCACCCGCAATGTCATGCGCCGCGGCGGCACGTTGCGTGTCCAGGTCTGTGAAAGGCTCGTCGATCTGATAGTACCCGAACGCCCACGGGCTTTCGAGCGCCACACCAAGTTTCTGGTTTACGAGATCGATGTAGTCTGCGCGATTGAAGCCGGTCGCGCGTGGCAATTCCTTCAGCGCGTTATTCACATCGAGATTGGCTGGCAGGAAGGGGAACTCGCGGCGGGCACAGGCTTCGACAATTGCCGGCCATTGGTCCTCCCACGCCCAAATCACGCCGAGATTGAAGCCGTCCGCCTGGGCCGCAGCAATGATGTCCGAGGCACGATCGGCGGTCAGGTTTTGCTCATTCAACATCCACAGCCAAACCCCGCGCCCGACGACGTCCGTTGTGAAGGCGTCGTTGTCCGCAACGGCGAGATCATCGTGCAACGTGAAGGGGCGATCGATGATCACGTTTGTGCCAGACGCATTGGCTAGCTTAAAGCGCGCTGTGTACTCCCCTGCCGCTTGTCCGTCGCCACTCCACTCTGCCGTTCCGACTCCCCGGTCTAGCAAAAGAGGGACGGAGTCGACCAATGCGTCCGAACCATTTCGGATTTCAACGGTCCCACTGTCGATCTGGCGAGGCCAGACAGCGATCAGCTTCAGCATCGGATTCGCCGAATCTACGTGCGGGAAATACGCTGGCGGAAAGACCGTCGTGGAGCCGCGGCTGAGGTCATCGATCAACAAATTGCCCGGCCCAGCGTTCTCAAAAGCGACGGTTGATGCCGCAACATTCTCGCGATTCCCAAGGGACACGAGAAAGCGGCCGGCAGATGTCGCAACGGCGACCGTGTACGATGAAGGGCTGCCCTGCGGTGAACCATCGGCCGCGAGCCATTCTTCCCGAGTTGAGAGGGTTGTCGCTTCATCTTGGGCCCGTACGATTCCGGCAAGGAAATACTCCTGCCCATCGAACATCGCTGCGGCGAATTGAGCAGCGCGACCTCCGACGCCCAATTTCAAGGCCTGCGACCCCACAAGCGAATCGGTCGTCAGTGCAGCGTCGCCTTCGAGCACCCAATGCTCGGTGTCGACTTCGAAGCCGCCGTTCTCAAGACCTTCGTCGAGCAGAAGTGCATCATCGGCGTCGATCCATTCGCGATCGCTCGCTCCGCGAACGCGCAACTCGAGTTCCGTGTAGCCAGGCAGGATCGGAATCGGTGCGAAAACGCGCGTGAACTTGGTGCCGACTGACGCGCGAGTTGTGTAGGCCTGGCCGTTTGTCCCGTCCCACTGGACCGATTGCAGTCCAGCGCGTTCGAAACCGGTCTCTCCACGCGCAAGGTATGAGAATGTCACATGCTGGTCCGCTGCGGGCTGCGTGAAGCGCTGCTCGTAGAATGACGAAGCATTCACGCGCACGTAGCGATTGCCTTCCTCTTCCAATAGGATAGGCGCAATTCGCTTGTTCCATCCGACAGGCTCGCCGGCGGCGATCGATTGGAAACCTGGATTGGCGAAGTCGCCGGCGCGCCCGAACCAAAGCAAATCGGCATCGCGCACAAAGCGCGTCTCCTGCCCCGATTCGCCGAGGATGTCGCCGTGTGGATTCGCGGTCGGTTCCCACTCAAGCGGCTGAGCAAGGCATGCCGTCAGGAAGAATACGCTGAACAAACCAGTCAGGATCAGGCGCATAGCGTTCCCCATGATTCAACTCTGTGAAGTATCAGACTTCGGTTCCGCTTCGGCAACAACCCGAGTCAGCCTGACATACGGAACTGGCGAATGAGACGCTGCTTCTCGGCCATCAGTTTCTCCGAAAGGGAGACGTGATACGTATACGGATTGATGAATCGCTTCACGCCAAGGTCCAGGCGTTCCAGGTCCGCGTCGCGGCGCTCGCGAATATCGCCGAGTGGCGGGGTTTGATAAACGCGACGCCCCTCGCGCAGCACTTCGACGTGCAGAGGCTCGATCTCGTCCAGTTCCGCCTTCGGGATCACGCGCTTGGTGTCGTATTCCACGGGATGCCGCAGAACGAGAGGCTCCATCACGTTCGGATCTTCATCGTGGAACGCGAGGAGGTCGGCCGTTGCCTTGTCGCGCTTGTCGTACAGGCGCCAGATCTTCTTGTAGCCTGGGTTCAACGTCTTGGCAGGCGTCTCTGACAACTTGATTGCCGGCGTCCACTCGCCGTCGCGTTCAATCGCGACCAGTTTGAACACACCGTCCAGGGCCGCATCGCCGCGGGATGTGATCATCCGCGTTCCCACACCATACACGAGCCGCCGGATGATGCGATCGGCGCTCATGCCCTGGCCAGGGGCTTCCTCCTCAATCTGATTCAGGATCTGAACCAGCGCCATCTCGTCCAGCAAATTGGAGAGCACGATCTTCACATCCGGGAAGCGCGCCTGGTCCAGCATCTTGGCCGATTGCACCGCGAGGTGCGCGAGGTCGCCGGAATCGAGTCGCACGCCAAAGGGCTCGTGCCCTTTCTTGCGCAGTTCCTGAAAGACCGTGATGGCGTTTGGAATGCCGCTGCGTAGCGTATCGATCGTGTCCACCAGCAGCAGGCAATCGTCCGGATAGACGTCCGCGTAGGCGCGGAAAGCAGCCAATTCACCTTCGCCGACGGCCATGAAAGCCTGCACCATGCTGTGGGCGTGCGTGCCTTTTGGGGGAAGCCCCAACGCGCACGAAACTCCAGTCGCTGAAGTAAAGTCTGCTCCGCCGATCAATGCAGCGCGAATGCCTGCGTTTACGCCACGATCGTGGCCACGCCGCATGCCAAACTCGAGCAACGTCTGGCCCCGTCCGGCCGCGCGAATCCGGGCAGCCTTTGTCGCGATCAGCGTCTGGTAATTGAGCATGTTAAGGAGCGCAGACTCCAGAATCTGCACTTTCGCAAGCGGGCCACAGACGACCGTCAGGGGAACGTTCGGATGGACGACGCGCCCCTCGGGAATCGCCATCATCGAGAGCCCCTCGAAGTTGCCCTCCTTGCGCAGCCAATCGAGGAAGTCGTCCTGGAAGACGCGCTCGCCGGTGCGCCCCTTCTGCGCACGCAGACACTCGATATCTTCATCGCGGAACCGGGCCGTCCGCATCCAATTCAGCAACCAATCCAGCCCTGCATTGATGCAAAATCCCGCCTGGTGCTCGCCGTAATCGGGGTTCTTGCGATAGAAGTGATCGAACTGGACGTTTGTGTCGTGCATGCCCATCCGAAAGAAGAGCTGCGCCATGGTCAGTTGATACTGATCTGTGAAGAGAATGCCTTCAGCAAGCCTCTGCTGGTCGGGCTTCATGCGGATTGCCTCCGTGATTGAAACTGAAGCGGCTGCGAGAACCACCAATCCCACTTTCACCATGGCGGGAAGTACCGCCGGTGCGCAAGAGGATCAAGCCCGGGCGGGATCGGGAGGCTGCCAGGTGGAGGCGAAAATCCGGCGCCAATTGAGGTGGCAGACGCGTTGGAGCTCATCCTCGGTGAATCCCGCACCGCGGAGGGCTTCGACCAGTCGGGGGAGCCCGGCGACGTCGCCTAACTCCTCGGGAATCTGCGTCCCATCGAAGTCCGACCCGAGGGCGACATGGTCGACTCCGGCTCGTTCGGCCACATACGCGACGTGACGAACAATCTCGGCAATCGGGGCATCGGCGGTCACATCGCCGTCGCTGCGGAGCATCGAGCAAGCGTATGGAATCCCGATCAGTCCCTTGGAGGCAGCGACGGCGCCGATCTGTTCATCCGTCAGATTTCGAGTTGAGGCGCAGAGCGCATGAGCCGCGGAGTGCGAAACGACGAGCGGCGCGTTGGAGAGCTCTGCGAGGTCCCAGAAGCCGCGTTCATTCAGGTGGGCGGCATCGACGACAATCCCAAGCTCATTGCAGCGCCGGACAAGCGCCCGACCAGCCGCCGAGAGGCCCGGACCAATTTCCGGTGAGAGAGGATACCCGAACGGGACGCCATACGCGAAGTCATTCGGACGACTCCACACGAGCCCGAGCGAACGCAGTCCCATGCGATAATAATCATCGAGCAGTCGAAGTTCGAGATCGAGGGCTTCGGCCCCTTCGAAGTGCAGAACCATTGCGAGTTGATCGGCGGCCAGGGCCTCGTCGAAGTCGGCGATGTCGCGGATCAGGCGCACGCGATCGCCCGCCTGTTTCAGAAGCCCCCAAAGGCCTTCCAGCACATTATCCGTCTCGGCGCGGGCGATCTCATGCGGGATCTGGTCCAGGTCATCGACACGATAGCCGCCTTCGAAGGGGCTGTATCGATCCCGGGGGGATGCTCCGTGAGAAATGAAGATGGCGAAGATTCCGCCGCAGTAGCCGCCCTCGCGGGCACGCGGCAAATCGATGTGACCGGCGGCATTGCGTGCGAAGAAGTCATGCGGCTCGTTCACGCGAGGTCCAAATATCCGCGTGAGAGTGTCGCAGTGCCCGTCGAAGACCTTCATGCGAGGCCCCTGTCTGGAGGGCGAAACCGGCTGTCAGTCTCTTAGCCGAATCCGACGTTCAAGTCGCGCACGACCATGCCGCAAGGCAACTTCGGCTCGAAGTCCGTGGAACGATGGGGAAGCAGCTCGCCGTTCTCGGCAATCGTCAGCATCTCATCCTTGCCGACGGCGTTCGTGAAGAACGCAACACAGCCCTTGCGCCGGGCGAGCAGTCGGAGCGCCGCACCGATGTCCGTGCGATAGAAGACGTCATCCTCGTCCAGTTCCACCTCCGGATTGCCGATCCAACCGCGCGAAATGACGAAGCGATGAAGAATCACGACGTCCGTGCGCTTCATATCCTCGGTCATCGTCTCTTCTTCGATCATCTCGTGGATGTCGGCATCCTTGCGGAGCGAGAGCTGCCAGGCGCGGCCGTTGGGAAGCACCATGGCGAAGCGCGTCTTGATCGTCTTGGTCGGGCTGATCTTGTCCTTGATGGTCGAGGTCGACTTCTCAACGTCTTCCATATCGAGCTTGAACTCGCTCGTCGTGAAGTACTCCTCGATGTCCTCGAGAATCTCGTCGATCTCGGTATCGGTGCCCAGTTCGCGGGCCAGAACGCGATGCACCGGCTGTGGGAAGAGAGTCTCGTCCTCGGCGCGCTGCAGATACATCATCGTGAAATCGTAGGGCTGGCGGCCGTCGCGGCGGCCGGTCATGTCGCGCATCTCATCGCGGAACTTCAGGGCAGTTTCGTAGCGATGGTGGCCGTCTGCGATGATGAGGCGCTTCGGCTTCATCGCTTCGTGAATGCGAAGAATGGGGTCCTTCTTGTGCATCATCCAGATGCGATGCTCGTTGCCGGCGTGATCCGTGAAGCTCTCGATCGGCTCCTTCTTCTTCATAATCTCTTCGAGGACGTTGTTCACGTCCTGCTCGGGATCGCGATAGAGCACATGGATCGGGCACGTATTGACCTGGAGCGTGCGCAGCAAGCGAAGGCGATCGTTGCGGATGCTCTCGAAGGTCTCCTCGTGGGCGCGGATCTTGGCACTGCGGAAGTCCTGCAGCTTCACCAGCGCGATAAACCCAATCCGGCGGACCGGATCTTTGCGCCCTTCGATGTGCATGGTCTCTTCATGCACGTAGAAGCACTTGCGCTGCTCGTCGACGAGAAGCTGGCGCGCCTTCCACTCGCGATAGCACTCCGCCGAGCGCGTGTAGCGGTTGTTCGACTCGTCGTCGCTGGCGGCCTCGTGGCCCAGCACCAGGCGCACGATGTTGTAAGCGTGCCGGTCGTGGAGCTCTCGCTGCACGGGAGGGGTGATCGCATCGAAGGGCGGACAGATCACGTCCGCCAGGTTGATGTTTTCTTCCTTGGTGGCAAAGCGGGTGCCGGCGAACGGGAGAACATCGGCCATGGAGAGAAGTCCCTTTCTTTCAGCCCGGTGGCTCGGAATCGAGGGGGCGCTGCCCGGGGGAGATCGCCTCCCAGTGCGAGCGGGGCGGAAGGCTGCCTAAGCCCCCGGAAGGCTGTCAACGTCGAACCCGGAGATATTTCGCCGGATATTGATGGAAAAAGAGTTGGAAGCGCGCTCCGGGGGAGGCGGCGCCATATGGACGAAATGCACGATTCGACGCATGTTTGTCTTGCACCCAACGTAAACCTGTGTAAATAGAATGGGTGTAGTGAGGAGCCTGGGAGGTGCGCCGTGAGAACTTCGTTGAAGACTCTTTCGTGTTGGTCTGCATTTCTACCGATCATTCTGACCTGTTTCAGCCTCTGCCCAAGATCGGCATTGGCTCAGGAAACCGAATACAATTTCTGGGGCGACAGCGAAGGCTGGCAACCGTACGCTGTTCCGCCGTTCAGTTCACCGGAATTCGATAACGTCCCCGGCGCTCCTGGCTCCCTGGATATCATCACAACTTCAAACGACGGGCAGGTTGGTGTCTGGGAATCGCCGGCGTTTCAGTTGGTGAGTCCCGAAGCGGAGGCCGATCGCGACGATACCTACAAGATCGACGTGGGACGCGTGGATGGCACGGCGGTCCTGAAGGCAACCTTCCGAATCACCTCTGATCTGGAAGACGCGCGGCTGGTGCCGGAGATTCGGTTGCGTACGACGGCCGAGAACAGCCAGCAGGCTGAGGTTTACTCAATCGTCTCGATGGGCGATGCGGCGTACTCTCCCGGCAGACTTCCTCGGGAGTACACCCTCTATTTCAGTCCCCCGACAAACAGCCCCATCTTCCGCGCGGAGTTCGATCTCCTGAACTTCGATCCGAACGACTCACCCGACGCCAGGGTGCGCCTGGAGAGGTTTCAGATGGAGGTCATGAATCCATCAGATCTGTCGTCTCCGCGACTCGAACAAACCTACGAGTTTCTTGGCGATACAGATGGTTGGCACACCTTCACAATGCACGAGTACTTCTCCAGCCCGCACTTTGGATTCGATGCAACGCTGGGTCGGGCAAGCATGGAGGTCGCCGATCGCCAGGGGTTCCAGTTCGGGTTCTGGGGCTCCACTCTCCAGCAGGAAAACAACATCACAATCGAACCCAATCGATTGTACTTCGCCGATTTCACGGTAGGCACGGACATCGAAGACAAAGATCTGGTGCCCGGCTTTCGGCTTCGCTTGAATGAATCGAGATTCCGTGCGTGTCAAACCACCGTTATTTCCTCGACCGGTTGGGCGCAGAACACGCCGACGATCGATGCGCCGAAGACCTACCGGGTCTTCTTCCCGCCAAACGTGGGGGTCGGCTCCCAATTGGCGTGTTCTTTCGATATCCTGGCCGACCCCGAGCATGAATTCGTCAAGATTGGCGGCTCCATCTTCCTTGAAGACGTCAAAATCTACTCGGTTCCGTCTCGGGATATTGTCCTGATGCTGCCGGGCAATCTGCCCCTGGAGATGGTGCGGATTCCTGCCGGCTCGTACTGGATGGGGTCGCAGGATGACGAGCGCAGCCGCAGCCCAGCCGAGGGTCCGCTGCACTTGGTGACGATTCCGCGCGATTTCTACATGAGCAAGTACGAGGTGACCTGGAAGCAGTACCTGAATGTCGCGGGCATCCCTTACGCAACGGACTACCGGATGCCCCGATCCTATGTCGACTACGAGAACGTCCAGGACTTCATCGAACTCCTGAAAGGCTACATGGAAGTCACAGGCCAGGATACTGTCATCCCAAGGCTTCCAACCGAAGCGGAGTGGGAATACGCCTACCGCGCGGGGACGAATTCGCGATTCTACTTCGGCGACTCCAGAAAGCCAAATGACGAATGCGATCTGGACTTTGGGCGTCACGCATCCATGTGGTTCTGTGGAAATGCTCCGTCGGATGGAGGCATTGAGATCGGCCTGAAGGAACCGAACGCATTCGGTCTCTACGACATGGCGGGAAACGTCTTCGAATGGGTTTCTGATGACTATCACACGGACTACAACGGAGCCCCGAATGATGGAAGCTCATGGGAAGAGGGAGGGGAACTGAAGGTCATTCGAGGAGGATCATTCGCGACAAAGGCAAAGGCCAATCGGGCCGCCGCGCGTCAGGCCTTCCCAATCGATGGCTACGCACCGAACCTGGGCATTCGCCTGGTGGGAGAGATTGTCCCCGGACCAGATGAGACTCCGATTTCCACGCCCACTCCGGCGCCAACACCCACCCCCATCGAACCCATCGACGAAACCGATCCGGAGGTTGAAACGCTGACCATCATGCTTCCCGGATCTGTTCTATTGAACCTGAAGCTGATCCCGGCCCGCTCATTCGAGATGGGATCACCGGAAACAGAAAGAGGCCGTTGGCGCTCCGAATCGCCGCTTCATACGGTCAATCTCGCGAAGAACTACTACATCGGAGAAACCGAAGTGACGCGCCTACAGATGAAATCCCTGTTAGGTCCCGCATGGGGAGGGGATGGCGATCTGCCGGCAACATGCGTTTCACTTGATGAAACCGAGGAGTTTATCACGGCGCTGAATCAGCACATCGCATCCACGGGACAGGAGCCGATCACGGTCCGGCTGCCAAGCGAAGCCGAATGGGAGCACGCCTGCCGCGCCGGCACTCAATCCCGATTCTACTTCGGCGATTCGCTGGCAGTCGGCGACGAATGCGAAATCACTGTGCCGCGAGTCGAGAACATGTGGTATTGTGGAAATGCAAACTCGCTGAGACCAGTGGGCTCCCGGGCGCCGAATTACTTCGGCCTGTACGATATGTCCGGCAGTGTGTATGAGTGGTGCGAGGATGATTTTATTGACGACTACGAAGGCGCGCCGACCGACGGCAGCCCCCGATATACGGACGGTTATTATGTCGGGAAGGTCCTTCGAGGTGGCTCATACGCTGCGGAGGCCGCTCGCTGTCGATCTGCTTCTCGGATGGCATATTATGATGCCTCGAGCGGGAATCAACGGGGCTTCCGAATCGCCGCGGATCCTGCTCCATGGGCCGTGGTGACCCCGATCCCTTCACCCACTCCGATCCCGTCGCCGACGCCGTCGCCGTCGCCTTCCAGGTCCCCAACTCCGCCGCCGACGCCGACACCAGCGCCGCGGGATATTCTTGAGGATTTTTCAGGCTACTGGGGGGGCACGGAGGGCGAGACTGCCCATCTCTACTATGACAATGGATTCGAGGGCAATGGGATCGGATTCGAGTCAACGACAGCAGACTACGATTCCTCTACGACTGCCGTGGCATATGATCCGAACCTCTCTGGTTACTTGAGAGAATTATCCTACTGCTGCTACATCACCGACAGTCGCGACTACCTCTTCGCGTTTGCAGTGAGGATAGACTCCTGGGTGACTGATCCAAACAGCAGTACCAATATTCCCCTGCCATCGGCGATGCAGGATGACTCAGTGTACTACCGTGGCGACTTCGCCCTAAATCTGCGCGGAGCCCAAGGAGACCTCACACTGAGTCCGATTCCCGATATCGGCTATGGCGGAGCCGGGTACACTGGAGGCGTCGTTCTTCCCGCCGCCGGTTCAGTCTGGGCGGGCGACGGCCAGTGGCACCATATCATCGTTCGGAAGTCCATGGAGTTGTATAGGAACTCCGAAATCTATGTCTACGTCGATCCTCCGAACCGGTTCAGTCCTCCGATCTTCTCAGAGGTCGGCTTTGAAAATGGACTTGCATACACGTACCCATACGGCTGGTTTATGGGTGAATACGAATACGAGTCGATCGGAGTTGGAGCATCGATTGTTATCGACAATGTTGGATTCTTCGATGTCTGGTGGGGTGATGCGGGACTGAGCGACAGCCTCGGTCGGGTATTCGAGAGGTATGCCCATCTGAACGAAATGACGACCCCGGCGCCAACGCCATCCCCCACGCCTTCGCCAACACCGTCTCCCACGCCTTCTCCATCCCCAACGCCAACTCCATCCCCGACGCCGACGCCGCGAGATATCGTCGAGGATTTCTCAGGCTACCTTGGAGGCACCGCTGGCGAGACTGCCAATCCTATCTATGACATTGGATTTCAGGGCAATGGGATCGGCCTCGAAGCGACGGCAGCCGACTACGACTCCTCTACGATTGCAGTGGGATATGACCCTGATCTCACGGGTTATTTAGTAGAACTCTCCGTGGTCTCCCATGTGACCAACAGCAGTGACCGCCTGTTCTCATTTGCAGTGAAAGTAGAATCCTGGGTTGCAGACGCAGACAGCAGCACAAATGTTCCACTGCCCTCGGCGATGCAGGATGACTCAGTGTACTACCGTGGGGACTTCGCTCTGAATCTGCATGGAACCACGGGAGATCTTCGGTTGGATCCAGTGGAAGATGATGGCTACGGAGGAGCTGGATACACGGGAGGCATCGTCGTTCCCGCCGCCGGTTCGAATTGGGCCGGCGATGGCCAATGGCACCACATTATCGTCCGGAAAATCATGCAACCGGATGAGGATTGCGAGATCCATGTCTACGTCGATCCTCAGAACCGATTCAGTCCTCCGGACTTCTCAGAGGTCGGTTTTGAAAATGGACTCGCCAACTTGTACCCATACGGCTGGTTCATGGGTGCATACGAATACGCCTCGAACGGACCGGGGGCATCGATTGTTATCGACAATGTTGGATTCTTCGACATCTGGGGGGGCGATGCAGGTGTGAGTGACAGCCTCGGTCGGGTATTCGACACGTGTGCCCGTCTGAACGAAGTTACGTCGCGGTCTGCGGCAGAGAGACCAATCGCTCGACCGCTGGCGGGGGCGGTGCCAATGCAGCAGTAAGACCAGCCCGCCGATCTGCCAAACCTGAAGCGGCCTCAATGCCATCCGCATTTGCAACGCGGATGGCGTTGGCGTGCCGACAAAGCCATTGACGCCCGGGAAGAGGGTCCCCACGATTTAGTCTTGAATGGCTGCGTCAGTGGAAGGGAATGCCTGTCCCCCTGGGATTGATGCCTTTGGCATTCCGATTACCGGAGAATTCTCCGCATTCGAGGATTGAGAATGATCAAGTGTACGGTTTGCGGTTATGAGAATAAGGACGATGCGAAGTTCTGTCTGAACTGCGGGTCGCCCATTAAGCATGAGAAGGTCAGCCAGGCGATCGATGACGTCTCGGAAGAGCGCACGGTCCTGCTCGACCCGGAATCGCTTCGCAAGAGAGCCGAAGAAGATTACAAGAAGGAACACGATGAGCAGGCGCCTCCCCCGGCCGAACCGCCGGCAGAGTCGCCGCCTCCTCCGCCGGCTCCGATGGGCGCTCCTCCCTCGCCACCGCCCCCTGTGGGTGCTGGTCAGGCGGCCGCTCCGCCGCCGAGTCCTGCGGCTCCTCCGAAGCCTCCGCGCCCGACGGGTGCTCCTCCCCCGCCGAGTGGGGGCGCAGCCCCTCCGCCGCCAGGAATGGCTCCTGCTCCACCGGTTGGAGGCGCCCCTGGCAAGACGAACGTTCTCGCGATCGTCAGCCTGATCACCGGCATTATCGCTGTGATCGGTCTGTGCTGCTATGGCGTCGGCGGCTTGGTCTTTGGCCTGGTTGGCGCGATCACGGGCTTCCTGGCCCGCAAGCAGATCGCAGAGAGCAACGGCATGGAAAGCGGAGACGGAATGGCCTTGGCCGGCATGATCTGCGGCGCCGCGTCGGTCGTCCTGGGAATCATCGGATTCATTCTCTTCGTGGTCCTGGGCGTGGCTGCAAACATGGGTGGCGGCGGCTACTAACGGAAGAGTTAGACTGAGATGACTGAACTCACTCCGCGACCCCGGGTAGCAATGTACCCGGGGTCGTTCGATCTTCTGACGAAGGGGCATATGGACCTGATCGAGCGGGCCCACGGGCTGTTCGATGAGCTGTATGTCGGCGTCGGCGTAAATCCGCGAAAGAAGGACTGGCTGTTTTCCCTGGAGGAGCGGCTGTCGATTCTGAACGAGTGCACCGAGCAATGGCCAAATGTCAAACCTCGCAAGATGGAGGGCTTGACGGTTCAATTCGCCAAGGAGATCGGCGCCCGGTTCATTATCCGCGGCCTGCGCGCGGTGTCGGACTTCGAGTTTGAGCTTCAGTTGGCGCTGATGAATCGGAGAGTCGAGCCGGCGATCGAGACGATTTTCCTGCCTAGTGAGGCCCGCCACATCTTCCTGTCCTCGAGCATGATCCGAGACATCTGGCGGCACGGCGGAGATATCGCCGAGTTCGTTCCCGAAGCAGTGCTAGTGGCTTTGAAAAGAAAACGGCGGCACTGACCTGTTTTTGTGCACCATTTTGTCGGCCGGGCGTGCAGAATTGCGAATCCGCGATGCTGGGAAATAAACCCTAATTGCCGATTTCGGCCACTTTTGCCCCGTGTGTAGCGGTGGTTCTCTTGACAGATGTATGGCACGGCTCTAGCGTATTGAAGAAGAAACTGTCGATATTTTCGACGCAAGCGAGCAGGTGAGAATCATGGCCATTCGATCCGCCCGAGAGTCCTTCTCGAAAGACGATGTAATCGAAATTCTGCGGCGCAACGTGACGTTGTACAAGAACGAGCCGGAATTCGTCGAGTATATCGTCAATTTGGCGCTGTATCTGATCGACCAGGCATATTGCCTTGGGGGCGAACGCTCCAGCGATCTGGAGTCGGTCCTTGAGCACTTCGAGATCATTCGCGAGCGCCGGGGCGCCGATGACGATGAACTCATCGAAGATGTCGGCGAATCGCCGACACGCAAGCTGCTTTCAGAGATGATTGAGCCGGTCATGAAGGCCCCTCCCCCTCCGATGGAGGAGGAGGAGATGGATATGACCACCGACCAGTTGCGTGCCCTGGAGTTGCAGCGCCTCCGGCATGAGCAGTCGCCAAAGGAGAAGCGGGCCCAGAAGGAAGACCGGGACGCCGGTTATGCCGAGCCGGATACGGAGCGGTTGGCCGCGCAGGACTTCGAGGACCTGGGCGAAGACGACGAGCCGCGCACGAAGCGGCTCTTCTCCCCCGGCGCCCTGACCCCCATTCCCGAAGGTGGGCTGGGTGGCAAGCACGCCAGCACCGAGAAGCCCAAGATCGAGGTGAACCAGAAGGGCCAGACGCGAGTCTATCGCGTGGTACGGTCCTACAGCGCTACCGATGGCGATACGCTCGTCTGTCCGATCTGTGGCACGGACACGAAAGGCGATCGGCGCTGCCCCAGTTGCGGCCATATCATGTAGGCAGATGCCATTGAATCGATTTGAAACAGGGCCCGGGTAATGTCCCGGGCTTCTTGTTTTGTCTGTTGTTCCGGCAAACCATCCATGAATCGGGGCACCAAGGTCCTTGACCTCCGTTGGGCACGGCAATAGCGTCCGGCGGTGTTGTTTGCGGGCGTCGGTCGGTTTGCGCCCGAACTTACAGGGATCCGCCGCTTGAATGAAGAAGCCTGAACGCGCATTGTTTATCGTTCCTCCAACGGGACGATTTATCCGCGAAGACCGCTGTCAAACCCCTATCGAGAAACTCCGCACCGTCGCGTTGCGCCCGCCCATCGATCTGATGTACGCGGCGGCGTGCTTCGAACAGGAAGGCGTCGAGTGTCGCCTGGTGGATTATCCGGGCGAGGAATGGGGCTGGGAGCGCCTGGAGGCGGACCTGCGCGAGTTTAAGCCCAACGCGTTGATTCTCTCGATCACGACGCCGTCCTTCGACGACGACATGAAGGCGGCAACGCTGGCAAAGAAGGTCGATCCCTCGATCACAACGATCGCAAAGGGCGCGCACTTCAATACGCTGGATGTGCAGTCCCTGGAGCGCTTCCCCGATCTCGATCTGGCCCTGCGCGGCGAGTATGAGATGACCTGCCTGGATCTCGCCCGCGGAATGGAAACGGCCGACGTCGCGGGGGTAACCTGGCGCGATGGCGAGCGCATCGTGCGGAATCCCGCTCGCGGATTGCCGGACAACTTGGACGAGATTCCCTTTCCCGCCCGGCACCTGGGAAACAACGCGCTCTACATCCGCCCCGACGTGGAGCAGATGCAAACGACCCTGGTGACCAATCGTGGTTGCCCCTTTTCCTGCACCTACTGTCTGGCGAACCAGGTCAGCGGCCTGAAGAATCGCTATCGCTCGGTCGAGAACGTGATGGCCGAGATTCGCGAGTGCGTTCACAAGTTTGGGATCCGGAATTTCCTGTTCCGCAGTGACCTGTTCACGCAAAACAAGAAGTGGGTGATTCGCCTCTGCCAGTCGATCATTGACGAGGGATTGGACATCTCGTGGGCGTCGAACTCGCGCGTGGATACGGTGAATCCGGAAGTGCTGGAGTGGATGAAGAAGGCGGGGTGCTGGATCATCGCATTCGGCGTTGAGAAAGGCGACGATGAGGCCCTCGAGAAGATTAACAAGAAGGCCACAGTCGATCAGGCGCGGGAAGCGCTGCGCATCACGCGCGAAGCGGGCATCAAGCGCTCCATGTACTTGCTGTTCGGCCTGCCTGACGACGATCGCGACACGCTGCAGAAGGACATCGATTTCGCCAAGGAAGTGGATCCCGACTTCCTGGAAATCTTCTATCCGTATCCGTTCCCGGGGACGGCGCTTTACGAAGAAGCAGTCTCGAAGGGCCTGCTGACGGACGGCGAGATTCCGAAGGAAGCCTACGGAATGCCGGCCATGCCGACGACGAAGATCCCCATCGAGGAACTGGCGCGTCTTCGTACGTGGGGACTGCGCCGGTTCTACATGCGGCCGCGTTTTGTCGCGCGCACACTGATGGGTGTCTCGACGATGCGCGAGTTCAAGAATTTCGTAAAATACGGCGCGTTTCAGTTGAAGGACATCGTGGTACGAGGATAACCGCCTTTCTTTAATCGAACGAAACTTGCGAGGACGTTGGAGAGAGACGCATGGCGAAGACGAACTTCTTCAATTTCATCAATGCCCGCACGGTTCTGCACGAGCCCGGCCATTGCGTTCAGCAAGTGGATATCAAGCCGGAATTCCTGCAGATGCTGGGCGTTGTCCATGGCGGCCTGATTGCGGCGCTGGTGGATGATGCGATTGGCGAGGCAATGAACGCGATGCTGGATCTCTCGCAGGAGATTGCCCTGACCTCGCAGCTCCAAATCACCTACTTGTCTTCATGCTGCGACGGCAGACTGACGGTGGAGGCGCGTATCCTGAATCGGGGGCGCACAACGGGCTATGGTGAGGCCATTGTCTCGCGCAAGTCCCCCGAGGGCGAAAAGGTTCTGGCCCGCGGGAATGCTCTGCTGATTCGCAAGAAGCGTCGTTCGGATAATCCCCTGCCGGATGAACTGGCCCGGGAGTGGAAAGATCGGTCGATCGGGCCTGAATCCGACGCGAACTAATAGACGCCGGGTGCAATGAAGTGAAGGCGAACGTTTCTCCAGAAATCAAAGCGACTCCAAAATCCCAGTACTTTATTTACGCCGCCTATCTGCTCGGGATGGTCTCTCTTGTTATCCTCGGGTTCATCAGGCACGAGGGCGACGATTTGCGCGATGCGTTCCGTGAGGATGGCCTGGTCGAAGTCCTGGAGTCGGTCAACTTCACACTCGCCGCAATTCTCCTCGGCATTGCGACAGTGATGGCCTGGAAGGCCGATCGCCGCATAGCCTACCCAATGATCTTCCTGACAAGTGCCGCGCTCTGGGCGGCCAATCGGGAAATGGATGGGGTTTGGGAAGGGCTTGAGCTCGATATCGTCTACGACACGCTGCGCGTTGCCTTCGCCCTGCCGGGGCTTGCTGTCGCCATCTTCAAATTCAAGGACTGCTGGTCGTTCTATCGCAGCAACCTGAAGAGTGCCCCGATCATCATGATGCATATCATGGCAGGCGGTTACATCTTGGCGCAGATCGCCGGCAAGACGTTGGCGACACTGGATGCTCCGCGTGAGTACAAGCGCGCTACCGAGGAGTCCATCGAGGGCGTTGCCGGGACTTTCCTGCTGTTTGCGGCCATCGAATTGATTTTCTTCATCCGCCGCGAGTTGCGCGCAAAGCGCTGAACTCACTCCTCCGATTTGTGCAGGAACCTCGTCGTCATCCCCCAGATCACGATGCACAGGATGAGCTTCGGAATGGCCAGAATCAGGTATTGCGAGAACATGAAGGCGGTCATCGCCCAGCGAGGATCATCGACCAGGTTCAGGTTCAGCAGCCACTTTCGGAAATCGCCCGTCAGCCAACTGTAAATCGGATCGACGCCAAGGCTTGTCGTTGCCGCCTGAATCGCCAGGATAAAGACAACCAGCGGAAAGAGCGCCCAGAGGCGCGCGTTCGTTCGCAGCCCCAGATAGAGCGCGACGAAGCAGATCAACGCGCCGTTCAGCGATCCTTCGGCAAGAATCCCGGCGACCTGAAACACAGGACGCCAATCGATCGCCCCGGGTTCCTGGGCGAAGAAGCTCTGAATGAAGCGCGGCGAGAGGACGATGCCCGTGTATCCCATCAGGATCAGCGCGGAAACAAAGAACGGGACGGCGATGATCCCCCACAGGAATTCCCCCGGCGTCAGGAAGGTCGTGCGGAAGGAACTATACAAGCCCATCGGGCGAAAGCTGACCAGCGCGCGCCAGACCATCATCGCGGGCAGAATAGTGCTCGGCCGAACGACGTGTCCGATCAGGAGATTCAGAAATCGCGAGAAGGGAGTGCCGGCAAGAATAACAAGCCCGCCGGCGATCCGTGCATGGTAGGCGTAGACGATTGCGCCCAGGACAAGCAGCACCATTCCCAGATAAGTAAACGGACGGGCACGCCAACGTCGGAACTCTGCCCGAATGACCGGATTGAACACCTTGCCCCGTGAGCCCGGAGACGGGATGGTGCTCTCGTCGACCAGCGGAGTACCGTAGTACTCGTTCGGATCGATGTCCGGCGGAATAGGATTGGAGTGACTCACCGACAAGGATAGAACCCCGTGAAACCCTCTGACAGTCTGATCGTCTTCGATCTCGATGGTACGCTGGTGGACGCGTTCGGAGACATCCGCGCTTCCGTCAACCAGGCACTGGCACGTCGCAATCTGCCAACGCACGACATTGAAGCGATTCGCGGTTTCGTTGGCAATGGTCTTCGCAAACTGTGCGAGCGCGCGACCCCGCCGGAAGCACGCGATCAGTTGAACGAGATCCTGGCCGAGACGCGCGAATACTACGCAAAACACCCGGTCGATCACGCTCGCCTGTATCCGGGAGTTGAGAAGCTGCTGCTGGACCTTCGCAGGCTTGGAGCAAAGACGTCCGTGCTCAGCAACAAGACCGATGAGCTTGTCCAGATGATTGCCGCCCACCTTGGCCTGTCTGATCTGGTCGATCGCGTGCTTGGTGAACGAGCGGGAGTCCCGATCAAGCCGGACCCGGCCGCACTGCACGAGTTGCGGGACTTCTTCGGGGCGAAACTGGTCGTACTGGTGGGCGATGGACTGCCGGATGCCAAGGTCGCGCAGCGCGGAGGCGCTCACTTCATCGGGGTCGGCTGGGGAATCGAGCCCGCCCCGGTGCTTGAAGGCTTCGGGACAGTTGTCGATGAGGTGCCGAGGATCTATGACGTTGTGCAGCGCCTGCTCGAAGATTGCCCGGAATAGCAGCCTCCCGAGATTCCCAAAATCGCCTGTGGGGTGCCGGAACCTGCAGTCGACGCAATACACGATTGCATCCCGGATGGTTTTGGAACATCCTTCTATGTCGCTGTGCGCCGGTAGGGGCCTAGCTGCATAGTGGGGGGATCGACACGTCCGATGGGTCCGGAAAACCAGGAGGCAGCCGCGCGCCGTAAGTCGCGGACGACTCGCAATCGACGCACTTCTCGTCTGCCTTTTGATAAGGACCAGATGCAGACGTTGGCTGCGCTGCGTCCATCGGACACTCTGAGCTGGAGTCGATCCGACCGGGAAGGCTACGCGGAGGAGGAAGAAGACACGGCGCTGCCGCTGCGCGCGACGGTCACTGTCGTCGAGCGCGACACGTCACCCTCCGCGGTAGCGGCAATGGAGTCGCTCCCGCCGGTGCGATTCGACGCGACGCCGGCCGACTTCGTTCTGATCCGGAAGATCGCACAAGGTGGCCAGGGCGAAGTCTGGGAGGCGTGGCAGTCGAGCCTGATGCGCCGCGTCGCCGTGAAGCGCCAGACCAGCGGCAGCATTCGCGATTTCCTCCAGGAAGCCTACACGACCGGCGAACTGGATCACCCGAACATCATCCCGATCTATGAACTCGGCCGCACGGAAGTGGACGGCACGGAGCGTCCTCTGCTGGCCATGAAGATGGTCAATGGCCGCCCCTGGGATCGCGAAATCGAGGAAGACAGGAAGAAGAAGGACTTCAATTTCGACCTGCATCTGTCGCGGCATCTGCGCGTTCTGCTGGATGTCTGCCACGCGGTCGAGTTCGCGCATTCCAAACATGTCATCCACCGCGACCTGAAGCCCCAGCAGGTGATGATTGGCGATTTCGGCGAAGTGCTCCTGATGGATTGGGGCCTGGCAATGAGTGTGAAGGACCCCGGCGACACGCAAGCCGGCGTGAACCTGCCGAAGTTCCGAACACGCGACAAAGCGATGAATCGGTGCGGCACGCCGGTCTATATGGCGCCGGAGCAGACCGCGGAAGATACGAATGAACTCGGCTTCGCCACGGACGTGTACCTGCTGGGTGCCATTCTCTTCGAGATCGTTGCGAACGTTCCGCCGCACGAAGCGGAAACTGCGGAAGAGGCCTTTGAGCTGGCGATGACGAACGAAGTCCTGCCTCTGCCGCAGGACTGCCCGGAGGCGCTGCGCGCCATCATCGACAAAGCTCTGAATGGCAATCCAACAGCCCGGCAGAAATCGGTGCGCGAATTCCGCGAGGCGGTTGAGGATTATCTGACCGGCGCGAGTCGACAACGCGAGAGCCGCGAGATCGCTCGCGACATCAGCCGCAAACTGGCGATCAGCGGCGTTCACGATTACGACGAGTTCGCGCAGATTGAGCAGAACCTGGCGCGCGCGACCAGCCTCTGGCCGAACAACCCGGCGGCGCTTTCTCTCCAGGAAGAAGTCCGCGCGGCGCACACGCGACTTGCGCTGAAACACGGCGACCTCTCGCTGGCGAAGACGCTCGTGCGGGGTCTGTATTACAAGAAGAATAAAGAGCCCCTCGAGCAGCGGATTCACGAAGAAGAAGACGCCATCCAGCGTCAACATCGCCAGCGCCGTCGTCTGAAAATGGCAATGATGACGGCGCTGGGCATTATCTTTATCGGAATGATGGGCGTGGCGGTTCGAGAGAAACTGAACGCTCACCGCGAGGCCCAGTTGCGTGAGGCCGCCGAAGTTGCAGAGGAACAGGCGATCGAGCAGAAGAAGATCGCGCAGGATAGTCTCACGCTGGCTGAAGAAGAACGTCGGCTGGCCCAAGAGAATCTGGCCCGCGCCGAGGAGGAGCAGTATTTCGCTTCGATCGGGTTCGCCGATTCAGCGATTCGCGATGGGCGCTACGATGTAGCGCGCATGACCTTGTTCGATGCACCCGCCCATCTGCGCCAGTGGGAATGGGGGCGTCTCATCTGGCGCAGCCATCCCGATTTGATCACGCTCTCCGGACACGGCGATCGATTGTTGAACGCAGAATTCAGTATGGATGGTGCGCGCATCCTGACTGCGGCCGCGGATCGAACGACTCATGTCTGGGACGCAATCACTGGTCGCGAACTGCTCGTTCTGCTGCGCCGCGATGCATTCCTCGAAGGCGCGACACTCAGCCCCGACGGCGAGATGATTCTCGCGAATTACCAGGACAATACGACCAAGATCTGGGAGACGCGCACTGGCGAACTGCTGGCGACAATCACCGGCATGTTTGACTGCCGCTTGAAGGGCCAATTCAGCCCGAATGGAGATCGGCTTGTCCTGACGTCGTTCGGCGAGGCGAAAGTCTGGAGCGTTTCGCTGAAGCGCGAGATCATGACGCTGCAAGGCCACATCAACGTCGTCAACAGCGCGATGTTCAATGCCGATGGCACGCGTATCCTGACCGCGTCGCGCGATAACACGGCGAAGGTCTGGGACTCCGAGACGGCCAAGTTACTTTACACGGTTCCGGAGCGATCTGCGTTGATGCAACTCGCATCGTTCAGCCCCGACGGGCGCTACATCGTAACGACTTATCAAGACAACAGCGCAGCCATCTGGAAGACGACGACGGGCCAGCCGGTCTCGAGGCTGGTCGGCCATTCCGACTGGATCACCGGAGTGAGTTTCAGTCCTGACTGCACGCAGATCGTTACGGCGTCTCGCGATCGCACGGCGCGCGTCTGGGATGTGATCAGCGGACAGCTTCAGCAGACTCTGATTGGGCACTCGGATGCCTTGCGCGATGTGTGTTTCAACAACGCGGGCGATCGGATTCTGACGGCATCGGCGGACAGGACGGCCCGGATGTGGGATGCGGAGAACGGCAGCGAAATCGCCGTCATGCGCGGGCATCTGGGTCCGCTCGTGACGGTTTCCGTCAGCGCGGACGACGAGCGCATTCTGACCTCGTCGGAAGATGGTTCGGCCCGCGTCTGGAACGTCTCGGCGATTCGAGGACGCCAGGTTGTGGAACGTTCCGCGCGCATGGTCGAGAAGGCTGTGACGAGTCCCGACGGGAAGTTCATGGTCAAATTCTCGCCGCACTATCGACCGGAGGGCGCGGAGGAACCGGCCATCGTGATGGACCTCGACAAGGGCATCGAAATCGCCCGCCTGGAAGGTCACTTGCACGGAATTCTCTCTGCGGCATTCAGCCCCGACAGCCGACGAATCGTCACGGGATCTTGGGATTCCACCGCCAAGATCTGGGATACGAAGACAGGCAACGTGATCGTGACGCTCGCTGGGCACTCCTCCGAAGGCGTTCGTTCGGCCAGGTTCAGCAATGATGGAACGCGCGTCGTGACGGCATCGAACGATCGGACGGCAAAGATCTGGGATTCCATCACCGGTAAGCTGCTCGTCTCGCTGGAAGGTCATACTTCGTGGGTTACGAGTGCCGCATTCAGCAATGACGACAAACGGATAGTCACCGCATCGGGCGATCACATGGCCCGCGTGTGGGATGCGACGACGGGAGAAGAACTGGCGCTGCTGACCGGGCACTCGGACGAGGTCCTGAGCGCATCTTTCAGTCCCGACGATCATCGCGTCGTGACGGCGTCCTCGGATGGCACGGTCAAGATTTGGGATCCCGACAGCGGTCGCGAGATACTGACGCTCGGCGAAACCAATGGAACGATCCTGCGGGCGCGCTTCAGCGAAAACGGCACGCAGATTATCGCTTCGGTCGAGGAAGACCAGGACATTATCTGGGATACGATTTCCTGGAAGAGGAGCGACGACCAAATCGGACCGCCGTGCATGACGGTTGCGGATCGCGTCGAATACTGGAAGCGCCTCGAACGCCTGAAGGCTCGTGTCGAGCCCGCCGACGTGCGGTGGTTCTACGAAGTGGTTCCTGGCGACGCGCAACCGATGTCCTCGTGGGAGAAGACGAAGATCGAGGAGGGC
Source organism: bacterium (assembly GCA_020444065.1). Taxonomy (NCBI): domain Bacteria; species bacterium. Next base: position 318,782 of record JAHLLQ010000004.1, on the reverse strand, counting down.
ACCCCGCTGCACTTCATCGTGAGAATGGGGCGCAAAGATGATGGTCACTTCGTGTTCATCGCCGGCAGCACGCACTCGCTCGGTGATTGGACGCCCAACACGACTGCACTGAAGTACAAGGGACGCGTGGGAGGCGGGCACCTCTGGGTCTTCGATACGAAGTTCGAAGAGATGGAGTTCAAGTTCACTTACGGACGTCCCGGAGCGGACTGGCCGGGAACGGAAGAATGGACCGGCGGCCCGAATCGTGTGCTGCCCGATCCCGCTGTCACGGCGTTCAAGGGCAAGAAGGGCGACATCTACGTCGTCTACGATTTTGGCACGCGAAACTAGCCATCCCTTTCCTCAAGCATAGCCAGTCGCTTAGGTTCCCACTTGGCGAGAATGTCTCCCAGTCCGTGATCGATCAGTGCCCATTCGAGCGGCGGAGTCAGCATCTCTTCTTCATCCTGAAGGAAACGCCATATCAACTCCGTCCCTCTTTCTTTGTCCCCAAGTCTTGTGTATGCGATTCCAATCCAGACAATTTCCTCGCGATAAGGAATCTCTCCGGTTTCATCGAAAAGATTGATCACATTCTGCCATTCCTCCGCACTCTTCGATGAACCTTCCGACTGCAGCGCAACGCCAACCTGATAAAGAATCAACACTGACTGGTAGCGTCCTTGGTTGCTCTCGCTGAGCGAGTCGAAGTCAATCTCCAGCATCCGGTCGCGGATCTTCCCAAGCATGTCGTGGTGCATCTCCGGATTCATATATTCCGTGCTGTAGTAGAGAGCTCGGACACGGCGTGAGTCAGAATCCAGCCGTTCATACTGCTCCTCCCACTGGTGCTGGATTCCTTGCGCCTCCTGATCGCGTCCGAGGCGCGTCAGTACAGCGTAGTAGTCGCCGCGTGCCTGCACGGCATGCCGAACCTCGTCGTCCAACTGGTCGACGATGAAGATGTACTCCTTCAGATGAGCGGCCGCTTGCTCCCAGTTGCGAGACCGCACGTACGCGTCAATAAGGTCCTCCTCAAGATCGGCTGTTTCTTCATGGACGACACCGTATGCTGACTTGGTCGATGCGAGATCTTTCTCGCCGTACTCGGCGGCCTTTTCATAATTTCGCAGATCGAACTCCACGTAGAACAGATTCTCGCAGATCCATTGCAATTCCGGATTTCCCGGCTCCAAGTATCCCAGGTGAAGTTCGTAGGATTCCTGCAGAAGCTCGCGTGCCTTCTCCCAATGGCCGAGCTCCATGTGCTGAAGTCCCAGGTTTGCAATGGTGACGGCCAGATCGGGACTGCGCGGATCGCGATAGAGCCTCTTCAAACGCACTGCTTCTTCAAACTTCGCGATGGATTCTTCCTGGCGGTCGGTTTCCGACAGAAGAATCCCCCAGTTGTTGTAGCCATAGCTCAGGTCCTCGAGGACTTCATTGCGTTCCTCAATCGTCTCCGCGTCGTCCAGACGCTTCTGATCCGCATGAATGGCCTCCAGCAATTCCTCCTCCGCCTGATCGTACTCCTCAAGATCAAGAAGTGCCATCGCTTTGCCCAAACGAACGCCGTTCGGGAAATCCTTCTGTCTATCAGGGTAGAGTTCCAGGATTTCGAGCGACTTCGTATACATCTCCAGGGCAGTCTCGGTATCCTCGCGTGTCTTTGCCGCCTCGGCGAGTGCCGAATACGCGCGGGCAGTATAATACGAGTCCGGCGGAAATCTCTCCAACGCTTTCTGGTAACAGAGGTTGGTCAACTTCTCGCCCTCCTCCCATCGTCCGAGGCTGAACAATGTCGAGGCTGTTTCTGCCATGGTCATGATCAGCAATCCGGCGATCTCATCATCGTCGCGACTCAAGTCCATATCCGAGTAGTATTTGAGGACCTCCATCGCAACGCTCTCGGCGATTTTCTGATCTCTGGCCGATTGCAGATCGAGGTCGCGCGTCAGTTCCTCGAGCATGGCATTCGTGAAATCGTATGACTTATCCGCACGATCGGCCATGGCCTGGTTGCGAGCCATCACAACCGCATTCTTCTGGTGCACAACGGAGAGGAAGAAGGCCGTCGATATAAGGACGACGATGAGTAGGGCGAACGCCGCCGCAATGGCGCGCCTCCTCTGCTTGTCCTTTCGCGCCTTCGTCGCAACGGCCAGATCGATTCGGTTCTGCATTTCCTCGCGCGTTCTTGCATTCTCAAGACGGGGAATCTGCAGCGAGGCCAAGCGGTAATCTTCGGATTCGATCGCCAAGACGCAGAGGCGCTGCAGAAGATCCTGCTCGATCGCATGCACCTTCGGATTCTCTGGCCATAGCGTCCTGGCCTTGTCCAGACGGTTCAGTGCTTCGTTGAATGGACGGTAGTGCTGCTCGTTTGTAAAATCGAGCTCCGCGACATCCGCGGTGATACTCCGCGATTCCGCCTTCCGGGTTTCGCCGGTCAGGAAAGCCTCCAGCCGCTCGCGAAAAAGGCCCGCATTCTCGAGGCGTTCGCTCGGCTGCGGGCGCAGACAATCCATGCAGAGACGATCCAGCTCTTCCGGTACTGGGAAGTCTGGCTTGCGAACACTCGGAGGTTCAATCCGACACTGACTGGCTGCAACAAATGCGAACTGCGCCGTGGGCGCCTTGTGAGGGTGCTCGCCCGTGAGGATGTTATACAGCGTTCCCCCCAGCAGGAAGATATCCGTCGCGTAGTTCAACTCGCTGGGATCTTCGTGCGTTTGCTCCGGCGCCATGTAGGCCGGCGTGCCTGCGGGCGAGGAAGCATCCTCGCGAAGAGGAAGAACATTCGGATGTCCCTCCAACTTTTCGGACTCCGTCGGATCGCCCAAAAAGATGGCCAGTCCCCAGTCCATGAGAAGCACTTCACCGTAGCTTCCCAGCATCACCTGCGAGGGTTTGAGATCGCGGTGTATGATCTGTCGAGAGTGGGCATAGTCCAACGCATTCGCCACATCGACGAGGATGTTCAGGTGCTTTGCCAGGTAAGTATCGTACGGAAGAGCACCCAGGTCTTCCCGCAGAACATCATCCCACGGACGACCTTCGACGAGTTTCATCCCGATCAAAGGAGAGGCATTCTCATCGAAACCCAGATCGTGAATCGGAACGATGTTTGGATGTTCCAGTTGTGCCGTGATGAAGGCCTCGCGTTCGAAGCCGGCAACAATGAAATCCACTTCATCCTGCTCGGCAAACTCGATGCGACCCGCCCGAATGCGCTTGATCGCAATGGTGCGATGCAATGACTCCTGGCGAGCGGACCAGACTTCGCCCATTCCGCCCTGGCCGAGGCGCTGCATCATTCGATACGAAGGACCATTCCTCCGCGCTCCAGTCGATCCCGAGCCCGAGGGTTTGGAAGTCGATTGCGTCAAACACCAGGAGGCTGTGCGCTCCACCACCATTCGTGGAAGCAAAGTCGTCGGTGTGCCCGTGACGGTTGCGCCGACGTAAGTGAAGCCGGCGTCCTCCGTCAAATCGCCAGGAGGAACAACGCCCTCATTGTTGTTTGCCATGAGCCGATGCCTGAGAGAGAATGATATGCGTCTTTGTACATATCAGGAACCGGCGGTTGTCAAGGACAGGGGAGGAACGACTCCAAGCCTAGGCAGGTACGCTGGCGCTTCGGGCTTTCAGCCAATCCTGAAAGTCCTGGAGCACAGTAATCACGGTGATTCCGGGGACCTCACCAGGATCGGGCGCGCTTTCTCCTCCGCAGACAAGTTCCACTTCAGGATGAAGTTCTCTCCGGAGTGCGGTCAGATGCTCTCGAACCTGTGCCTTCGGCATCGTCGCAGATGCGCTGATCGCTACTATGGGAGCACCCGACTGTCGAACAGCTCGAGCAATTTCATCCGGGGGCGAGGAGGCGCCGACATAGATGGCCCGGCAATCCGCCAGCGTCACGACCGTAGCCGCCATCTGCAGTCCGAGATGATGCAACTCGTCAGGCAAAGTTGCGAGGACGACCTTCGGCCCGATCGTCTGTTCGTTGCGTCGCCTCCAAATGGAAGAGAGGAAATCGCCCAGGCGCTCGCCTGCGAAGTGCTCGTCGGCAATCGACAGTTCGCCGGAGGCCCAACTGTCCCCGACGCGCTTCAGAAAGGGAGCCGCGCGCTCCTGCAGAAACCGCATCGGCCCCAACCGCCCCCATGATTCCAGGAACCCGGAAGTCAGCGTGAGCTCATCGAACCGCACGGCCGCGTCGATCCAATCCTCGATCACTGCCAGGTCCTGCCGGTCCAGTTCGCTTCCGGATTCCGTGATGTAGGTTGGCAGTTCGCTCTTTCGACGCCCTGCGCGCAGCATTGCGCGCAATTGGTCGAGCGGCATCGCGGCAACCTGGCTGGCACGATAACCGGCCTGCAACGCCCTCGCCGCAATCTGCAGGCGCTCGACTTCATCCGCCGCATATCGACGGTGCCCGGACGGAAGCCGAATGGACTGGGGCGCCCCGTAGCGGCGCTCCCACATGCGCAGCGTGTCGATGCTCAATCCCGTCTCGCGGGCAACCTTGCCGATGCTCAGTAGCTTCTGTTTGGGCGACTTCGGGGTCATGAAAGGTTTCCTCGCGGAGAGATGCTATCGCCCGAGCAGATGCCGAAGGGCATCTTCCAGGCGGGGATAGAGAAATTCGTAGTCGGTTTCCTGCAGCTTCACGGGATGGACGTTGGCCCCTGCCAACAGAAGTTCATCCGCCATATCGCCAAGTGCCAGGCGCAGCGCAAACCGAGGCGCAGGCGGTCCTTTCGGGCGCCCCAGGACGCTCGCCAACGTCGCGGCGAAGTCATTGTTACTGACCGAATTTGGCGAAACCAGATTAATCGGGCCGGAAATGTGGTCGTTCCCCAGGACATGATGAATGGCGCCGACAACGTCGTCGAGGGCGATCCAACTGACACATTGTTCCCCGGAACCGAGCCGACCGCCGAAGCCGAACTTGAATGCCGGCAACATCTTCTTCAGCGCGCCACCCTTGGGGCTGAGGATCATGCCGAACCGCAAATTCACGACGCGAATCCCGGCGTCCGCTGCCGGCTGGCTCGCGGCCTCCCATTTCTCTGCCACCTGTGCCAGAAATCCGCGCCCAGGTGCGGCAGATTCGCTCAACTTCTCCGCCCCCCGGTCGCCGTAGTAGCCGATCGCGGAGGCACACAGCAGGACCTTCGGCTTCGTCTCGCACCGGGCAAGCGCTTCGGCCAGGACTCGAGTCCCCTGAACTCGGCTGTCCTCAATCCGGCGCTTCTGCGCGGCCGTCCATCGACCCGAGGCGATGCTCTCCCCCGCCAGATGAATGACGGCGTCAAAGCCCTCCAGTCGGGACGAATCGTCACACAGGCCGGTCGTTGGATCCCACAACAGAGAACTCTCGTCCCCCGGTCGCCGCGAACGCACAAGCCGGACAACGTCGTGCCCACCCGATGTCAGGAACGACACGAGACGGCCGCCCACAAGCCCTGTCGAACCGCTGATCAGAATCCGCATCGGCTCGGCGTCCCCCTTGAGATGGGCGTGCAAGTCATTACGTGTGACCTCGTGACGATAACGGAACATGCGATCGATCCGATGACGCACCATCGAACCTGCAAACTTCCGGCCAATCAAGCCCAACGGCACCTGATATTCGACCTGATCTTCCAGGTAGCTTGAGCGGTCATCCCGCGGGATCATCCGGTGACGGTGCTCCCACGAGGCGAACGGCCCGGCAACCTGGCGATCACGGAATTCCCGCCCGGGTTGTACACCGTGATGGCGCGCCACCCATTTCACCCCGATGGGACCATTGTTAACCTGAAGGACTACCTCGCTGCCGTCCTCCAAGCCGTCCGGCGGCGAAATGATTTCGACGTCTTCCCACGGTGGAGTCAGCCGCTCGAAGGCTCCAGGCCGGGTGTGCCAGGCGTAGAGCTCCTCGGCGGAGACGGGCATCAGGGTTTTGCAGGTGTAACGCGGCATCGGGTCGCTCCGGGTGATCGTGGATCATACCTGAAGCAAGGAGGGCGCCAGTTTTGTCTATATTTTTAGGATATTTGCGGTCGAAACCTGGTCACTTCGTTCGAAGGAGCTGATCCCGCGCGATTGCGGTCAGGGGCTTGCGGAAGTTGCAGGTCTTGATTCGGCAGGCGGCTTTGCAGCCGTGGATTTCGATGCGGCGCTGGCGAGCAGCCATGGATTTCCAGATGTCCCGCGGGTGCATCTCGCGCACGTTCCCCACGGTTTCCATGACGTCGCAGAGGCGCACATCGCCGTTGGGCTCGATGTCGATGTTCGCAACGCCGACCTTACAGGGAATGTCCTGTTCGCCCTCGGGATTGAGCAGATAGCGGCGCATGTACTCCATCTGCTCGACGCTGTTGGTGATCGGGGCACCCCCCCGGCGCATCTCGATCAATTTATCCATGCCGCGATTAATCTTGTCCGCATCGTCATCCCAGAAGGGACTGCTCTTGTACCATCCGGGCTCATAATCGTCGTTGCCGCTCTCGAAGTACAGGATCTGGAACGTAATGCCATCCAGTCCCTTCTCCTCGACCCACTTCACCATCTCGGGGAGGTGATCGATGTTGAAGCCCATCAGGATCGTCGCCAGCGTCAAGCGGAAGTGCCTGTCGGCGTAATTGAGCTCATCGATGGCTTTGAAGATGCGCTCTGCGCTGCCGGGAAAGCCGCGTGTCTCGTCGTGTTTCTCCGGATCGAGATGATTCAGAGAGAAACTGATCTGGTAAATCGGCGTCTTCTTCAACTGCTCAATCCGCCGCGGGGGAAGCAAGCTCCCGTTGTTGACGGTGATCGTGCGAATGCCCAGCTTGTCGGCCTCGTTGAGCAGATCGAAGATCTCCGGGCGCAGGAACGGCTCGCCACCTGTCAGGCCTAACTCGAATGGCCCCAGCCATTCACGGAGCTGACGGAGCAGCTTCACCATTTCGTCAAGCGTCAGCTCGGTTTCTTTGACACTGTCAGGCGTCTTCCAGAAACAGCAGGTCGGACAGCGCAGGTTGCAGCGATCGGTAAGCGACAGCGTCACGTTGCTCGGCTTCACGAATGATGCATCCGAAGCATAGGCGATCGGCTCCAGCGTTCGACGCAGGAGTTTATGCAGATTCACACTGTTGATCGCGGAAACGTTCAAAGCCATTCTAACTGTCCCGACCCAATTTGCAGCAAGACCCTCACCAACCCAGATTCAGTATGGGGCAATCTTGCCAGCGCCCACTACTCCTCTTCGTGGGCGTCCTTGTCATGGCAAAAGGCGTGCTCGGGAATATCGTTTTCCTCAACGGGGTTTGTCGTGCGGTAGATCGGGACCAGCCCGCCCGGGCCGTGATCGTCGACCTTATCCTCGGGGAAACCCAGCAAGCCGAACTCGTAGTGCTCGTGCTTGTTGTCCTTCAGGATCACGTGGTCGTAGTAGAACACGGCGCAAGAAGACAGCATTGATGCCGTCAGTACGAGAACTGCCAGAATTGCAAACCGTCGCTTCATAAGTGCACCCTCCAGTCTATTCGTCTTCCTGTTCGTAGACGCCGGCTTCGAATTCCGATTCGTCTAAATCATATACGCGCTGCATGGGGGGAGCCTTCGCGGGACCGCGAGAATCTTCGCGAAGTCGGTCCTTCCCCTTGCGGCGGAATCGGAAGCGCAGCGGCGTCCCCTCCAGGTCCAACTGGCGACGGAACTGGTTCTGCAGGTAGCGCTCGTAACTGAAATGTAGAAGGTCCGGGTCGTTCACGAAGAAACTGAGGGCCGGCGGGCAGTAGCCGGTCTGCGTGACGTAATTGATCTTCAGCGCCTTGCGCCCGGTGATGGGCGGCGAAACGTGGGCCTTCGCCTGTTCGAGGATGCGATTCAAATCAGAGGTGGACATCTCTCGGCGGTAATTCTCGGCGCACTTGCGAATCAGTTCCCAGATGCGATGAGTGCGCTGGCCAGTGGAGGCCGAGATTGTCAAGATTGGGGCCCAGCGCAAGAACTTGAACTCCTCGCGCACGCTCTGGATGTACTTGCCGTAGTCGTCGCGATTCTTCACGGCGTCCCACTTGTTCAGGACGATCGCGCATGCACACCCGGCCTCGAGAATGTAGCCGGCGATCCGGGCATCCTGGTTGGAGATCTCCTGGGTCGCATCGAGAATCAGCAACGCCACGTCGGCTCGATCGATCGCCGCAAAGGAGGAGTGCACGGACAGCGTCTCGGCTCCCTTCTCGGTCTTGGCGCGCCGCCGAATGCCCGCCGTGTCAATGAGGATGAATTCTTCGCCATCGACACGAACGACCGAATCGATCGAGTCGCGCGTCGTGCCGGGAATATCCGACGCGATCATGCGATTCATTCCGAGCAGACGGTTGGCGAGGGTTGACTTGCCGACGTTGACCTTGCCGACGAGAGCGATCTTGATCGGCCCCTTGCGCGGGTCGACTTCCTCATCGTCGCGCTCGCTGAATTCCTCCGTCAAATCATCGAGGAGATCGAAGACGCCTTCGCCGTGCAGCGCGGAGATCGGGTAGACCTGGTCCAGACCGTAGAGCGAGAAGTCCGAGATCGCCTGGAGGCGGCGATTCGGATCGTCCGACTTGTTGACAACCAGGTAGAAGGGCTTTCCCGAAGCGCGCAGGCGTTCGATGATTTCCTGATCGATCGGATCGTTGACGATCTCGTTCTCGGTTACAAAAACGATACGGTCGGCTTCCTGAACTGCGATCAAGGTCTGCTCGCGCATCAGCGTCAGCATCGGCGAGTTGGTCGCATCTTCGTAGCCGCCGGTGTCGATTACGGTGAAGGGACGCTCGCGGTAGACCGCATGACCATAATGCCGGTCGCGGGTCAGGCCCGGTTGGTCATGCACCAGGGCCCGGCGCTTGCCAATGATTCGGTTAAACAGGGTAGACTTGCCGACGTTCGGCCGGCCCACAATCGCAACAATGGGGAGACGCTTACTCATGGGAAACTTTGATTACTCGATCTCGTCTGTAGTTTGATTTTCAGGGGAGGGTTTTTCCGCTTGGGGAGCTTCGATTGGGTCGACGCCGCAGACCTCGAGAACGGCGCGCGCCGCCTTCTCCGATGCACCCGGGCCGCCGAGCTTGTCACGCACTTCCGCCAGGTCCGCGACCATTTCGTCGTAGGCCTGCTTGTTGGTCATGTAGAAGTGTGTCTTCTCTGCCAGGTTGCGCGGGGTGAATTCATCCTGCAGGAGTTCCGGCACAATGCGATCACCGGCTACAATGTTCGGCAATCCGATGTGACCGATAGAGAAGACTTGCTTGCCGATCACCCAGGTCAGGAAGTTCACGCGATAGACAATCAGCATCGGTGCCGCAAGGATCGCGGCTTCCAACGTCGACGTGCCTGACTTCACCCAAGAGAAGTCAGACCAGTTGCGCATGTTGTAGCGCAGACGATCAACGATCACGGGCTCGAAGTCGAGCTCGACGCGATTGATGACTTTCTCAAGTTGTTCGCGCGCGATGGTCGTGGCGCGAATGATCACGAACTGCGTATCCGGCACCATCTCGTGATAACGCTGGGCGCCCTCGAGCAACAACTGCAGGAAGTGATCGACTTCTTTTCGACGGCTGCCGGGAACAATGCTGATGATGGGGCGATTCGGATCGAGGCCGAACTCGGCGCAAACTTCCTCGCGCGTCATGTCGATCTTCACAAGATCGAACAACGGATGCCCGACGTGCACGACGTCGACATTCTCTTCCTTGTAAAGGCCGACCTCGAACGGGAAGATGACGATCATCTTGTCGACGAGTTTCGCCAATGTATACAGACGGCTGCGATGCCAGGCCCAGATTTGCGGGCTGATGTACCAGATGACCGGGATGCCAAGGCGTTTCGCTTCGCGGGCAATACGAATATTGAAGCCGGGATAGTCGACAAGAAGAATGGCGTCGGGCCGCTTCCTCTCGAGGAACCTCACCGTGTCGTTGAAGAGGCGCCGGATTTCCGGAAAGTTCGTAATCACGCCGACGATGCCGATGATGGCAAGGTCCTCAACGATGTTGGCGCGCAGCTTGACGCCGACGCTTTCCATCTGCGGCCCACCGAGTCCCCACGCGCGGAAGCGCGGGTAGATCCGCTTCAGACCACGGAAGAGATTCGCGGCGTGAATGTCGCCGGAATTCTCGCCCGCGATTACAAAGAGGCGGATCTCACGCTGCTTGGGGTCGTCGGTGGCCATAATCGGTCGCGCGCCGGCTTGAAGTCATGCCTAAGCGCCACTCTCCTCGGTCGGCGGCGGCACCGCCGGAACGTCGATGAAAGGCACTGTCGTCTGGCGGATCATCTCGGTGATCTTGATGACGATATCGAGCGCTTCCATTGCCTGCTCGCCGGTGGTTTGCGGCGTGCGACCCTGGCGGATACAATCCAGGAAATGCTCGAGCTCGAGCTTGAGCGGCTCCTTGCGCTTCACGCGTTTCTTCTCGGTTTCGATGTAGTAGCGCGGTTCGTTCGGTTTCAGCGAGCCCTTGCGCTCGAAGCGCCGGTGGATCTCCATCGTCTGCTTCGCGTAATCGAGCGAGATGTAGGCGTTGTCCTGGAAGACGCGCAGCTTGCGCATTGGCTTCGGCGTGACGCGCGAGCACGTGATGTTCGCGATGCAACCATTCTGGAAACGAATACGAGCGTTCGCGATGTCTTCCTTGTTGGTCAGAATCGCGACGCCGGTCGCTTCAATGTGCTCGACCGGGGAGTTCACAATGCGAAGGATGATGTCGATGTCGTGGATCATCAGATCGAGCACGACGCCAATGTCCTTCACGCGCGGGTTGAACGGCCCGAGGCGGTGGCATTCGATGAACAGCGGCTGAGTCAGGACTTCCTTGAATCGCTGGACCGCGACGTTGAAGTGCTCGATGTGGCCGACCTGAAGAATCAGGTTTTTCTGCCCGGCCAGGATGGAGAGCTTCGCGGCTTCCACAACGGTCGTGCAGATCGGCTTTTCAACGAGACAATGAACGCCGCTCTCGAGCAACTCGTGCGCAATATCGAAGTGGCTAACGGTGGGCGTCGCGATGCTGACAGCATCCACCTTGCCAATCATGTCGCTGTATTTCTTCGTCGCCTTTGCGCCAAACTTGCGTGCGATGGTGCGGCCCTGATGGCCATGCGTATCGCAGACGTAGAGCAACTCGGCATTCGGGCTTTCTGCGTAGATGCGGGCGTGGTGCTGGCCCAGGTGGCCAACGCCGATTACGCCAACGCGAATTTTCTCACTCATGATTGCCTCTACCAGTTACGGGTCGAAGATTCAGAGGGTGAAACGATCCCGCTTCCCCCGTTGAGTTCAGCAGCCTAGCGCAGGCGCGCCAGGACTGCAACGACCGTAATCATCCAAAGCACGACGGTCGTCAGAAGGGGGTAATCCTCCAATAACAGCAGTTCGGGCGCGCCCCCCTCGTCGCGCTTGAACACCAGCCAAAGATACCGAAACATCCCGTACAGCACAAACGGCAGCGTCAAGACAAGCAGGTACGTGTTGCCGTTCCCGGATTCCGATCCGCCCGTGGCGAACTGGCCCTGCGTGGTCCAGAGGGCATAGCTGAACAGCGTGCCGGCGGTTGCAACCGTCAGCATAACGTCCAGGAATTCCGTCGAGTAGTCTTCGAGAACCTTGCGGTGGCTGCCAGCGCCGGTGCCCAGCATCACGAGTTCATTCCTGCGCTTCGCAATGGCCAGGAAAAGAGCCAGGAAAAGCGTCGTGAGCAGGAAGTACGACGTCACCTCGATCACGGCGCCTTCGATGCGGATGACTTCGATGCCGGCCAGCGCCCGCAAAACAAATCCGAGCGCAATCAGCAGAATATCCAGCACGACCGCGTGCTTCAACTTCAGCGAGTAAAGCGAGACCAGGATGAAGTAGGTCACTGCCAGAATCGCGAACGGCAATGGCAGATACAGGAAACTGTAACCGATCGCGATGGTGGCCAGGATTGCTCCGCCGATGCCCGCCGCGACGGGCGAAATCGCCCCGGAAGCAATGGCGCGCTTGCACTTCTTGGGATGCTTGCGATCCTGCTCGACGTCGATGATGTCGTTGACAATGTAAACGACGCCACTGAGCGCACAGAAGACCACAAAGCCGATGACGGCATTCATAATCATCTGGGGATCGTCCCAGCGCCGGGCGAACACGATGCCCGCAAACAGGAGCAGGTTCTTCACCCATTGCTTGGGCCGCAGGGCTTTCAGAAAGGCAACGATCATCGGCTCAATCCAACAGTCCTTCCGGAATCCGGACTTCAACGAACCCATCGGCGATATTCATCAGGGGAACGAAGTCGGGAAGCAGCGGAAGCATGGTCTCCTTTGCCTTCACACCTTCAAGGCTCAGGATAAGATAATCGTGGGCAGATCCGTTGTCGGCGCGGAGGACCTTGCCGATAGGTTTGCCCGCCTCATCGCGAACTTCGAGACCAACGAGGTCGTCGGCGTAGTACTCGCCCGCGGGCAAGTCCCAACGCTCGTCTTCGGGAATCACAAGATCGCAGTTGGTGAACTTCTCAGCAGCAGTTCGATCATGAATGCCTTCGAAGTGGACGTACAAAAGCCCCTGACGCAGGGTGCCGTCACGGAGAGTGAGCGGCTCGTCCATCACGCGTCCCTTGTTTCGAACGCGGAACTGACGAATCCCGACCTGTAGAAGGTCGTCATCCTGGCCTGTCAGGGGCTTGAGGCGCATGGTTCCGTCCAACCCGTGGGGCCGCAGGACGACAGCCACGGCCACCCACGGATCAGATTGATTGTCCGGGGTCATTCCACAATCTGCAGAAGTGATTTCTTGCGATGTTTGGTCGCGGCGGCACTGAGGATCTTGCGAAGAGCCTTTGCCGTCTGGCCGCCCTTTCCGATGACCTTGCCAACGTCTTCGGGATGGACCTTCAATTCGATAATGACGCTGGTCTCGCTCTCCACAGCCGAGACGCTGACGTTCTCGGGGTCGTCCACGAGCGCCTTGGCAATGAACTCGATCAGGTCCTTGAGATCTGGTTCTTGGTACATGGTATCGGTCAGCCTCCTGGGGCAGGTGCGAAAGGATCGAGGGCGGGAAGAGTTCCTGACGCTATAATGCGTACGCCGATGACGCCCCGGCCGGGGCCACCGCTGCAAGAAAAAACCGCGTCTTGCGGGTCCCGCGGCCGGAGCTTCAGCGTGGTCTTATCCCTGGGCGGCAGCCCGCGCTTTGCGAGCCTCAACCTTGCCCTCGTGGAACTTCTTCAAGATTCCCAGCTTCCGAAGCAGCGCACGAACCGTTTCCGTGGGCTGGGCGCCGTTGTTCAGCCAGTACAAAGCCCGCTCTTCTTCGCAGACGATCTGCTCTTCGGTGTTCTTGTTCAGCGGCTGATAGCGGCCGATGATCTCGATGAACTTGCCGTCACGGGCGCGCCGCGAATCGGCGACGACCAGGCGGTAGTAGGGGGCTTTCTTGCGTCCAACGCGGGTCAAACGGATCTTAACCATCTTCTGTACTGTCTCCTTTGGAATTGCTTCTCGGCATCTTGCCTAAGCTGTGTGTTTTCAAATCTAAAGCCGCATTAATCAGCGGCGGGATTTCTTCTTTTTCCGCTTCTTGGCCTTCTCGCGCGCGGCCTTCAGCGAGGGGCGTGCGGCCTGCTTTTCGAAGGCCTTCATCTGCTTGATCTGCTTCTGGTACTTCCGGAATTCGGGAGTTCCCGGCTGCGGCATCGGGGGCATGTCCCCCATGTCGGGAGGCATTCCGCCTCCGCCGGCCAGAATCTCCGACGGATCGGGCATCTCGGGGGCATCTTCGCCGTCACCTCCGCCCATCATCCCCTTCAAGCCGCCGAACAGACCGCCGCCGGCCATCTGCTGCATCATGCCGCGCATCTGCTCGAACTGCTTCACGAGCTCGTTGACCTGCTTCAGCGTATGGCCGGAGCCCTTCGCGATGCGGTCACGGCGGTGGCCTTCGGAGCGCACCAGGTCCGGGTTTTCCCGTTCCTGAACCGTCATCGAGAGGATCATGGCCTCGACGCGCCGGAGCTCGCCGCTCAGAAGATCGCCATCGATCCCGCGCATCATGCCACCCAGACCGGGGATCATCCCCAGCAGGCCCTTCAGCGATCCCATGCGCTTGATCGTCTTCATCTGCTTGACGAAATCGTTGTAGTTAAACTGCCCGGTTCCCAGCTTGTCGCGCAGCGCCATGGCGTCCTTCTCGTCCATGGCCTCCTGGGCCTTCTCGACCAGCGATGCGACGTCGCCCATGCCGAGGATGCGCTGCGCCACGCGATCCGGGTGGAAACGCTCAAGATCGGTGGACTTCTCGCCAATACCGGCGAAGACGATCGGTTTGCCAGTCACGGCCTTGATCGAGAGCGCCGCACCGCCGCGGGCATCGCCGTCCAGCTTGGTCAGGCAAACGCCGTCGATGCCGACTTCCTCGCTGAAGGCCTTCGCGGAATTCACCGCGTCCTGGCCTGTCATCGCGTCGGCAACAAGGAATGTGTAGTCGGGCGCGTGGCGGTCGCGCAGATCACACAGCTCATCCATCTTCACTTCGTCGATGTGCAGACGACCGGCTGTATCGACAATCAGGACATCGCGGCCGGATTCGCGAGCCTTCTTGCGAGCCTCGGCGACAATCTCCGTGGGCGTGTGATCGGTGCCCATCTCGAAAACGGGATAGCCAAGCGAGTGACCAACTTGCCTCAACTGCTCGATAGCGGCCGGACGATAGATATCGCAGGCCACGAGCATGGGCTTGCACTTTTTGTCGGCCAGGAAACGAGCCAGCTTGCCGCAGAACGTCGTCTTGCCAGCGCCCTGCAGGCCGAGCATCAGGATCGTGCTGTCCTTGCCCGGTTCGATCTCGAAATCCGCTGCGCCTTCGCCTTCCTCGGCGCCGGAGATCATCCGGACAAGTTCCTTGTGAACGATGGAGAAGAACTGCTGGGCGGGATTGACGCCCTTGACGACTTCCTCGCCGACCGCCTGCTCGCGGATCCGGGCGACGAAATCCTTGACGACCAGATAGTTGACGTCCGCCTCCAGAAGCGCCATGCGCACTTCCCGGAGGGCGTCCTTAATATTGTCTTCCGTCAGGGTCTTTTGACCCCGTATCTTCTTGAAGACACCTTCGAACTTTTCGCCAAGCGATTCAAACATGCGTTACGGATTCCGTCTCTAAGTTACTCGCCGCTCGCCGCGACCTTTTCCAACTCGTCGGCCAGGCTGCCGATCTCTCGTGTAATGCCTTCGGCATTGTAGATGATGCCGCCACTGCTGCGCAGCTTCAGGAAGATCGCGCGCAATCGCTCGGCGGCCTCCTTCACGGCGGGGACCTGGTCGCCGGCCAGGGCTGCGCCCGCGCTTGTGGCACCTTCGCTCTGGCTCTCGCGGGCATCTTGTGCCGCGGCGCCGGTCGGGCGCGTCACGCCGCCTGCGAGCAGACCGAGCTTCGACTCGTAGTCTTCGAGGCTCTGCTCGGCGTGCTTCACCGCATCGTGAATGGCCTGGCGCGAGACGCCGTGCTGACGAGCGACTTCGCCGAAGGACATGTCGTCCTCATAGTGAAGTTGCACGAACAGGCGCTGCCGATCGGTCAACAGACCACCGTACAAGTCCATCAACTGGCCAATACGCACGACCTTGTCGAGCGGATCGGCTTGAGATTGAGTCTGATTTTCAGCTTCCATCGGGCATCTACACCCCGTCTGGTCTGGAAAGGCTGTCAGCCTTTCAATCTTTACAGGCCGATGTTCACGACACGCGGAGGCTGCCTGTCAAGGTCAAATGGGTGGCACGCAGAATTGCCCGGTTCTGGGGCTGTTCTATGCCAGAATTCGCATGCGCTTTCCCGTTGTGCCCGTGTCCACCGTCGCCCACAACACGGCCGCCTTCGGAATGACGAGGGCCAGTCACACTTGGGGGAGCGCTTGTGAAGCGAACCGGATTCACCCTGATCGAATTGCTCATCGTTGTTGCGATCATCGCCATCCTGGCGGCGATCGCGGTTCCGAATATGCTGGAGGCCCAGACCCGCGCCAAGGTCGCTCGGGCCCATGCCGATATGCGTTCGGTCGCCACGGCCCTGGAGTCCTACCGCGTGGACAACAATGCCCCTCCAACGATGCTGGAGCGCGGCTTCACCGGCGGCGTTCCTCCGCTGGTCGGTGCGGACTTAAAGTGGTGGTACGTGCCGGATGCGCTGAGCACGCCGATATCGTACCTGTCGACGGCGGACCTGCGCTGCCCGTTCGGAGGCAACTGGGACAAGGAGCCGTACTTCCCGGATGAAATCTGGCGGCGGTACGGGTACGAGAACATCCGCGATCTGATGGCCGCGCGAGACGCGTTTCCGATTCTGGCGAATCGTTATCGGGACGAGGCTATTGAGTGGAGTGGCGACTGGCGGCTGCAATGTGTGGGGCCGGATCGCATCTGGAATCCTTCGCGTCTGTATGATCCGACGAACGGCACCGTCAGCGAAGGCGACATCATCCGCACGCAACGCAGCCCCGAAGGAAACATCAACCCCGACAACCTCGCGCCCTGATCGTTACGGCAGGCGCGCCTCCAGTCGTTCGAGCATCTCGTCCAGCACCTCGCGGTGCAGGTGGGTGGTGCCCGCGGCGCCGTCGATCATGAAGACAGCAATATAGTCGTTGCCAGCTTCCGTTTCCAGATAGCCAGCCAGATTCGATGTACCGGTCAGCGTTCCGGTCTTGCCGATGAAGCGCCCCTTCAGTCCGGCAAGCCGGCCCCTCAGGCTGCCGGATTCGCCGGCTCGTGCCAGCGACTGACGGAAGATCGCTCTCTTCTCGCCCCAGCCGCTCATCGAATCGAGAACTTCGCCGATCGATTGAGCCGAGATCCGATCGTACGTTGAGAGCCCGGAACCGTCGGTGACGAGAAATCCGCTTCGGGCGAAGCCGTTCTGCTGCGCCCACTTAGTCAAGGCATCCGCAGCGCCGTCGAACGATGGCGGATGGCGCATCTCCACGGCGACGGCGCGGAGGATCGTCTCGGCATACATGTTCTGGCTTCCTGCAAGAACAGCGGGAAGGATCTCCGCCAGCGTCGGCGAGTAATGCCGAACGATGACCCAAGGCTCGGTGCCAGGCGGATCGATCTCCTGGCCGGGCCAGGGCGTCGTGGCCTGGCCCGAGACCTCGATGCCTTCCCGAGCGAGGACTTCCTGGAAAACGTAAGCGGTGTAGTGCGCCGGGTTGCGAACGGCGGTGGACTCGACAACCTCCGCTCCAGCATCGATCAGGCCACGGGCAATCGTTTTGCCCTGATCGTCGGCCCGGTAGTTTGAGATCGCGGCGGGGCTGCCGGGAACCCGGCCGATCTTCACGCCGGATTCGAAGTTCATGTAAGTGGTGGGCGGGCTGAGCTTATAGGCAGCTGACTTGCCCTGCGAACCGGCGCCACGCCACCGAACGTCGATGCAACCATCGTTGAACGTGAGAGCCGAAACCTCCGCCGCGTACCACTCGCCGAAGTCGACGGGATCCCAGCCGATCGCGTGGGGGTCGCCCTCGAAGAGGCGATCGTCGCCGATGATGTTTCCCTGGATCGCCAGGATGCCGGCGGCCTTCAAGTCGGCCGCCCACTCGCGGAAGACCCGGGTGGTGTCCGAGGGATCGGGCTGGAAGTGCGGCCCGAGCGTTGGGTCTCCCCCGCCGCGAATGATCAGATCGCCGTGGAGAATGCCCTTCTCATCCACCTCGCCGTAGGTTTCGAGGCTGGTCACGAACCGGTGGGACGGCCCCAGAACATCCAGCGCGGCAGCCGCCGTGAGGAGTTTCTGCAGCGAGGCCGGCCGGAGAACCTGAGTGGAACTGTAATCCACGAATCGGCGACCCGTGTCGGGATCGAACACCAAAACGGCCAGCGAGGCATTCTCCCCCAGTCGGGCCTCGAAGAACGGCGCAGTGACGGAACTCGTGAAGTCGTCCATGGGCCGCGTGGAAAGGGCAGCGCTCGCGATCGAGACCAGCATGACCATAAGGGCAACGCTGAGAGTGATTCGTGTGCGAGAATGGAAGGACTGGCGGCGCATGAAGGAATTCCCCCCGAGGGCGTGATCGAGGGCGACCCTGGGCCTGGGAAGCACTGTGCGGCAACGGTTTTTCGCGATTGCGGCCGTTATCGAGTCAATCCGTCTGGAAAGGCGGAAATCAAGCATTACCAATGGGCGGCAGGGGACTTGCGTGCCCCCTCGGAGGCCAGCGAATACAGGCGGTTCGGCAATCGAATCATCCGGGGCTGACCTTGACAAACCGGGGGTCCTTAAGACACTCTTAAGTGCCTCGTTATTTGCCGAATCGGCATGGCGGGGATTTTTTTGGCCTCGGGATTGGCCGAAGAAACTCCCACTCGATAGATATGAGCAAATTACTCTCAGGAGATTTCATAATATGACGATGGATAACAGCGCCCTGAACCCCGTGACGCCGGGGACTGCGCAGAAGGAAGAGTCCACTCCGGACCTGCGCCATCGGGAGCTGCTCGGCGGAGAGTTCTGGAAGAAAATCCCCGCCTACGCGAATGTCAGCAAGGAGCAGTTCTACGATCACACCTGGCAACTCAAGAACTCGGTGACGAGCGTTTCGAAACTCCTCGATACGCTCCGCGACGTGATCAGCGAAGACTTCCACAAGGACGTGGAGAAGGGCTTCGCCAAGGCACCGATGGCCGTCCGCGTTTCCCCGTACGCCCTCAGCCTGATGGATTGGGATAACCCGTACGACGATCCGCTGCGCCGGCAGTTCATTCCGGTGTCGACTCGCCTGTTCCGCGATCATCCG
>JAHLLQ010000003.1:600000-837064 GCA_020444065.1 bacterium | reverse complement strand
CCGCTTGTGCGGGCCCCCGTCAATTCCTTTGAGTTTCAACCTTGCGGCCGTACTTCCCAGGCGGGATACTTAATGCGTTAGCTGCGGCACAGGGGGATAGGGACCCCCCACACCTAGTATCCACCGTTTACAGCGTGGACTACCGGGGTATCTAATCCCGTTCGCTCCCCACGCTTTCGCGCCTCAGCGTCAGTTACGGGCCAGTGAGCCGCCTTCGCCACCGGTGTTCTACCTGATATCTACGCATTCCACCGCTACACCAGGTATTCCGCTCACCTCTCCCGTACTCAAGCCAAGCAGTATCCAGCGCATTCGCTCCGTTAAGCGGTAGCGTTTTCACACCAGACTTGCCCGGCCGCCTACGCGCCCTTTACGCCCAATAAATCCGAATAACGCTTGCACCCTCCGTGTTACCGCGGCTGCTGGCACGGAGTTAGCCGGTGCTTCTTCTCCCGGTACCGTCAAACCTGGATTCACCATCCAGGCGTTCTTCCCGATCGAAAGCGGTTTACACCCCAAGGGGCTTCATCCCGCACGCGGCGTCGCTCGATCAGGCTTTCGCCCATTGTCGAAGCTTCTAGACTGCTGCCCCCCGTAGGAGTCGAGGCCGTATCTCAGTCCTCGTGTGGGTGACCACCCTCTCAGGCCACCTACCCATCGTTGCCTTGGTAGGCCGTTACCCTACCAACAAGCTAATGGGAGTCGGGCCCATCCGGAAGCGCATCACTGCTTTAGACAACAGATCCGAGGATCTGCGATCCACATGCGGTATTAGCCCCGATTTCTCGGAGTTGTCCCCCACTTCCGGGCAGGTTACCCAACTTGTACTCACCAGGTCGCCACTTTCCACTCTATCCGAAGAAAGAGCTTCTCGTACGACTTGCATGCCTAATCCACGCCGCCAGCGTTCATTCTGAGCCAGGATCAAACTCTCCATTGGAAAGATATCCTGTATGTCTAGCCACCGTCCGAAGACGACGGCAGAACAAACTATTGCAAGGTTTTCAACAAAGGTCGAAGCGCTCTTGCGAGACACTTCTTAGGGACCTCGCGCAATCTTGCTTGCTGGCTTCCAGTTGGAGGTTCCAACTGGTTGCACACTCTACTCAGTTTTCAAAGAACAGGCACTCAGGGCGTTTATTTCCCGCAGTGCGTGGCGAAGAACTCTCGGCGATTCCTCGCAACAGCGTCAAGCGTTATTTCGCAAGCTCATCCACTTTTTTCAAAACCCTCATCGGTGCTTCATACTTCGAGAGGCCGAGGGGGCCTTGTGGCTATCGACAGAGCCCGTTGAACTTTGTCGATATCCCGGATGCGCTGCGTTCGTAACACTCAGCTGTTTCGGGAGTTCTTCCTCTCTCTGGGCGGCCAGTTGCCATCCCGTCGAGGGGCCGGAAGTCAACGTCAGGAAGCAGTCCTGAGTCAACCCCCTTTTTTGCTCTTTTCACGATTTTTTTTCGGGGGCTTGGAAGCCTGTCCGAGACCGTGTCTGGAGCCCTGCGCAGCGGCCGTTACTGTCGCCGCACAAGGATCGGAAGCCTACTCACACCGGCTGGGAAGTCAACCCCCAAAACGCACGTTTTTCGTTTTTTTAATTCCCGCCCAAAAAAGACTGATTTTGTTGGGTTTGAGAAGCATTCCGACTCTGTTCTATTTCGGTCCTGTAGGCCGGCTGAGGCAATTCCGGCATCGTGCTCCGCTCGATTGCCTCGAAAGCGGCGGCGCTTCGGGGGGCAATCGGGCTGTTCGGGTCGAGTTGGAAGCCCGCGGCGAAGTGCCGGGCGGCCAGCTTCGCGTCCGCTCCACCCATGAGTAACATCACGCCCAGATAGTAATGGGCGATCGGCTCGTTCGGGCGATTCACAAGGTAGCTGATCAGCAGATCCGCCCCGGCGCGGGGATGCCCGAGTTGGAAGAGGGCCAGTCCGCGGTTCAGATCGGCGCTGAAGAGCTCCTCGTTCCCCCAGAAGTTGGGATGCGGGCGGCGTGTGGCCACGGCCCGGCTGGCAGCGCCAACCACCGCCAGGTACTTCTTGTCCTCCAGCAGGCGCATGGCGGTCAGAGCGTCGTCTTCCGAGGCCGGAATGCCCGGATACTCCGCATCGGGCGGCGGGGGCGGCGTCAGGCGATCGATGTCCCGCCAGGCGTCATCGAGGCGGTTGAAGGCCTGATCCCGCGTGACCCCCTGTCGTCCGTGCCAGGCCATCAGGTCGCCCAGGCCAAGCGCTCCGTTCGTCGGATCATATGTTAGCGTACGGACATCGCGCCCGATCAGGGCAAACGGCGCGAGCGGATCGTTCGGCTGGGCGTCGATCACCGGCTGGGGCAAGGGCATCTCGGGTACGCCGTCCTGCCCGACACTGATAATGAGAGCCCCCAGGTTCCCGACTGGGGCGACGCGGACGACGCGGGCCGGGGCGAACGGGTCCTTCGGAAGGATCGGAACGTCCGCCGGATTGATCTCCAGGCGCGAGCCGTCGGGATTGAACATCGGAAGAGCCGCGCCGCTCTCCCCCAGCGCCGGATATTGACCGTATTTGGAGGCGAAAGCATCCAGGCGCTGGCCCAGGGCGGCGGCATTGGTGTCGAACGCCTTATAGAGTGGGGCCGTCTCGCGCGCTCGGATGGCCTCGCGCCGCTGCAGAGCCAACTGATCGATGAAGGGCTTCGCCACCGGCAGGAATGCGATCGCAATCGCAAACCCCGCCAGGACTCGGCCGTTTCGCGGATTCTCGTTCCCAGGCTTGGCAAATCCAAGGCACCCAATCACAGCGGCCACCGCGAAAATCGGCAGAGCGAGGCCGTTCATGCCGCCGAACATCAGGATGACGCTGGCGACGGCAATCAGGGTGGTCAGCAGTGGAATCGGACCCATGGACTGCGCCTCGAAGGATGATGGTGCATCTGTTCTATAAAGAACGTGCGAAGCGTGCTCGGCGTCAAGCCGATGGATGGAGAATCGCAGCGGTTCGTTTGCCCTTGATCGAATCGACCGACGCGAGAGGATGGAAGCTCGAAGCCTGGAGGAGAGATCATGTCCGTTGAAATCGAACGCGCTCTGAATATCATGAAGGATGCGCTGCTGCGCGAATTGGGAGACGAAGTCGATCTGATCTTTCAATACGGTTCGCAGATCCGCGGCAACACGCACGCGTACTCGGATGTCGACGTTTCGTTTGTTCCGAAGAGCAACGATACGTGGCACAACATCACCGTGTTGGTCGATGGAACGCTGATCGACTTGTATCCGATTCACTGGTCACGGCTCGAACACCTTGCGAACTACGGCCACGTATCGTGTTCGATCATTCATCGTTCGAAGATCGTGTATCAGCGAACTCCGGAAGTCGCTGCGCGGTTCGAAGCGTTGAAGGAGAAGTTGAACGATCGCCTGAAACCGGAGGCGCGCAAGGACACACTGAACCAGGCGGAGGAGATCTTCCAGAAGTCATGCTATGAGTACTACCTGCTCAAACAGTTGGAAGATACCGATCGTCGACTCGCGATTCACCATCATGCGCGCCACATCATGGATGACATGTTGCACTGTATCGGCGTCTGCAACCAGCAGGTCGTCGACACGCGCAGGCTGGAGGATGTGAGAGCGCTGTCGCGATTGCCGGATGGGTTCAGCGAGATCGTCGATCGACTGATTCAAGAAATCGAGCCTCGACAGATTGTCGCAGAGTGCGAAGAACTCATGCGAGCAACGCGCAGTTTCCTGCTGGCGGAACATGCAGAAGTCCATCGCAGCAAGAAGACGATGAGTGAGGTTTTCGATTCGGCGTACCCCGAACTGAAGGCCGATCTGCAACACGTAATGCTGGCGTGTGAACGGGGAGACCGATTTGCGATGCGCCTGACGTCGCCGATTTACGAAGTCCTCGTGCATATGGTGGAAGCCCAATCGGACGTCTGGCATTCGGACTTCCACAGCTTGGCGGAATACGAGAAGGACCTGACAACGCTCGGGTTCCCCGACTTGCTGGCGCGACTAGAGGCGGATGGCCTGGATGGATTGCGAGAGGCCTGCGAGGCATTCGACCTGCGGCTCCGGGATTTCCTTCAAGAGAACGGCGCCGATCTGAAGGAATATGCGACGCTGGACGAACTGGAGGCGGCGCTGGCCACGCCAAAGACCGGCGAGTAGGTGCCAGAACGGGCACTCGAGGCGGGAATAGAAGTTGTTACCTTCCACTGGCGACGAGCGGGGAAGCGAGCAGATGCGGCCCGGCGGCGGCTTTCTCTATAGAGGTTTCGCGCCGACCGTATAAGCGTTTCCCAACTGACGACTCCCTGGAAGGAGATCCCCAATGAGTGGAACCAACCGTAGAGAATTCTTGAAGTCCGGTGGAGCTGCGCTGGCCGGCGCCGCCTTGGCGGGCATTGGAAATGCCCAGGATGATCCCCATAACTCCCCTCACCATGGGCCAATGAGCCATCCGGCCATGATGCGCCAGTTGTTCCCCGGCGCCTACGACGAGGAATCCGGCAAGTGGGTTCTGCCGCCGCTGGCGTACCCGTATGAATCCCTCGAGCCCTACATCGATGCGATGACGATGCGCCTTCATCACGACAAGCACCACCAGGGCTACGTGAACGGCCTCAACAACGCGGAAGAGAAGCTGAAGGAAATGCGCGCGTCGGGCGACTACTCGATGATCGAATACTGGACAAACCAGGCGTCGTTCCACGGCGCCGGGCACTTCCTGCACACGGTTTTCTGGGATAGCATGGGGCCGAATGCGGGCGGCGAGCCGACGGGCTTCATGAAGGAGCAGTTGGATGCCAATTTCGGAGGCTTCAAGCCGTTCAAGGACCAGTTCAGCGCCGCGGCCAAGAAGGTTCAGGGCTCCGGATGGGGCATTCTGGGCTACCAGTTGGCCGGCGGAGGCCTGACGGTCCTGCAGGCACGCAATCATCAGTTGCTCTCGCAGTGGGGAGTAGTGCCGGTGCTGTGCATCGACGTCTGGGAGCACGCCTACTACCTGAATTACCAGAATCGGCGCGGCGATTACGTCGAAGCATTCTGGAACATCGTGAACTGGGAAAACGTCGGGAAACGCCTCGGCTCCCTGGTTGGACAAATGCCGGGAATGCCGAAACCTGAGCACCACATGCCGGGTGGGATGTGATTCCAGTAGACTGGAAAAACGACTGACTGCCGCCGGGACCCATGGGTTCCGGCGGTTCTTTTGGTCCTGCGTTGGCCCATGCCATGCGAACGAGTCTGGCGACGGTTTTGCTACCGCTTGCGGGACGCGCAAGCGATTCGGCACAAGCGCCATGTCGAGGAATCTCAGTCCGAAACATACTGAATTCGGAACGAAGGGCCCAGGATTATGAAGAAGGATCTCGCGCTGGCAGAGATGTTGAAGAATGAGACGGATGTCCTGCATCGGCAGGCCGAGACGGAGGAGTTTCAGACGCTCCTGATGCGCGGCCAGCTCGAGCGCCGTCAACTTGCCGCGTTCTTCGAGCAGTTGTATTGCCTTCACGATTTCCTCGAAACCTGCTGGCGCAAGGCCGAGAAACACTTCCCGGCACTGTCTGGACTGTTGGCTCCGGAGCAGTTTCACACCAACCGTATTGCGCATGATGTCGAGTTCTGGGGCGGGAGCCTGGATGCCGAACCGGGTCCGAGTGTCGACCACCTGATTCGCTGCATCGATTGCGCGGCGACCCAGGATCCGGGATTCCTGGCGGGCGTGGTCTACGTTCTGGAGGGCAGCCGAAACGGGGGGCGCTACCAGGCACTGGCGATTCGCCGGAATCACGATCTGAAAGAAACTGAGGGCACGGAGTACTTCGATCCGTATGGCGATGATCAGCGCAAGACCTGGAAGGCATTCCGCGATCGCTTGAATGCGTTACCGCTGTCTGAGGCGGATCAGTTGGAAGCGTTGGCCGGCGCCCAGCGAACCTTCCAGGCCGTAACCGGTGCGGGCGCCGAAGCATTGCAGCGCGACTCCGACGCCCTGGCGCAATAGCGCTTGCCCGGACATCCGGCGAGCGGTACGACGCGAGGCATGAAGACGCTGATCGACTTGCTGCGCGACGCCGCAAAGGCCGAAGGAACCCGCCCCGCGTTGTTCATCGGAGGGCGAAGATACTCTTTCCAAGACCTCCACAAACAAAGCGATGCGTTCGCGAAAGGCCTTGTGGCTCAGGGCGTTTCAAGCGGCGATCGCATTTCTTGCTTCCTGCCAAATGGAATTGAGTTTCTGGTTTCCTACCTGGGCGCGTTGAAAGCGGGCGCGATCTTCAATCCGCTGAACAGGGTCTATCGGAGTGGCGAGATTCGCCAGGCAGTGGAGGATTATACTCCACGCTTCTTTATCGCGGACAGCGATGGCTGGCAGGTCTCGGCGGAAGTCCTGCAGGACGCGGAGTGCGTCGAGCGGATCATTCTCGTCGGCGATTCGAGCGCTGAGGATGACCGGATTCTCTCATGGGAAAAAGTGGGGACGGAGTCAAAGAACGTCGTCCTACCGAAGATCGATTCGGAAAGCACGGCGGGGATTTTCTCGACATCGGGAACAACAGGGCGGGCGAAAGGTGCGATGCTCAGCCATCGCAACTTCGTCACAAACTCCCGCGCGATTGTCAGCGCATGGCGCTGGACGCGCGATGACATTCTAGTCATCGCCCTGCCGCTGTTTCACATGCACGGACTGGGCGTCGCGTTTCACGGCTGGATGACAACGCGTTCCACATTGCACGTGTTGCCTCGGTTCGACGCGGAGAAGGTCCTCGTCGCGCTTCAGAAGAACCGAGCGACGATGTTCTTTGGCGTCCCGACGATGTATGCTCGCTTGAATGCCGTCGAAAGACCGGAGCGATTCGATCTCTCTCAGATGCGGCTGTTTGTTTCGGGTTCCGCCCCCCTTCCGCCCAAGCAATTTGTCCGCTTCCGCGAGCGCTTCGAGCACGAGGTCCTCGAACGCTACGGCATGACGGAGACAGGGATGCTGCTGGGAAATCCGTACGAGGGGGCACGCGTGCCCGGCACCGTCGGATTCCCATTTCCCGAAGTCGAAGCGCGTCTTGTCGATGGCGAAGTCCAGGTCCGCGGACCCAATGTGTTCGCAGGATACTGGCAACGACCAGAAGAAACGGCCGAATCTTTCGATGGCGACTGGTTTCGGACAGGCGATTTGGGAACACAGGACGAAGAAGGCCGTTTTACGCTGTGCGGGCGGCGTTCCGAGTTGATCCTGGTCGGCGGATACAATGTCTATCCGCGCGAGGTCGAGGAGGCGATTGAGTCGCACCCGGGCGTGCAGGAGTGCGCGGTCGCAGGAGTCGACGACGATGATCTGGGGCAAGTTCCAGCTGCGTGGATCGTGGACGCGGAGTCGCCCGCGACCGACGAGGAACTGGCCGCATGGTGCGCTGATCGGCTGGCTCGGTACAAGGTCCCAAGGCGTTTCGCCAGGGTCAATGAGCTCCCCAGGAATGCGATGGGAAAGGTCGCCCGCCACCGTCTGGAGGTCGATTGACGGGGGTTTGCAGCGAATTCCCGGCTTTTTTGTCCAAAGTTTCCTGTGAAGCCCCATTTCGGGCTTTCCCCAACAGACGCCCCCCGCTAGCAATTGAGATGCAATGGTTCAGACGCCTCGCCGCCTGGCGAGAGAGTATTGGCGTGGGCACGGTAAACGATGCGCGTACTGGTCATCGAGGATTGCGAGAGCAACGCGGAGATCCTGGCGGAGCTCGTGAAGTCCTCTGGCCATGAGGTTCGCGTCGCCTACGACGGCGAGTCCGGCCTCGAACAGGCTCGCCTCTACTGCCCTCACGTCGTCTTCACAGATTATCGCATGCCGGGCATGGATGGCCTGGAGGTCTGTCAGCGACTCCGCCAGATGAATCGCTACGCGCACGTCGTGATGGTCACGGCGTTCGGAAGCGAGAAGGTCGCGCTGGATGCGCTGCACCACGGCGCGAGCAATTACCTGACAAAGCCGATCAATCCAGACTACCTGATGTATATGCTCGGGAAGTACGACGAGAATGTGCAGTCGCAGGAAGACTTGCGCCGGGTCAACCAGTGCATCTGCCGGATCTCGACTGACATCGAAATGCCGTGCAATCCGCGACTGGTCGCGCCGGTTGTGGATCGGATTCTGCGCGAGGTGGAAGACCAGTGGCCACAGGCGGACATCAACGGTCTGCACTTGGGCCTCGAGGAGATTCTGCGGAACGCGATCGAGCACGGAAACCTCGAGATCGGCATGGAAACAAAGACCATTGCATTGCGCGAGTTCCGTCTGACCGAACTGATCGAAGAGCGCATGGAAGAGCCAAAGCTGGCCGAGCGAACTGTGAAGATCCACTACGAGATCGAAGACGGTTGCATGACGTGCGTGATCGAGGACGAGGGGCCCGGATTCGATTATGAGCACTTGCCGGATCCGCTTTCCGAGGACGGCCTCGAACGCCTGAATGGGCGAGGGATTTTCCTGACCCGTGCATTCTTCGACGAAGTGAACTACCAGGGCCGCGGCAATCGCGTGGAACTCGTTAAGCACCTGGCGGTCGATCCGAGCCTGGATGCGATCCCGACGGGATGACCTCCCCTTCTTCCACTCAACAAGACTGCCTGGAGTTGACGCCGCCCCGAGCGTTTGCAACAAACGCCGGCTGACGATTTTGCGATCGAGGTTCGAGAGATGATTGAAGGTGTCAAGACACACAAACTGACCGTGCACTGCGATGAACGCGGGCGCCTGATGGAAATGCTCCGCCGCGACGATCCGGACATGGACGTGACCTTCGGGCAGGTCTATATGACGACCGCCTACCCCGGCGTTACGAAGGCTTGGCACTATCACAAGTACCAAACGGATCACTTCGTCTGCGTGAAGGGCATGATGAAAGTCGTCCTATACGACGCTCGCCCCGACTCCCTCACCAGCGGCGAAGTGAATGAGTTTTTCATCGGCGAACACAACCAGATGATCGTCGAGATCCCCGCTCTCGTGTATCATGGCTTCAAGTGCATCAGCGACACCGAGGCGATCGTGATCAACACGACGACGAATACCTACAACTACAAAGAGCCAGACGAATACCGCGTCGCCCCCCACAGCGGAGAGATTCCGTACGATTGGTCGCGGAAGGATGGGTAGGAAGTGCAGTGGCTAGTGGCTAGTGGCGAGTAAGAACAAGATCGCTGCAAGCAGGTTCCAGTGATCGCTTCAGATTAATCACTCTGCGTTCTTTGCCTCTCAGCGAGTGATGATTCTCACGCAAAATTCATAGTTCATTCGTTCGTCTTGAACGGCCTGGCGTCAGGCTGCCGATGGCAATGGCGGTTTGGTACGTTCCAGGTGGGTTGTGGTCTGTAAGTCGCAAAGGGATACCGCCATTGCCTATCTCTCCCGGAGCGCGATCCGCCTGGGAAACCAAATGAAGGAGGGCCGAAAGATGAGCATTCGCTTCCCCCGAATCCGCCCAAGTCTTGTCACCGCGGGACTTATCGGCACCATGACCCTCTCCGGCGTGGCGTTGGCCGCTTTGCCTCAAGAAGCTGCCAAGAAAGAAGCACCTTCAATCCAGTGGACGACTTTGAACCAGACGAACAATTTGTACCCGGGAGCCACCTACTTCCTGCGGGCCAAATTGAACAGCGTGATCAATCCAGGGCCTCAATCGGAACGGCCCTGTTGGCTCCAACTGGCAGATGAAACCGGCACGCGCCAGGTGCGTGTCGATCGCGATACCTGGAACAACATGAAGTTCCACGACGAGATCCAGCCGGGCACCTTTGTGGAGATCTTCGTGAAGGGCAAGGATGCCGGCGAACGTGTCGACCTCGTCTTGCCGAATGCATGGAACATCAAGATTCTCGATGGCCAACCGACAGCGGAAGAATCCGAAGAACCGGAAGCAACACCACGAGCCGCGGTTGTTCGCCCGATCACAGTTGGCCCGACGCCCACGGTCACACCGATTCCCGGCGGCGCATCGCTGCTGGTGCCTGAACCCATCAGTGCAATCGCCTCGAAGGCGATCGGCTCCGATGCACGCGTTCGCGGAATGGTAACCAATATCGTTGAGCCGCGCTCAGAGACTGCGCCGGTTCGCGTGGACCTCCAGGACGACAGCGGCACAATCCATGTTGTCTATTGGTCGAATGTGGCCGATGCTATGAATGCGGAAACGCGCCCCGAAATCGGCGCGACCTTGGAAGTACTCGGAGAAGTGGATATCTATCAGGGAGAGACGGAGCTACGCGTGAATGCTCCGAACAATATCAGCAAGTGGGCGGAAGTGGCGATGCGATAATGGGAAAGGAGTCCCACGATGGATTTCCACGGAATGGAGAAGTTGCTGGCAGTCCTGGTAGTGATCCTGATTTGGGCCCTGGGATTCTTGATGGGGATTTGGGCCTCGGATGTGAAAGAAGAACAACTCTGATTCAATAGTTTCCCTCGTGCGGAGATTCCTCGGGTGCTGCAGTTTCTCCGCCAAACGAACCCGCCCACTCCCCCCGGGCGGGTTCGTTGCTTTAACGACGACTCGCCCCGGCCGAGACCGGGGCGAGTTGCCAAATGCTACTGCGGCTATTGCTTACTTGGATTCCATCGCGGACTTGATGTCTTCACGCAGAACGTCCGCAAGATCCGGCACGAGGCCAACGTGCACGTTGGCGATCTTGCCATCGGGTGCGACGATGACCGTAGTAGGAATAGACTTCACGAGGTAATCCGTCATGAGGTCTTCGTCGTCGCCTGTCATGACCTGAGTCATGGTGATGTCATTGCTGGAAGTGAAATCGACAATCTTCGCCTTCCGCTCTTCCATCGGATCCTGGTCCGTGTTCATTGCCCAGAAGACAACGTTCTCATCCTTCATTTCGTCGGCGACCTTCTGAAGGATTGGCATGCCTTTCTTGCACGGAGGGCACCACGTTGCCCAAAAGTCCATGACAACGACTTTGCCCTTCTGGTCGGCCAGAGAGACTTCCTTGCCTTCCATCGTCTTGAGCGTGAAGTCGGGTGCGGGCTGACCGATCAGCTCATCCGGTCCCTTCATCATGGCAACGACCTGCGCCGTGATGTCGTCGTAGCCCTCGGGGATCTCCGTCGAAAGCTCGGGCTTCGGGACGTCTTCGCCAAACGCCTGGTCGTCGTATTCAACGAGCAGCTTCGGACCGCCGTTGCCCATGGAGAGCTGCGAGCGCAATGCTGAACCACTGAGTGGATCGATGAAGAGCGTGTGTGTCCCGTCTTCCGGATCCGTCAAGGCAACGGCCGGCTTCGAATCCAGTTCGGTGACTTCGGCATTCCAGTTGGCAAATCCATCGGTCCCATTCACGACGATGTCGAGAATCGGAATCTGGCCGAGAATGTTACCAACGAGGGGATTCTCTTCCATCAGTGCCTGGATGCCGCCCTCTTCGGGAACGTCCAGAACCATGGCGCTCTTCTCGCCAACGAGGGAGACGAGCATCTCGCCGCCTGTGGATGTGACGTCGAGAGCGTCAAAATCCATCGAGAGATCGTTCGGCGCCCAGTAGGCAAACTCGGCTGTCTGTGCGGGGAACTGATCCATCGGCTTGCCGTCGCCGCCGAGAGCGCTGAGCTTGACGGTCGCGGAGTAGGCGCCCAGACCTGCGTACTTGCCAGCGAAAGCCTCAAGGGCCTTCTTCGGCGAGATCTCGGGGAGCTTCTCCTGGAGTGTCGATTCCATGGACGACTCGGGAACCTTGTCAACGGAGCCGAGCTGGGCCGGCGAGAGCGCCGGTGCGGCGAGCATCAGCGCCAGAGTGGCGGCACCCGCGATCGTTTTCATGCGAAAAATCATGGAGTTTCCTTTCATATGCCCGCGCCTCCTCGGTGCGGTGCTGGTTGTAAAGCCGACTGAGCCGCCGGCGCTCGGGATTGCTAAGTGCAACTTTCCGGCCAAGAGGTTTTTCGAGCCATTTGGCTAAAACTGGATCGGATTAGCCCATTTCCGACCGCTTCAGAGCCGGAATCCCAGCGCTTCGGCGCACGATTTCCATTCTTCGGGCAATTCCGGCGCACTCAGCCGGAAGTTCCGAAACTCGCGCCGCACGGGGTATTCCTTGCGCAGACGGTCGAACCACTCGGGGCGGCGATCCTCAGGGAGCGCCAAGGAGCGGCGCAACCGTTCATCGTCTTCGAGAATCGGGTAGGAATGCCGCACCGCCTCGGCCAGGAAGGCCTCGAAACTGGATTGTGCGCCGATTTCGATGGTCGGCTCTGCAGGTTCCGGAAGACTGGGCTGCCAGAGCTCTTCGAAGCCGAAGAACTCACGAACCGCGGCCGCCAGCATCGTCGTGCCATTCGTCTTCCCGTCCAGGCTGTATCCTGCAATGTGAGGCGTGGCGATGTTGACCATCTCCAAAAGACGGGTGTCTATGTCGGGTTCACCCTCCCAGACGTCAAGGATGGCGCCGCGCAGCCAGCCGGATTGCAGCGCGGTCAAGAGCGCCGCATTGTCGACAACCGGCCCCCGGGAGGTGTTCAGCATGACGGCCGTGGGCTTCATCGCCGCCAGGCCAGCATCCCCAAGCAGGTGGATGGTGCAATCGGGCCCCTCGCGATTGAGCGGAACGTGGAAGGTGACAAAGTCGGATTCTCTGAGCAGATCATCCAGTGCGACGAAAGGACCTGGGTCGCCGGCGCGCTCCAGCGGCGGATCGTTGACCAGGACTTTGAGTCCCAGGGCCGGGGCCACTTTGGCAAGGGCTGAGCCGATGTTCCCTCGCCCAACGATCCCGAGCGTCTTGCCGGCCAGCGGCTCCCCCGCGCGAAGGGAAGTCTCGATAAGCGCCGCGACGACGTACTCGACGACCGACCTGGCATTGCTGCCGGCCGCGCTGGAGAATCCGATTCCCCGCTGCTGGAGATAGGGCAGATCGATGTGATCCGTCCCGATCGTAGCAGTCCCGACGAAACGGACCGGCGTGCCGTCGAGCAAGTCGGCATCGACCCGCGTGACGGACCGCACCAGCAGCACGTCCGCCTCCGCGACATCGCGACGGGTCAACGAGCGGCCGGCCACCAGTCGCACATCGCCGACGGGCGACATGGCTTCGCGAATCAGCGGGATGTTCTCGTCTGCAATTATGAGCATGGGTGGAGGCGGATGGGCTCGCTATCCGTTCTTGTCCTTGCGCGCCCGGGGGCGAGAGCGGAGACTGCTGTCCGCTTTTGAGATCTCAATCGGAGAACCAGATCGCACGACCATGAGAACGCTACTGTTGCCCCGCCGAAGCGAGCAAGGCCGAACCGCGCTCCGCTTGTATGTGATCCTTGCAATGCTGACCGCCCTTGTCGCCGTGGGTTGCGACCATTCGCGGACCGACTTCGACAACGATGGGCCCGTCCTGGCCGTCGCCCCGCCACTGGGAGAGAACCCGAGCATGCAGCCCGTGCTGGCTGCTCTCGGCGCCCTGCGGGATCCGGCGACCGGATTTGGCGGCCAGAAGGTCATTCCCTGGCAGTTCGATGCGCCGGGCAGTTCGTTCGTCGATGCCGCAACGGGCGAAGCAATCGCCACGGGCAACGTCCTGATGCCCGCCGGGGTTGGTTTCTCCGAGGACCTGTCGATGGGACTGGAGATGACTGGAACGGACCTGGACGCGTGGGTCTTTGTGCCGGGTTACCTGCCAAAGCAGGTCAAGGTCGCCGCACTGCTTGGCCTGGAAGACGCATCGGTTGAATTCGAGCGCGCGCTATATGGCGTACATGTCGGCAAGGTCTGGGGTGCTGCAAACGAGGCCATTCCGACATCGCTGACGCCGCCGGCCGGCGCCATTCACCGCACGCAATACGAGGACTTCACCGCGGCACTGAAACGCCGCGGCTACAACGTCGGCGGGCTGGAGTTGCTGGACGCGTACCTCGCCGACCCAGCACAGGTTCCGGTTCGCAGCGTCGTCGTCACAGGACTCGAAGACGTCGAACAGGGCATCTTCGATGTGCAGGATCCATTGCTGACGAAGTTCTATGCGGCAGGCGAACCTGCGCAGTTGTTGCTCCCGTCGGATTCGCTAAACGCGATGCTTCTGAAGGCGGGTGCGCTGACGACTCCGCTGGCCGACGACCCCGTCATCGATGACAACGAAGATGCGAAGTTCAGCGCCACGGGAAATTGGGAGACTCGCCGGAATAGCCGGGAGACATCGACCTACGGATTGAACGCGCTGGTGACAGACGATCCGGAGGCCGAGGCGCTTTGGATTATCGAAGGATTGGAGGAAGGCCGTCATGCCACGTGGTTGTATTGGGATCACCGGGTCGCACGATCGAAGAAGGCGCTGCTCGAGATCGGCCTGGTTGAGCAGGGCCGTCCTTTGGTAACCTGGGAGATCGACATGACGACAGGAACCGGCGCGTGGAATCGGTTGGGCGATTGGGTCGCGATCAGCTCGCGGCCGCTGTTCGTTCGATTGCGCACGGGCGACGGCCGGACAATCATGGCCGATGCGATCAAGTTCCAACCTTTGCCTGAAGAGGACGCGCAATGAGGTTTCGTTTCCAGGCAGTCGATTCACGCGGGAGAGTCGTGCGCGAAATCATGCGCGCGGACAACGAAGAGGAGGCCCGCGAGATCCTGCTGGATGAAGAGCTGTTTCCGAAGTCCCTCGAGCCGGTCGGCGAAGACGAAAAAGTCACGTGGGTGGCGCGTGATCGCGTGAAACGGCGCGCCGGCGAAGCGGCCGCAAGAGCGACCGAGACAGCGCCGCGCGTCAGCGGTTCCGTGCCGCACGCGCACACGACGCTGCACCGCGGCAACGAATCCGTCCAGGGGTTGCTTGGTGTGCGCGAAGACGATACGTTGCTCTTCCAGCCCGACAAATCGAATGAAGCGACGATCGTGCTGACTCCCGATCGTGTGGAGGACGCACAACTGTCGGGATTTCCACTCCGTCAATTGCGGGTCTTCCAGTTGGACGGAGAGTTGCTTGAGTTTCCTGCGGGCTTTCTCTTCTCCGGCCCGATTTTCCGCCGGATCACCAAGACATTCGGACGAAAGAAGGCGAAGAAGGCCGCAAAGGGCAAGTGACTGGCGACGACATTCGTCCGGGATAGTCTTGTCAATTCGGTGAGTTCCGTTCAATAATCCTCGCATGATGCAGAGCATCCTCAACTTCTTCCGCTGGCTGTTCACAAAGACGATCCCCGCCGGTCGCCTGCTGGGCATTCCGTTGCGAGTGCACCTGGCGCTGGTGATCGTGCTCCCTTTCTTTGCGATGCCCTACTTCCAGGAAGGCCTTCCGATTTGGCAGGGAGCAATCCTGGCACTGATCTTCATTGGCGTGCTCTATGGTTCAGTGCTGGCGCATGAGTTCGGTCACGCGTGGGGCAATCGATTGGTTGGCGGTCACACTGAAGTCATTATCCTGACACCGATTGGCGGCATGGCAGTCGGAACAGGTTCGAGCCTCTCACCACGAACGGAGTTGCTGGTCGTTGCGCTCGGTCCTGCGGTTAGTATCGTCCTGGCCGTCATCGGTCAGTTGCTGCTTCTGGGTGTGGGAGGCCTGCTGACAGGGCGCGGCTTTGGATTGTTCGCCGTGTACTGGTTCGTGCTGATGCTTGCGCGGTTGAACACGATGCTGGCTCTCTTCAATCTGCTCTTTCCGTTGTTTCCGATGGATAGCGCCAAGCTGATCCGCGCGGCGCTTTCGCTGAAGTACAATCCCGGGCGCGTGACGTATCGCGTGTCGCAGGTGGGCGTCGTGCTGGGCATTGTTCTTCTGATGGCGCTCCTCACGCACATCGAACTACCATTGATCGGGCCGGCCAACATCTGGCTGGCGATCATCGGTTTGCTCGGCATCCAGGCGTGCCTGATGGAGCAACAGCGAATCCGTTACGGACCCGTGTATGGTCAGGAAGATTCCTGGGGTGATCGAACGGTCTTCTACGACAACGAGATCATGGATCGCGCAAAGCGCCGCGCGCGCGAAGACATGGGCGGACTGATTCCCGGCGGGAAGTCTTCCAAGAAGAAGCGCCCACCTCGCCCGAAGGGCCCCGCCAAAGTCATCGAAATCGGCCCGCGCCCCGAACCCGAAGATGTCACGGACACCGCGCAATTGCGCGAGATGCTGCGCGAAGCGGTCGCCCACGAAGACTTCCGCCGCGCCGCCGCCATCAAGAAACGCATCGAAGAACTGAAATCGCAGTCGGGGTGAGTGTGACTCCGAACCGGTTGCTTCCCAAAACCCCAAGCGTACACGTACTCAGCGAAGCGGTACTCGTACTCGAAGAAACCGAGTACGTGTACGAGTACGAGTTCGAGTACGCTCAGAGGCGCGTGCGTTCGGCGTGAATCGGGTTCTGAACAACCGCACGAACGCGATAGTGGTGGTGGTCTTCCTCCGCGATCTGGATTGCAAACCCGCAGGAGGCGATGAGTTTGGCCGCCTCCTCGACGGGCGGCAGCATGTCTTCCGCCACTTCATCCGAGGAGCCGTGGAGCGCATTCAGTTCTTCGCGGCTCGAGAAGTGAACCAGATCGAGCACGGCCTCCGGCTTCCCCATCCGGTGGCATTGTACCAACGCCTTCGTCCAGGGACGAAGGTGCGGAAACGTGCTGATGATGAAAACGTGATCGAACACATCGGATGCAAGGGTTGTTTCGTGCAACGCCTCATGAACGAAGCGAACGTTCGCACGACCGTCCAGTCTTTCACGGGCGACCCGCAGCATACCCTCCGACGAATCGAGCCCGACGACACTCCCCCGCGGAGCGCGATCAGCCAGTAGTGCCGTATAGCGCCCGGTTCCGCAGCCGATGTCGAGCACGGACGCGTCCGGCGCGATCTGCAGGCTGGCGATCCAGGGCTCGAAGAACGGAAAGGCCTCCGGCGGCGGGACTTCGTCGTCCCACCGCCTGGCCAGTTCGTCGAAGAAATCGTTACTCATGGAGCCGTCGGATTGATGGCGCTCTCGGTCATGTGCTGGCAACGCACGATGTCGCCATCGCTGACCGTACCGTTCGACGGATCGTAGACGCGGTTATTCTTGATGTCGAGGCCGCGATCGCAGTCCGGACCTGCGCACACCAGACGCCAGTGTCCCCAGGCGGGGATCAGCTCGGACGCCCATGCGGGGCCGGGGCTCGGGAAGTTGGCCACGTGCTGGTCGAGGTTCAGGAACTCGATCAAGCGATTCTCTTCCGGGCCGGTGAACTGCGTCGCGAAGTTATCCGGCAGACGCGACGTCATGTACGCGATCGGGGTCGTCAGGGGCGGCCCGACGAAGCAGGTCTGGTCGTTCATGTCGTTCACGGACGCCGGGTACTCGACGACGCCAGCGGAGGTGACACGACCGTACGGCGGATAGTGGTTCGCATCGACGGCATAGGATTCCAGCGCCGTGGCAAAGGACCTCATGTCGCTGAGCGACCGGCTGATTTTCGAGCGGACTTGTGCCTCAAGGAAGTTCGGTACGGCGATGGCTGCCAATATGGCAATAATGGCAACAACAATAAGTAATTCGATCAGAGTGAACGCGCTCCTCCTGCGCATTTCCTCATCCTCCTCTCTCCCAGATTTCCGTCGGTCTAGAATGATCGCGGCAGAGCCACAATCGGAATCGCGGGCGCAAACCTGTGAATCCGTCACATATTTGTCTTGCCAACGGCCCCCGATGTGTGAAGTATTCACACATCCCACCTGTGGATCCCGAAATGATCGAACTCCGCGATAATGAACTGGAAGCGATGCGAGTCCTCTGGGAGGAGTCGCCACTCAAGCCGGCCGATGTGCAGAAGCGTTTCGGCTGGTCGATCGATAACGGCACTCTGCGGTCGGCCCTGGTCAATCTTGTGGAGAAGGGACACGCCCGGCGCGAGAAGCGTGGGAAGGCCTATTTCTATTGGGCTGTCACGAAACGCCCGCGCCTGCTGCGCGAGCTTTCCCGCCGCATGTCGCAGGTATTCGCAGAAGGCTCAACCGCGGGGTTGATCATGGAGCTACTGCGAACGGAGCGCCTGACGCCAAAGCAATTGGAAGAACTTCAACGCATCGCGGGCGAACGCCAGCGAAAGAAGTAGGGGGAGGCAGAGGATGATGTTAATGGGAATGGAAATCGCCTTGAGAAGCACAGTTGTTCTGGCAATCGCAATCGCGGTCACAATGCTCATGGCCAGGGGGCGAGCGAACGTTCGCTTGTTCATCCTGCGCGCGGGAATCCTCGCGGCATTCGGCACTTTGATCGTCAGTGCCTTTGCCCCCCAAATCTCCGTCCCTCTCCTGCCGGCCGACGGAACAGCACCACATTTTTCCCGAATTGCATTGCCGAGCGCAACGAGGTCTGAAGCCAATACTACGCGGTCTTCGAATTCACTCAGGCGGACGGAGAAGGTATCGTCCAGCCTCTCCCCCACTGCCGCTCTTGTTGGAATATGGTTGTTCGGAGTCGCAATCGGCCTCGCCTGGCTCGGCGTGGGTTTCCGCCGAATCGTGGGAGTAATCAAGAACGCGCATCCTGCAGCAGATGAATTGCCAGCGCGCATTCGTGATATATTGCCTCCAGGATTGCGAATTCTGATCTCGGAGGAGATGGTCACGCCTTTTGTGACGATGATATCCGGCTCGGCGATCGTCCTGCCGCGGCGTTTGATCGATGAGGCAACGGAAGAGGAACTACTCGGAGTTGTCGCACACGAGTCGGCTCACTGGCGCCACCGCGATCCGCTTTGGAGTCTCGGCATGCGCGTA
This sequence comes from bacterium, assembly GCA_020444065.1. Lineage (NCBI taxonomy): Bacteria > bacterium. The sequence continues at coordinate 818,355 of JAHLLQ010000003.1, read as the reverse complement.
CTGCAGGTGTTGTTTTGGTTCCATCCGCTGCTGTGGGTGGCAGCGGCGCTGCATCGCGGGCTGTGCGAAGAAGCCTGCGACGCGGCCGCGGCGCGGGACATCGGCGATCGAACTGGCTATGCGCGGACTCTAGCTCGGCTGGCCTTGCTCTTCGCATCATCCCCGAGGTTCGAGCCTGACACCGCCCTGTTCGGAAGTCCGGAGATCCTGCGCCGCTTGCGTAGATTGGAGAATGGAAAGCTCGAATCGCCCGTCAGCGGCCGCCACCGCGCGATCGGAATCGCCGGAGTGCTCGTCGTCGTCGCCGCGGCCGGAATCCTGACGATTGGACGTGTCAGCGGACAGGAGGCGCCCGTGAACGCTCAGGATGAGACCTCGAAGGAGGAACAGCTCCGTCGGGGATTGCTCGGTGATCCCCAAGTTGCCAAAGCCCACGAGGAACTGCTGGCAGAGATCCAACCAGATGGAACTTCGTTGATCCCGAACGCGGCAGACAGGATCCTGGCCCTGCTCGATCAGGCCGACTCGAATCCCGAAGGGAATGCCCGGGCCTCCGCCGCCCTTGTGGCGATGATCGAGTTCGGCGGCCGATTGGATAGGCCAGAGTTGTTCCTTCCACGCGTTCGGCGATTGCTTGCGGCCGAAAGCGAGATCGTGCGGGCGGCCGCTGTCGCCGCTCTTCCATACGCGGGCGGTGACGGGTCCGACGTTCAGCGGCTGGCTCAACTGGTTGATGATCCCTCCGATCTGGTACGTATGCGTCTTGCAATGGCCACGATACAGTGTGGTGGCGACGCAACAGTTCCCCCGGCGGAGACTGTGATTCTGAAGCTGTTGAGTGAGGACGGCCTGGTCGCGTACGCCTCCATTGCGGCGCTTTCTACTCGCCCCATCTCCCCGGGGATCGAGGAAGCCCTGGTGCAGCTTTCCCACGATCCCATGGCAGTCGGAGAGGTTGCGTTTCTCTATCAGAACGCGCCGGAAGTGAGCCTTCCGCTCACGAAGCGCATGCTGGAGGTCTGGCGCGACGAGTCGCTTGCACCGCAGGCCCGCCCGGCGGCGGCACTCGCGCTGGCGACGCATCCGGCCCCCGCGGGACTCCGCCCGGCCGTGGCGAGTGTCCTTGTTGAGGCGTACGACTCGGATTCAATGGAGGATTTCCGTTCCAATCTGATCGCCGGTCTCGGATTCCAGGGCACCGACGAGGCCCGCGAGAAGCTATGGGAGATCCTGCGCTCGGATGAGGATGATCGCCTGCGCGAGCGCGCCTACTATGGGTTGGTGGACATGGGGGAGGATTTCGATACGGTGATCGCTGAATTCCGTCGTGGGATGGGATCGCAGCGCCTTTCCCCCCGGGGGAACTGACAGGTGCTGGCTGGCGCCCCCGTCCAAGCTCCCGATTTACTCCCGTAGCCATTCTCTATCCCGGGCCAGAGCGGAGTTGACCCCGCTGCCTGCGATGGCCTAGCCATCATGGGTTGGCCGCGTGTGGGCGGACGGGCGGCCGGCGGCTTGTTTGATGGCTATTTCCCCAGATCCAGTAGGACACGCGATGGCAATTCATCCCAGTGCAATCATCGACTCCTCGGCCGTCATCCATGAGAGCGTAGAAATCGGTCCCAATGTGATCGTCGACGCCAATGTGGAAATCGGCGAGGGTACGGAAATCATGGCCGGCACGGTGATCGGCCCCAATACCAAGATCGGCAAGCGCAACCGCATTCATTATCACACGGTGATCGGGCACGAGCCCCAGTTCGTCGGATTCGATCGCACCCTGAATACGGGTGTGATCATCGGCGACGATAACGAGATCCGCGAGTTCGCCCAGATTCACCGCGCGATCCACGAGGGCAACAATACGATCATCGGAAATCACAATTTCATGATGGCGACTGCCCATGTGGCCCACGACTGCCACGTGGGCAATCATGTCGTGCTGGCAAGTTTCTCGGCCCTGGCCGGGCACGTCGTCGTAGAGGATCGCGTTTTCCTGTCCGGCATGGTCGCCGTGCACCAGTTCTGTCGAATCGGCAAGGGTGCTATGGCCGGTGGCCATGCGGGCATCAGCAAGGATGTCCCGCCGTTCATGACGGTGAAGGGTGGCTTCGGATTCCTGACTGGGGTCAACGTAATCGGCCTCCGTCGCGCCGGCGTTTCGGGCCAGACTCGGTTGGCGATTCGCCAGGCCTTCCGGAATATCTTCCGCTCCGGCCTATCGGTTCCCCACGCGCTGCGAGCCGTGTGCGAGGAATGGGAAGCGAAGCAGGAGCCGATGCCCGAAGAGTTGAAGTATCTGGTGGACTTCTGCAGCGCTCCGTCGAAGCGCGGCCTGATGAGCGGCCGCAGTCGCGAGTACGGTGTGGAGAATTGGACGGAGGATGATGGTGTCGAATAAGGACCTCTTGCTCTCCGTCTCGACCAAACCCGCTGCATGAATGCTTCCCGCTCCCCAGTTCCCGACCCGAATCCGCAGTCTGCGCCGCTCCTGTCGATCATTACGATCTTCTGGAACAGCCGCGACGATGTGCCTTCGTTCTTCGGGGCCGTGGAGAAAGCACGCGAGGCGTTGGACTTTGAAATCGAGGTCCTGGCGATCGACAATGCCTCCGAGGATGGAACGGCCGACGCGATCGCGAAGCAGTTTCCGTGGGTGCACCTGATTCGCAACGACGAGAATCTCGGTTTCGCCCAGGCCTGCAACCAGGGCCTTGCCGCGGCCACGGGCGACTACCTTCTCTTGCTCAACCCGGACTGTGAAGCGAATTCGAAGGCCTTGGCAGGAATGATCGAATTCCTGAAGAAGCACCCGCGCGTCGGCGCAGCCGGTTGCACGCTGCTGCATGGAGATGGTCTGCCGCAGAACAGTTACCATCGCGAGCCCTCGTGGTGGTCGTACTGGGGAACGCATTCATTGATCAGCCCGCTGGTGCTGCGCATCCGCAAGGCACTGCATGTCCGCCGCCTGCGCAGCCGCAAGGCGCGACCAATCTATGTCGAGTGGTTGATGGGCGCGTGCCTGATGGTTCCGCGGCCTGTTGCAGAAGAAATTGGTGGCCTGGACCCAACATACTTCATGTACGGCGAAGATGTGGATTGGTGCCGGCGTATTCGTGATGCCGGTTACCGCATCGCCCACCTGCCACAATGGCGTATCGTGCATCACCACGGAACGTCGTCGCGACACAGCCCCGAGTTTGCCTTCCGACGGCTCTACCGCAGTCTGCTGATGTATATGCACAAGCACCTGCACGGCGTGCCGGCAAAGGCACTGCGGTACGCGGTGGTGCTGGACATGCTGATGCGACTGCCGATTCACATGCTCGGACGCGAGAGCGAACGACTCGAGTCCGTGCGCCGAGTGCTGGCGATGTATCGATACAACAACCCGACATTGTACCCCGAGGACCGCCCGCGGCCGGAAGCGCCAGGCGTTCGTCGATGGAATCGCACGCACGGCAGGAAGTCCTGATGTCTCCGCGCGCTCCGCTTCGGATCATGATGAATCTGCTGCATGCGCAACGCACGCTGACGGGTTCCGGCTACTACTCGCTCTGCCTTGCGCGCGCCCTTCTCGATCTTCCCGAACGCCCTCAGATTCTCGGAGTCTGTTCACCAATCAATCGGGAATCGTTTCGCATCGAGGGGAAGGAGAACTACTCCCAGATCGTGTGGGGGCGTCCTTGGAACAACGTCATGGCACGCCGCATCGAGGAATGGATCTACCTGAACGATGTGATTCGCGCCAAGAAGCCGAGCCTCTTCTTTGGGCCGTCCAACTTCCTGCCGCCGCGCCGTAGCGGCGTGCCGAATGTTGTAACAATCCACGATATGACGTTCTTCCGTCATCCGGATTTTCTGACGCCCGCGCGGCGAATCTACTGGCACCGCTGGACGCGTCGCACGATCAAGGTTGCCGACTTGATTCTGACCGACAGCGAAGCCTCTCGCGACGACATCATATATTTTGGCAATGCTGATCCATCGCGAATCCAGGTCATCCCGATCGGCACGGACGAGCGTTTCTTCGTCGGTGCGGATCGCGAAGGGCACAGCGATCGGTTCAACGCGCTGCTGGAGCGCTTCCCAAACCTGCCGCAGCGCTATGTGTTCTTCCTCGGGACATTGACATCGCACAAGAATGTGCCGCGCCTTGTGGAGGCTGTCGCTCGCGCGAGAGCGATGGGGTGCGATGACATGCACCTGGTGCTCGCGGGCAAACGCGGCACGGGCTACGACAAAGTCGCCGCCGCGATCGAGCGCAACTCTCTCGGCAGTGTCGTCCATGAACTGGGATACGTGGAAGACGAGTTCATGCCAGCCCTCTACGAAAACGCCAGCACGGCGGTGCTTCCTTCCTTCACCGAAGGCTTCGGCCTTCCGATCACGGAATCGATGGCTTGCGGCACGCCGGTTGTGACGAGCAACTGCTCGTCAATGGCGGAGATCGCCGGCGAAGCGGCGATTCTTGTCGATCCCTGGAATGTCGAAGATATGTCGTCGGGCTTGAAGCGCTTCTGGAGCGATCCGGCGCTGCGGCGCGAGTACCGTGCGCGCGGACTCGAACGCGCGCGGCTCTATACGTGGCCGGAATGCGCCCGGAAGACCTACGATGCGTTTGCGGGAATCGTTTGATCAATCTGCCTGAGCAGCGGTCAGTTCACCCAGCGCAATCACCGTATCCAATTCATGCGAGGCGAGTAATCGTTCCGGTCGGCCGTCCGCCTGGCTGACGCGATACAGAATGTCGCGCGCGCGATTCAGATTCTCGGCGAATCGATCGGCATCGAAACCGAGCGTCGTGGGGGGATGAAGACGCAGTTCTTCCTCTGCCAGACTCCGATGGAATCGCGCGAGGCGAAGTGCGTGCTCAAGGGCTCGACACGATCGGCGGTGATCGTTGACGAGATCGTTCAGAGCTTCGAGCGCCTGGTTCTCGCCATCCGGAAGAATCCAACGATTCGACGCAAGGAGCTCCGCTCGGTCGACCTCGGCCTGCTCCGCCGCGCGACGTGCCAGTGCTGCCGCAAAAGGGTCTTCCGTTTGTGTGGCGTAATCGGCGTAGGCCTTTGCCTGCGTGCGAAGATCCAGGATGTACTGTTCCAGGCTGGCGCCGGGCAAGGCGAGGCGACTGGTTGCGATCAGTTCATCGAGAACATCGATGCGACGCAGACATTCATCGCGCAATTCAGTGTCGAACTCGGCCGCGTCGGCGTAGTTCGCGCGCGCGCTCTCCAGATCGCCGAGCCACTCGTACGCGCGCGCCTTCAACACTGCCACTTCCGGTGTGAACCGTTCGGGATGCAGTGATTGGTAATTCGCCAGACGCACGAGCGTCGCACGAGCGATGTTCTGTCCGGTCAGCTCTTCTGCAGGGCCATCTTCGTAGGGATCGCGGGCGGCAAGAAGTTCAAACTCTGCCGCGATAGATAGCACATTCTCGTGTGGCGAGTAGGGCGGATACTTCTGTCCCGCACAACCGACAAGGAGCGCAATCAGCCCAAGAAGGAAGAGGCCCGCCGAGAAACTCGGGCGGGCCAGAAAGTTCGAAGGAAGCGACAGTCGCATCAGGACTGGCCTCCTCCCGATTCCTTGATCCAATTGCGCACGGTATCGGCATCGCGACCGCCGTTCGAAATATAATCTCTGTAGTTCTTGACGGCTTTCTCCATGTACTCGGCCTTGTTCTCGTCGTCTGCGGAGGCCAGGCTCTGGTGATAGAGAATGCCGAGGCCGAGCGCGTACTCCGGATTCTTCGGATCGATCTCGCGTGCCTTCAGCATATTCTCTTCCGCGCTCTTCAAGTCCGATACGGTCTTCGAGGAGGCGTACTTCTTCTTATAGGCTTCGCCGATCTTATAGTAGGCATCGGCGTAGTCGGGATAGATTTCGAGCGCTTCCCGGAAGTCGCCGGTCGCGGTACCAGGGCCTGTGGTCAGAAGACGAACCTCGCCGCGGGCAATCAAGGCATCTGCCATCAACTGGCGCCCTTCTTCGGATTCCTTTGCATCGGATTTCTCGAGCAGCTTCACGACATTCGTGAAGAACCGAGTCGCGCCCTGGTAGTCTTTCTCGTCGCGCAGGATGCGCCCCATCTCCAGGTTCGCGTCACGATCGTTTGGAGAAAGACGAAGGACTTCCTGCACAAGGGCGCGAGAGTCTTCCAGATTCTCGAGCTGGCGTTCGATCTTTGCCAGTGAGATTGTCGCCTGCGTGCGCTCCGGTTCGTTTTCGTGCGCGGATTCAAAATACCCCTTGGCAACTTCAAGGTCGCCGGCACGCATCGCGATGTCGCCCAATTCGACGAGCGATTCGTAGTGCGAAGGGTAGAACTCGATTTCCTTCTCGAAGGAATCGCGCGCTTTCAGAATCTCGCCTTTGCGCATGTAGCAGAGAGCCAGATTGTAGTTGGCGCGGCGGTACCCTGGATCGACTTCCAGCAGCCTCTGATATTGCTCGATGGCAGCGTCGGTCTCGTCCATCTGCTGCAGGTTATTGGCAAGAGCGTAGCGCAGGTCTGCACTGAACGGACGAACGGCAAGAGCACGCTTCAGTGCTTCCACAGCCCGTGAACGATCGGTCGCCTCGGCGCTGTCTGCTAATTCCTTGTATTCGGTGACGAGGTTCTCTTCGAGGTGGGGCTTGTAGCGAGGATCGATGTTGTAGACGATCTGGAAGTAATGCACGGCGCGGGCGTGATCGCCGATCGTCCGGAACAACTCGCCAAGGCGGAAACCGACGCGCATCTTCTCGGCAGGTGTCAGTGACTTCGAGCCAAGCTGAAGCCCTCTCTGGAAATACTGGATTGCCTGGCGATGCGTACGCGAACTGAGCGCATTCAGATCTCCCAGCTCGATGTAGATGGATGCGTTGTCCGGATCCAACTCGCGGGCCAGTTGAAGCTGGTGCTCGGCACCGATGTAGTCGATCGAATCGCGCAGTTCCTGGGCCTGCATGTAATGGCTGCGTGCCAGTAGACGAAGGACAATCGCGTAGGCTTCTTCAGTCTCAGGGATCGTCCTTTGAAGCTCCTCGAGTGCTATCTGGGCGTGAGAAATATCTCCGTCATCGAGGAGCTTCCGCGCCGCATTGACTTGATCTGCGTATTGAGCCAGCTCGATGTCTTCCTGGGCTCGACGGGCCTGATTGATCAGATCCATCAGTTCCGAACCGTTGCCCCCAAGAGCCATCGCTTTCTCATAATGTGCGATCGCCTCTTCGTAGTTCTCCAACTGGAGCGCTTCGTCGCCCATCTGCTTCTCGTAGACCGAGCTGCTGCCTCGCTCGATCGAGGCGATCCGTGATCGATCCAGAGGTATCGTCAGCTTCAAGGTCTGGACGGTGACGATTTGTTCAGTCTCGGAGATGATGTGGCCTTCGATCACCTCGCCATTCTTGAGGATGATCTTGGCGGCATGCGTGAGGACCGGCAAGGCCAGGAGAATCCCGAGCAGGGCCAGTGTCGCTGCAGCCCGAACTACCGCCCGTCGACTGAAGCTCGCATTCCATGCGTTCATAAGCGTGTTGTCCGCCTCTTCCTTGTCGTTTGGTTCCATTTATTCCCGGCGGCGTTGGGGGCGCAAGAAATTCTGTGGCCCCGGAGGCCGGGACAAGTTCTCAACTATCAAGTGTCGAGCACTCGAACCGGGGCGTCAACGCCGAGCCTTCATTCCGGGTAACGTCCAATGATCAGACCCTGAGGGCGAGGCGGAGGATTGGTGGCAGAAGGCCGCCCCGGCTTTCTCGCAAATGATGGCCGGGGCGTATAGGAAGCTGGAATCAAAAGACTTAGTATGCCGTGGCGCGGTACGAGAGGATGGCCGCATTCAGTTCATCGACGCTGAGCATACCGTCGATTGGGCTCCGATCGGCGCTGGATGGGACGGGCCCCAGACCTCGGAAGCCGATCAGCACCGCGTTGATTTCCAGAAGCGACACCTTTCCATCTGCGTTCTGGTCGCCGATGGGCGGCTCCGGCATGACGGTGGGAACATCGAAGCTGGGCTCCCTGAACGTCATGTTCAGCACGCGACCTGAGGAGTGCCATCCAGCGGTCGTGTGCAGGCGATGGATGTGTCCATTGTAGCTGTAATTGTCCACATTCGTCGGCGCCGGCGAATACTCCGCCGCAGTGAAGTCCCACTGATATTCCGGGTAATCGCCATAGACGGGAACACGGACGCCAAACCGAAAACCGGAGACATCGGGCATGCCGGCCTCGTAGGTCACCGTTGTGGTGTAATAGTAGAAGTCTGCATCCTTGCCGGCGTAGGTCATCTCGTGCGCACCCATCACATCGCGCTCACCGGGCAGATCGCCGCTGGCGTCCGGAATCGCATTGTCGCCGCCGTATGTGGGTCCGGCTTCGACAAAGATGGTCGACGTAGTGGCTTGTGCTTCATCCATGAAGAAGAAAGTGGGAATAGCGAGATTCAATTCGACGTCGATCGAGTTGCAGATCACGCGATTGTCGATGTCATCCACGACCAGGATGGAATTGGTCTGGCAGAGCCCATCGAAATTCTTGTTCGCCGAGTTCCCCCAGTAACCGATGTTCAACGGTCGCATGAAACCACCAAAATCGTAATTGGATTCGATCCGGTAGCGCTGCGGATCGCCGAACTGGTCGAGCAACCCAGCGCTCGTGAATACGCGGCCGCGATAGACTTTGTCACCGGCGATATCGGACGACTCGGTCTGGTCGCCGGGAACATCCGGATAAGGATCCATTCCGTCGGCAAGTGGCCAGCCGGGATTCGCCCACTCGTTCCACGAGCCACGAATGAAAGGATCGGGCAGGAAGTTCTGGCGATTTCCGGAGGCATCGATCGTCACATCGATGATCTCCGCAAAGGCCAGTTGATCGGAGTTCTGCGTCCCCATCGGTGCGCCGGAGACTGCCTCAATAGCGGATGAAGCAACCAGGCGCACACCGGCAGCCTCGTCCGCTGCGGTGATTGGGCGACTGAGCGTCAGAAACAGGTTGTCTTCCTCGGTGCCGGTACCAACTTCCACGTTGGTCACTGTGATATCATTGGGATTGGCGTCAGCGATCGACCAATTGGCAGGATCCGTGGCGGTGGCGACTGTCGCCGGCTCGGAAAACGAGGCGCGCACGAAGTCATTCGCCCAGAAGATGTCCGCGGCGGCGAGTGAGAGATTCTGCTGTGGGTATAGCGGAACACTGACGATGCTATGGGTAATGATTGGCCGTCCTTCGCCAACGCCGGTACAGCCGGCCAAGTCAGCTTCCTGGTCGACTTGCGCGGCGCCGATCAGATCAAAGACATCGGCATCACCATCCTGGCTCTGTGAACCATCCAGGCTTTCGCATCCGCCGTACGGAATCTCGATCGGAGTGAAATTGGACTCCCCTCCGAGACCGGTGCCAACAACCAGGTTCATCGTGATCGGTCCAGTCGGATACCCACCGAGCACCGACCAGGGAATCGCCACTTCGATCAGGTCATTCGCGATGCTCTCGTATTCGCTGCCTGGGCCGCCATAGCTCGGCGTGTCGATCGGCCACTGATAAACGTAGAGCGAACCAAGTCCACCACGATTCGAAACGACGTAGGACCACTCAAAGCTCGGATCGAAATCAGAATCGATCGTTTGCCAGTGCGCGACGTGTAAGCCGGTGTTCGTCGTGCTGGTTCCCGCGATGTCGCTGCGATCGATGTAGACTTGCATGCGCGTGGTGACGGCGGAGTACAACTCCGCGTCGCCCGCCACCTCGAGAAGGAAGTAGATGTTGTTCGCATCATAGCTCATCCGGAACGCGCCGATATCGGCTTCCGTTCCATCGTAGCTGGCACCGGGGTAAGCGTAATCGCCATCGCCGGTGTCATCGCCGGTCGGATCGTTCCATTGGTATTGAGAACCGATCACGCCGGCCGACACGACTGCCCCGGTGTTTTCGGATACGCCGATCGCCCCCCACTCGGCAGCACTGCCGTCGATCGTCGGGGCAACGCTGACATTTGTCAGCGGCTGCGCCCACACAGATGCGCCAAGAACGCAGCAGCCGATGCCGAAGCCGAGCATCTTGCGAATTCCCAACATCATCAGAGATCCCTCCCATGGGTCCGATTGTCACTGGATGTGAAGATTGAATAATGTCCATGTCGGCGTGGTGTCGAGCCGTTTCTAGACCTGTTCATCGTGGCGCGGGACATAGAAGAAGGGCCGCCGGAGGTCGGCGGCCCTTCAGGGTTCTCGGTTGTCGATGGAGGATCAGTAGGCGGTCGCCCGATAGGCCAGGATCGCCGCATTGACTTCCTGCAAGGTCAGAGAGCCATCGGTAGGATCCAGGTCCGCGCTCGGCGGAACCGGGCCAAGGCCGCGGTAGCCGATCAGGACCGCGTTCAGCTCGAACAGATCCACGATGTTGTTGCCATCCGCATCGCCGGCCAGCGTCGCCGGAGTCGGACTCGGAGTGGCCGAAGGCGTCGCCGTCGGCGTGTCCGTAGGCGTCGGGCTCGGCGTATCCGAAGGAGTCGGCGACGGAGTATCCGACGGCGTTGGCGACGGAGTATCCGAAGGTGTCGGAGACGGCGTATCGGAGGGCGTCGGGCTCGGCGTGTCGGACGGAGTGGGGCTTGGCGTATCCGACGGTGTCGGGCTTGGTGTGTCCGAAGGCGTCGGGCTTGGTGTGTCCGAAGGCGTTGGACTGGGCGTATCCGAAGGTGTCGGGCTCGGGGTATCGGTTGGCGTCGGCGATGGGGTATCCGTCGGCGTCGGAGTCGGTGTCACCGATGAGTAGGTCACATTCAGACACCACTCGTTCAGGATACCGGAGTCCGGCGTCACCGCATCCGCGATGGTCAAACGCCAGGTGCCGTTGATATCCTCGCCGTCAAAGGCGCTCAGCGGATTGTTGGGCGAGAAGGTGCCGAAGATCGCTGTCGTGCCAGTATCGCACTGGTCTTCGACGGGGCTGCCGGCTTCGTCATCTAATGTCGCCACGATATCCGACCCGGCACACCCATACCCGCTGGTGGTGTAGCCCGGGCGATCAATGATCACGACGGCCGTGCCGGTGTCGACGTGCGTCAGCGTCAACGTCAGATCGCCAATGTAGCTGTGGTCCAGGTTCACATAAGCATCGAGGTCGCTGATGATGCCATTGTCCAGAATGGTGAATTCGGTGAAGGTGCTGCCGCCATCGACGAGCGGAAGACTCGGCGACTGGCAATACTGCGGCTGGCCGGGACCTGGAGTCGGCGTCGGAGAAGGCGTCGGGCTCGGCGTCGGCGATGGAGCCGTCGAATCCCAACTCCAGAGCGTCGAGGCGATCCAGCAGTGCATACGGCCGGCTTGCTTCGGGGTGAACTCAGAGTAGCACGCATCGTCCGCGTATCCCATGTAGTTCTCGGGAGCCGTCGTTCCCCAGGCCACGCCGCTGCAGGAATCAGTACCGCCCGGATCGGCGCAGTTGTAGTTCACTGGCGTCGGGGGCGTATCATCGCAGAAGTCGCCGGTTGTGTCGCCGTTCAAGCCATCGGCGCGCTCCCAACAATCGGAGCAGGCAGTGACTTCGCTGACGCCATGGTGCGTGTGCCACAGGCCGAGGCAGTGTCCCACCTCGTGGGTCATCGTCTTTTCGCCAGCGCCGAAGTAGTTGTCATCGACGATGAGACCGCCCTGAGCCGAAAGCGCGTCGGGCTCCCAGGCGAACGTTCCCACGCCGAGGTAGCCGGCCTGGATGTTTACCACGTAGACGTTGAGCTGCGTGCTCGGACTGTCTGCGTAGGCATTCTTCATCGCGATCTCTTCCGAATCGGCGAAATCGCGATAGGTGGTGTCGTCGACGAACCCGTAGGTGTAGGCGAATTGAATGTTGTACGGACCGTAATCGGCGTTCATCTGCGCGATCTGGTCGGCGCAATCCTGCGCGGTGGCCGTGGCGCCGGATCCATTATCGCGACGGAACACGTGGAATCTCACATTAATCACGCGGACCGGATCGCCGGGACCGGGAATGTAGCCATCACGGGTTGCCGGGGTATCGCAGGGACCTTCGGTGGCGCAGGCACGGAGGGCTTCGGTCATGTGGTTGTCGCGGAGGAAGTGGGCCTCTGTCTGACACCAGTCCACGCCGTTATCGCGGGCGATCTTCTTGGAATCGTGCGGCCGGGCGAGCATTTCTGCCACCCAGTCGGGTTGGGCTGTTTCGCGTTGGTCCTTGATGACGGTTCCAGCCTCGGGATCGATGTAGGATGGATCGACCGCCAGGGCCAGTGATGCGGCGAGGCCAACGGTTGCGAACAGACCGATCGCCAGCTTTCTGAAGTCTCGTTGCGGCATGGGGGAATACCTCCTCAAAGGTGTGCCTTGAGTGTTGCTAGCCTCCGTTCGTCCAGCGGCTGTCCTCGGCAGCTCGAAAAAGTACCCTCCACCATGACCAGGAACAAGTCACCTGACCTGGGGACAAAGCAGGACGTCCAAACGCAGCAATCCGGCGGATTGGCAGTTCTCAGCCGGATTTTGAGTATAACAGTACATGGAGTAGCAAACATTTGGCCGCCGAGTCAACCCGGCGGCCAAATAATATCGAACATTCTTACTTCACGACTTACTACGGCGTTGCGCGATAAGCCAGGATGACGGCATTCAATTCAGCCAGACTGATCACGCCATCGGTCGGGTCGATGTCGGCACTGGCCGGCACCGCACCAAGGCCACGGAACCCAAGTAGAACGGCGTTCAACTCGAGCAGGTGAACCTCTCCATCGCCGTCTTCATCGCCGGGCACCGGCACCGGTGTCGGTGACGGCGTCGCCGAAGGCGTTGGCGACGGCGTATCCGACGGGGTCGGGCTCGGCGTGTCCGATGGCGTAGGAGACGGCGTGTCGGAAGGCGTCGGGCTCGGCGTATCAGATGGGGTCGCTGTGGGAGTGTCGGAAGGAGTTGGCGTTGGTGTCGGCGTCTGGATCACATTGCCCGTAATGCTGATGTCGTCAAAAGCGACACCGTCGGTCGTGATTTGGTAGTTATCGTACTGGTTCCAGCGGAGCTTGAATTCGGACGAGTAGGAAATCCCGGCGGAAGCAATCGCGGCGTCCAGATCGACCGTCTGCAGTGCGTAGCTGGAACCCAGCGTAGTATGATCATTAATCACATACCAGGTCGTTCCGCCATCGCCGCTCATCGCGAGACCATCGAAGTCGGCTCCACCAGTGAACGGGCTGGTCGTCGAGTCGGCTTCATCGCCAAATTCTTTGGCGTAGTACTGCACGACAACATTCTCGTAACCGGCGAGATCGACGCACAGAGTCGCCTCATTGCGTGCGTAAGACCCGTTGGTGGTCGAGTCCATCGTCAGATGGTAAGAGCCACTGTTGGGTGTATTCGCCGTGGTGACCTGGGTCCGATAGGTATTGGTGCCGGAGATGGTCCACTCGGCCCCGACTGCACCTGCTTCGAATCCCTCGGTGTAGGGAATTGCATCGCAGAATGGAGTTGGAGTGGGCGTCGGGCTGGGAGCGGCAAGTGCGAGAGCAACTGCCGCATTCGCGTTGATGCGTCCGTAGCCGTACTCGTTGTGGAATCCGCCGACGTAAGTCACGCCGCCAATTTCATCGCAGCTATCGCGCATGTAAGTCCGCACCTGCGACCCGGTCAGGGCGCCGTTGGCGGAAAGCATCAGCGCGGCCACACCAGCCGCCGTCGGGGAAGCCGAAGAGGTACCGCCGAAGTTCGGCTTATAGTCGGTGCTCGTCCAGCCGACAGTTCCTGTCGGATCGAGTGTCCAGACGTCATTCCAGCCGCCGTTACTCGGGGCAACGAAGTCGAGATTCGAACCATATTCGCTATATGAACTGCGGTAGTCGTTGTCGGTCGCCGAGCCGACTGCGATCGCATCGGCCTGACTGGCGGGATAGGATACGGCCGTATTGACGGAAGGAACGCCACTGAGAAGACCGTAGTATCCGAGCTGACCCCAGCTACTGTCGTAGACGTAGACCTGGAGGCCATCATAGTTGTACTCGGAAGAGACGCTGGCCGCAAAAGCGAAGGTCTCCGCACCTGTCAAGGTCATCAATGGTGTACGCAACTCGCACCACTGACTATCGCTGATCGATCCGGAAGTGGCGGAGTACGTCCCGCCCGTTCCAACAAGGGCATCCGTTGAACTCCGATACCAGTTGTTCGTGCTGCCGCTGTTCGCCAACGTCCATCCGGTCGGAGGGAATGATCCTTCAAAGTCCTGGCGCCAAGTGTGCGTGTACTCGTCGGAACCGATCAGGCAGACATTGTCAACGCGGGCCAGGTCGGAACCAGAGGAAGTGTTAACATCTTTCAGATAGCGGAATGCGTAATAGAAGTCGCCAACCAAGCCGCTGGTCGAGAAGCGGTAACGCCCACCGCCTTGGTACCACGTGCTGGCGGAGTTGCCACTGGCGAAGAACACCGGGCAGCCGAGTCCGCCACGCCCGTTCGTCGCCGCATTCGTGATGGCTGTGTTGATCTCGCTGCTGCTTGAGCCGCCGCCCCAACTGTTGCTGAGAACGTCAGCGTAAGTCGCCGCGTGGTCGATGCCGTTTGCGATGATGGTATTTGTTCCGAAACTACCATCGGCCACCTTGACCGCAAGGATTGTACAGCCTGGGGCCGTTCCAGCCGTGCGGTAGCTGTTGTTTCCAATCGCCGCCGCAACGCCCGCACAACCGGTGCCGTGTCCATCCGTTCCGGTGGGGCTTGGATCGCTGTCGCTGTTGTAGAAATCGTAACCATTGGCGTCGAAGTTCATGTCCGTATGGGACTCGTCCACGCCGTCATCGATGATGGCGATCACGATCGAGGAACTTCCGGTCGTCGTGTCCCATGCTTCCGGCGCGTCGATATCCGCATCGCTGACCGCGCCGTTCGCACCTGTGTTATGCAGGTATTGCTGCTGGGAGAATAACGGGTCGTTGGGTGTGTAATAAAACTCCATTTCGCGAATGAAGTTGGGCTCTGCCCATTCCACTCCTGGCCAGCTCGAGATCTCGACGCTGACGTCCAGCGGGGAGTTCCTGAGCGGATTGTCCAGGCGGGCGTGATAAATATCAGCGTAGTCGGCGCTGGACTTCTCGAAGATCACGCCGCCAATCCGTGCGAGACCCTTCTCGAGCAAGTCCGTGCTGGAGCCCTTCTCCAGGCATATCGAAAGCTCGTCGGTGGCGATCATCCGCTTCTTGTCCGTCGGATTCACATAGACCGGCAGGACGAACTCGACGCCCGGCTGAGCCTCGGCGAGTGCCTTCAGTTCCGCGGCCCCGCGAGCCTTCATCCCTTTACCGCCGGGGCGATCTTGCACGATGGCAACGCCCTTCGGGTGAAAGCGACCAACGGTATCGAAGTCGCCAAGAGCCCGGGATGACTCCAGTGCGGGATAGTGTTTCTCGAGGGAGGCGCGACTGCCATACTGGATGGCGATCTCGCTGTCGGCGCGTTCCAGTTGAACGGACTTGCCGTCCACCATGTAGAAGTCCCCAACGGAAATTGAGCTGGGGACACGGTTGGAGGTGACTTGCATCTCGGGCAACTTGATGCCCTGCTCGATGCCTTCCTTTGTCAATGTCGGTTTGAGTGTGATGGTCTGACCCGCGACGGCTGCCGCAGCAGCAACCACCACGAGTATCGTCAACGCCGATCGGCGCCACGCTTTACGCAACATGGGGGACTTCCTCCACTTTGGGCCTTAGGGTCGATCCATTTGCATTCCCGAATCCCATCGGATGCATAACCGCATCGAGCCAACGCCCTCTCCATCGAATGGATGCGGTCTGGAACCCCGTGAGTAATGGGGTAGGGTGCCATTTGGAAGTGATGGTTTGTCAACGGATTTCACCTTCTGAAGCAGGCTGCCGGGAGCTCTGCCCACCGGCGAATGGTGGGCAGAGCCCTTTCAGGACAGCCGTCTATCCAAGGCTTGGTGCACCACTCACTCCTCATGCTCGTCAGGCGTGGGAGGGTTGGTATCATCGCGACGGAAGTTGTGGCAGTCGGGATAATTGCATAGGTGAGGGTTGCCGAGGGGGTCGATGCGATTCGGTGCTTCGATCTTGACAGTGTTGCCAGAGAGAGCGCCACAGTCGGGGACACTCGATGGAGGCAGTCTGCGACAATGATGCGGTGGCGATTGGTGATTTGGGCGACGCTTGCCCTGCTCCTGGCTGTGGGAGCCTTCTCGCTGCTGCTCGCGCCGTCGTTGACCGATATGCATCGTGCGAAGGTCCATTACGCGGAGGCCCGAGAGAACCTGGAAGCCGTCGATCTGCAGCAGAAGGTCCTGGAGAACCAGGTGACGGCCCTGCGAACCCACATCGATTCCATCGAACTCGGCGCCCGACGCGAGTATCGCCTGATCAAGCCCGGCGAGAAGCTGGAGATCCTTCAGGTCCAGCAGTAGGTCTCGGACTCACTTGCTCCACGAGGCGATTAGCGGTTCGGCGTCCGTCAGCCGCTCGACACGCACCCACAAGTGCTCCCCATCCGATTCAAAAGACAGCGTTCCCTGGCGATCGGTTCGCCAGATGCGGACTCCCATTTCTTGCAGTCGCGCGAGTGCTTCCGGCGCGGGATGACCATAGCGGTTATTCCGCCCGCAACTGATCACAGCGTGGGCCGGGCGCACCGTCCCAAGGAATGGCATGGATGTCGATGATGCGGAGCCGTGATGCCCGGCCTTCAGAACAACGGAACGCAGATTGGCTTCAGGCAAATGGGCGAGCATGTCCGACTCGGAGTCAAAGTCCGCATCGCCGGTCAGCAGGAAGGACGTCTCCCCCACCGACACGCGGAGGACAACAGAGGCGGCGTTTCGTTCATCGCCTTCGTCGAGGAACTCCGCCGTAGGATGCAGCACATCCGCTTGAATCCCCGACGAGAGATGCAAGACATCGCCTCGCGACACTTGCACGACGGGGATTCGATGGCGGTCGACGGATTCGGCAACGGAAACCCATGACTTCGTCGTTGCGAGACTGCCGCCGACAACGAGGCGCCCGACTGGGAAGGCGTCCATCAGCGCCGGTGCCCCCGCAACGTGATCCGCATCCGCATGCGTCAGGACAAGCGTATCCAGATGATCGACGCCGATGGCCCGTAGCTCCCGCACAAGCGACTGGCCGCGCTCCGGCCCGGCATCGACAAGCATCGTGACTCCGTCCCCCGTTTCTACAAGAACCGCATCGCCCTGCCCGACGTCCAGAAACGTGACGCGGGCCGTGCGATCGATCGGCTGCAGCAACGGAAACCAGATGAGGAAGACCAGCGCGAAGATCGCAGTGAGCCCAACCGACCACGCCCCATCAACCGGGCTGAAGTGGCGGCGCAATCGCATCCAACGTCCGGAAAGGAGAATCAGGTAGTAGATGCCGATCGCCCACGCGGGCCAGGGAGCCAGGCCTTCGATGGCACCGCCCGGCACTCGCGCAAAAAGGGTCGTAGCCATGCTGAGTCCGGCAACCGGCCAATCCAGCAATCCCACCAGCCCTGCCGCCATCTCGGGCGCGATTGGATGGAGAAGCGCGCCGAGGAAACCGACGCCGAGAATCGGTGCGGCAAACGGCAGAATCAGTGCGTTCGCAATTGGAGCGATCAACGACACCATCCCGAATGGCCCGGCCACAATCGGCGCGAGAGCGAGTTGAAGGCACGCGGAGACGAATGCGAGCTGCAGCCATCGTATGGCGATGCGCGCCGGCAGCTTCCAGCCAAGTTTCGGGCCAAGGTGTTCCTGGATTGCGATCACTCCAGGGCTGGCCAACACGAGTGTCAGTGCGCACAAAAATGACAACTGGAAGTCCAACTGCCAAAGCGCGCGCGGGCGAAATACCAATAGCACGAGCGCAACGGAGGAAAGCGCGGAGAGGGGTTCGACTTCGCGCCGCACGAGAGGCTGGAGAACGAACACGCCGACGAGAAGTGAGGCGCGCAACACGCTCGATCGAAACCCTGTCAGGGTACAGAATACAAGCAGACCAACCAGCACAACGATGGCACGACTTCGCGGACCGAGTCCCAGCATCGCCGCGACCAAGACGATCAATCCCGCAATCAATCCCGCGTGCAGTCCGGAAACGGCAAACAAGTGCATCAGTCCGGCGCGTTGGAAGTCATGCCGCTGCTGCTCCGACAATCCGCCCGTTCTCGCCAGCATGATCGCCGACAACAACGATGCGGAGTTCGTCGAGAGGTTTTCGTTCAGAAGTTCCTCGGTGGAATCCGAGAGCCGCCCCATTGCTCGGCGATACCGCAACCAAAACGATGGATCGGCTGGCGGCGTGGATTGAAGCGTCGATGCGCGAACAAGTAGCACCGCCCCCTGCGCATCCAGCCATCGATCCCAGGAGAGGTGATTACCATCGCCATCCACGGGGACAACTCGGCCGAGGGCCTGCAAGTGATCGCCGGTCTCGACTCGCGGCGCGTTGTTGTCTGTCCGGAACTGAACGGGCAACGGAGTGGAAAGGAAGGCCTCAGATCCGTCGGCCGAAAGCTCTGCCCCCGGCTGAAGCCAAAGAAGCAGCGTCTCGGATCCAACGCGTGGGTGGCCGTCCACGGTGCCGGAGACCTCGACAAACGGCGCCTCGGGCAATGAGGCAACCGCTGCTCGATCGTGGAACTCGAAGGATTGGAGCCCAGCCTGGGTGGCGACTCCAACTGATAGGAATCCCAGAAAAAGCGAAACCGCACGCGCATGCCCGGAACGCCTCTTCGAGAGGCCAACCCCGATGGCTGCCACCAGCAGCACAACCGCAACGCCCCAACCTGTGAAACCGACCGACCATGCCAGGACACGACCCAGGATCAGCACAAGGACGGCCAGCAATGTCGGACGGGGCAGGTCGCGTTCCACGGATTCGTCGGTTCCTCGTTCACAGATTCGACGTCTCCGACCTTTTGGCGATGTCCGGGATGGCGCAAGCGGGATTGGGTGGATGACGTTGCAGCCCTGCAAAACGAGTCGCACTTGCTCAAGTGTGACAAACCTTCGCGGCGAGAGCTCTCAAACGAGATCTTTCTCAGCGTTGAACTTACGCGGAATCCGCCACGATCCATGCGGTCTCCGAAAACTGGCACCATCTTTTCATAGCATTTGTTTGTAGTGCCCGCCCGTTGCCCTCTCGCAAGAAACGCCAGCCGGGTTCGCAAACCGAAGTCAGCCCCCGCGAATCCAAGGAGCAAGCGAGATGAAAGAATGCAAACGCTGCGGAACAGTCAACGCGTCCTCGGATAAGCACTGCTATATCTGCGGAGGAACGCGCTTCACTCACCACCATCATCATGACGAGCACACGCATGGCGAGATTCTCGAGGTCGGCCTGCGGATGTCGTACGTGGAACTCGGCATTCTCGGCCTATTCTGGGCGGGGCTGGCGGCGATGTTCTACTATGCGCTCGGGATCCAGATCCCGCCGCATGCAACGGCGGACGTCGCCGCCATTGTGGGCGACATTCTCCCAAATGGGGACGCACTCACGTGGGCGAACGTGTTGCCGATTGCGGGAATTGCATTTGTCGTCACGGGATCGATCTTCCTGGCGCTGCGTGCGTTCTCGCGCCGGTGGCCGATGTCACTGACAGGTCTGCGCCGCCTCCGGAAGCTGGCCTACTCGACGGTTCTTGCCGTAACAGCGGGCCTTGCGACGGCCCTTGCCATCGGGTGGTTCGTCGGACGGACCTGGGCCGGTATGCCGGTATTGTTCACGGGCGCCGTCGCGCTGGTCCTGCCCGCGTTGTTCGCCCTGGTGTTCTGCCACAGCCTGGCGCGGGTGCGTTGCCCCAACTGTGGGTGCCTGATGGAGATCAAGAATCGCCGGATCAGCGGCGATTCGAACATCATCGGCCTGGATCAGGAATTCCATGGCCGCCGCCATCATTGCGATGCGTGCAACGTTGCCTACACAGTGGGCTACTTCAGCGGCCGATGGATCTGATGCGAGTTACGCTCTTGCGGACAGTGCGATGAGCGATGAAGGATGCCCTCAATCATCGAGACGAGGGCAACCATGGAGGAAATCACGATTCGGCCGGCGACGGAGGATGATCTCCCCTACTTGCGCGGCCTGATTGCCGAACTGCTCCAGGTCCTGGAGCAGGCCACCGGCGCAAGCATCAACGACGCAACGGAGAACTGCAGGGCGCTACTGATGGATCCGAATAGCTCCGTGCTCGTTGGTGTCTGGAACGAGATGCCGATCGCATTCATCAACTTCACGACACGACGAACGATCTGTCATCCCGGCCCATCCGGAATCATCGACGAGCTCTTCGTTGCGTCGGGATTTCGCCTGGGAGGACTGGGGCGGCGCCTGCTCGAAGCAGCCGTCGCGAAATGCCGCGAGATGGGTTGCGTAGAGGTCGAAGTCAGCACCGAGCTATCGAACACGCGCGCGCGGGAATTTTATCAGCGCTGTGGATTCGACGAGGATGCGGTGTTGCTCGAGCGGGATCTGGACGACTGACGGCGGTCAGGACTTGCGAATGCTCTCGACCAGCCGGGCCACGCGGTCCGGATCGATTTCATTCTCCCAATAGCCATCGCGCTTGTACCAGCTCCCAACGATCAGAAGATGCGCGTCGCGATACTCTGCAGCGTTCTCCGGCGTGATTCCCGAGCCGATCGCGACAGGCAGGTGGGTCGCGCCGAGAACTTCCTTCAGATCGCCCGGCTTCGCAGGCCGACCTGTCGCCGTTCCGGTCACGATCAGGCCGTCCGAGCCGAAGAACTCGGCAGCGTGGGCCGTCTCCGCCAGGTCGACATCGGCGGTAATGGCGTGGGCCGAGTGCTTTTTCTTGATATCGGTCAAGACCGCGATGTCCTCCGCCCCGACCATGCGGCGGTAGCGCAGCAGTTCCGCCGCGCAGGCCTCGTGGGTGCCTTCGTCCCCGACGTGGGCAAAGACGAATCCCTCCGCACGAATGAAGTTGGCCCCGCAGGACTGCGCCACGGCGATGGCTTCGCAGTTCGCTCCAGCCAGAACCTGGACGCCGAGCGGCATGTCGCCGATCTCTTCGCGAACCGCACAGCCGACGGCCGTCATACCGGCGGTGATCTCCGGCCCCACATTCCGGAGAACGTACGGGGCGTCGTGCATATTCTCGATCATGATCGCGTCGACGCCGGCGTCGGCCAGGGTGCGGGCCTCACGCCGGGCTGCATCGATCACGGCCTTCAGCGACCCGCCGTAGCGCGGGGTGCCCGGCAACGGCAGCACATGAATCATGGCGCAAAATGCTGGGCGACGTTCGTTGAGAAACGACAGTGCGGAGTGGAGCGGGTTGTTGGAAGCCATGGCGATTCCTTTGTGCGAAGTTCAACCCGGGATGATGGCTACGGCGGTTCGGCGTGGCAAACAGGAAGTCGAACGCGGCTGGTCCTCAAAGAAGAAACGCGCCCCCGGCAAACCGGAGGCGCGTTGGTGAATCGAGTTTGTCAGCGTTCGAATCAGGCTTCGGCGGCTGCGGTCTCGGCGGGAGCCGAGGAAGCGGCAGCGCCCTGCTCGACGAATTCGATGTACGCCATCCAGGCGCCGTCGCCGGCACGCTGGTCGTCGCGAATGATGCGCGTGTAGCCACCGGGGCGGCCTTCGAAACGCGGCGCAATATCTTCGAACAGCTTGTGAACAGGGACCTTCTTGCCCAAGGCGGAGAAGGCGCGGCGGCGGTGGTGCTGCTCGCCCTTCTTGCCAAGGGTCACGAGACGCTCGATGAACGGACGAAGAACTTTGGCCTTCGCCTCGGTCGTGCGGATGCGCTCGTGCTCAATCAGGCCTATGGCCAAGTTACGAAGCAGGGCCCGGCGATGGCCAGTCGGCCGGCTGAGTTTTTGGCGGTGTTTTCGATGACGCATGATTCCGATGCCTTCTCAAGAATTGGTGCAATGCTGACCGGCCGTGGCCGGGATTATTCCTTGTCGTCGACGTTCAGGTTCACGGGCAATCCGCGCTCGTCCAGCTTCATGTTGAAGCCGAGGCCGAAGCCCTTGAGGATCGCCTTGATTTCCGACAGCGACTTGCGGCCGAAGTTACGATACTTCAGCATTTCGCTTTCGGTCTTCTGGACCAGGTCGCGGATCGTCTTGATGCCGGCGGCCTCCAGACAGTTGAAGGAGCGGACGGACAGTTCCAGTTCCTCGATCGACTTATCGAGAACGGCCTGGATCGGTGCCGCGCCTTCCGCCTCTTCTTCCCCACCGCCCATTGTCTCGGACATGGCGGAATCGCGATCCTCGACGCGGATGAAGATGTCGAGGTGGTCGCGCAGAATCTTGGCGGCAAAGCTGATCGATTCCTCCGGACGGACGCTGCCGTCGGTGGTCACTTCGAGGGTCAGCTTGTCGTAGTCGGTGCGCTGGCCAACGCGGGCCTCGGCGACTTCGTAGCGGACCTTGCGGATCGGAGAGAAGACCGCATCGATCGGCAGGATGCCGATGTCGTCTTCATCTTCCATCTCGGGGTAGGAGGCGGGCAGGTAGCCACGTCCCTGGGCCACGAGAACTTCCATCTGCAGGTGACCGTCGCCGGTCAATTCTGCGATGTGCTGATCCGGGTTCAGGATCGTCAGGTGCTCGGGCAGTTCGAAGTCGGCAGCGGTAACGCGGCCGGGGCCCTTCTTGTCCAGGAAGATGGTGGTCTTGCCATGGACGCCGTCGAGCTTGAAGACGACCTGCTTGAGGTTGAGGATGACGTCATTAACGTCTTCGCGAGCGCCGGGGATCGCGGTGAATTCGTGGCGAACGCCTTCAAAGCGGACGCTGGTCGCGGCAGCTCCCTGGATCGAGGACAGCAGGATCCGGCGAAGGGAGTTGCCGATGGTTGTACCGAAGCCACGCTCCAGCGGTTCGACGTAGAAACGTCCGAAGTGGTCGCTGAGCGTCAGCTTGTCAGGTACAAGGCGCGTGGGCCGAATGAGCGGCTTAAGTTCCAGCTCCATGAGTCGAGTCATTCTCCTTAGGGTCGGCGATTACCGGTTGGCGCGAGAGTCCGAAACGCAGTTGGAGCCCATTCGCGCAAAAACCGAGCCGATTGTCGCGCGAAAGGGCTGCCGGTTACTTCGAGTAGAGCTCGATGATGAGCTGCTCGCGCAGATCGATGTCGTCCAGGTCCTCGCGAGAGGGAACGCTGACGAACCGAGCCGAGTAGTCTTCGACGTTGAACTCGATCCACGGCTTGCGGCCGCGACGGTCGAGCTGGGACACGAATTCCTGAACCGGAGCCAGTTCGCGAGCCTTGGCGGTTATCGAAATCACGTCGCCGGGGCGAACCTGGTAGGACGGAATGTTGACCCGGGTGCCGTTGACCAAAACGTGGTTGTGGCGGACGAACTGGCGGGCAGCCTTACGGCTGGCCATATAGCCAATGCGGAAGACGACGTTGTCCAGACGGCGCTCCAGAAGCTGGAGCAGCACGGTGCCGGTGACGCCGCGATAGCGGTCCGCAGTGGCGAAGTAGCGCCGGAACTGACGTTCCAGGATGCCATAGATGCGCTTGGCACGCTGCTTCTCGCGCAACTGGACGCCGTAGGTGGACATCTTCTTGCGCGTCTGGCCGTGCTGGCCGGGGGGCACGTTGCGACGTTCAATAGCGCACTTGGCGCCATGGCAACGCTCGCCCTTCAAGAAAAGCTTTTTGCCTTCACGCCGGCAAAGCCGGCAAACTGCTCCGCGATATCGAGCCACGGTGATCTATCCTCTTTCCGACGAAAATTCCTCGAAGTCGATGGGTCAGTCCGACACAGGGCCGGGCTGGATGTATCCCGTCAGACGCGGCGCCGCTTCGGAGGCCGGCAACCGTTGTGGGGAATGGGGGTTACGTCCTTGATGGTGCGAATGACGATGCCTGCGGCCTGAAGCGACCGGATGGCCGATTCGCGTCCGGAGCCGGGGCCCTTGACCTCGACGTCGCAGGAGCTAACGCCATGGTCGCGTGCCTGGTTGGCGGCCCGCTCTGCAGCCTGGCCGGCCGCGAACGGGGTGCTCTTGCGGGAGCCCTTGAAACCGGCGGCGCCGGCGCTTGCCCAGGAAATGGTGTTCCCGGTGGGATCCGCAAAGGTCACGATCGTATTATTGAACGTCGCATGCACATGGACGATGGCATGCCCGATGTTCTTTTTGGCTTTTTTCTTCTGCCGGGGGCCACTCTTCTTGGCCATAGGTCGTTCTCCTCAGAAAAATCCGTAGATTACTTGGAACCCTTACCGACCGTGCGGCGGGGGCCCTTGCGAGTCCGGGCGTTGGTGCGGGTGCGCTGACCGTGGGCGGGAAGGCCCCGGCGGTGGCGAAGGCCGCGGTAACAGCCGATGTCCATAAGGCGCTTGATGTTCTGGCCGACTTCGCGACGCAGATCGCCTTCGACTTTGTAGTTCCCGGTGATGATGGCGGAGATCTTGGAGACCTCGGCCTCTGTCAGGTCGCGCACACGGGTGTCGAGCTCGACACCGGCGGCCTTCAGGATCTCGCGGCTGCGGGTAACCCCGATGCCGAAGATGTAAGTTAGTCCGTACTCGACGCGCTTATCGCGCGGGAGGTCGACGCCAGCAATACGTGCCACAGTCGGTGCTCCTGCCTAAGTCGTGGGTTATCCCTGCCGCTGCTTGTGGCGGGGATTCTTGCAAATGATGCGAACGACGCCGCGACGACGAATCACGCGACAGTCCTTGCAAATCTTCTTTACGGAGGCGCGAACTTTCATTGTTGCCTAACTCCCGTCGAGCGTACTCGCCCTCTGGTATTCAGCGGATTCATCGATTTCGAACCCGCTCGGGTAGTCTATTTGTTGCGGTAGGTAATGCGGCCGCGCGTCAGATCGTAGGGTGAGAGCTCCACGGTGACTCGATCGCCGGGCAGAATGCGGATGTAGTGCATACGCATTTTGCCAGAGATGTGAGCGAGTACATTCATCCCGTTCGTCAGTTCCACTCGGAACATGGCGTTGGGGAGGGTTTCCGTTACGACGCCCTCGACTTCGATGCCTTTTTCCTTGGCCATAAACCTTCCGTTTCAAAAGCTGGACCGCATGGGCACGGTTGACGGGTTTCCCCGAACCGCAATTTCTGATTGCTCCATAGCGGCGGGCGGCCTGTCAAGCCCGAGCTGAGGTTTTTTAGTCCTCGGCCAGAGTCAAGATCTCGGGTCCGCCTTGTGTGATCGCGATCGTATGCTCATAGTGAGCCGACAGACTGCGATCCTTTGTGACGACCGTCCAGTCGTCGTTCAGGACTTCCGTGTCGCCCGTGCCGACAGCCACCATGGGCTCGACGGCGATCACGGTTCCGGGCATCAGGCGTTTGCCTTTTCCTGCCGGGCCGAAGTTCTCGATCTTCGGATCCTCATGCAGGTGGCGGCCAATGCCATGGCCCGTATAATCCCGAATCACGTGGAATCCATTGCTCTCCACGTGGGTTTGCACCGCATGGCCGATGTCGCCGGGGCGACAGCCGGGCTGGCACTTGGCGATCGCCAGTTCGAGCGATTCGCGCGTGACCTGCATCAGCCTCTCAGCCTCTGCGCTGCACTTGCCGACGCCAACCGTATAGGCCGTGTCGGCAAAGAAGCCATCGAGCAAGACCCCGCAGTCGATGGAAAGCAGATCGCCTTCATTCAGGGGGGCTTTGTTCGGAATGCCGTGGACCACCGCCTCGTTGAGCGACACGCAGAGCGTGTTCGGGAACCCGTACATTCCGAGGAAGGCAGGAATGGCGCCCGCTTCCTTGATCCTGGATTTTGCCAGC
Organism: bacterium; assembly: GCA_020444065.1. Classification (NCBI taxonomy): domain Bacteria; species bacterium. Next base: position 792,627 of record JAHLLQ010000003.1, on the reverse strand, counting down.
CGGTCGAGTTCGAGAGTGGTTACTCCGACGTCGACTGCCCGGGCAACTTCCATAATAACGCGCTGGAGCAGATGGCCGGCGCGGCGGATCTTCGAAATCTCCGCCGTGCTTTTCAATTCCAGGGGATGACTCCCAGTCTGCGCCATGACGTCTTTGGCCCGCTGCCAAAGGGCCGAAATCTCCTCAGTATTGCTCCGCCAGGATGGCTCGAATTCTCTCGAAGACTTCCTGGGTAGTGCCCGTCCCGTCGATGTTGCTCAGAACGTGGCGGTTGTCGTACTCATGCAGAACGGGTTTCGTCTGCTGTTCATACACTTCGAGCCGTTCCTTGACTGTCTCCGGCGTATCGTCGACGCGCTTCATCAGCGGGCCGTGGCAGAGATCGCAAACGCCGGTCTGTTTCGGCGGATCGAAGTAAACGTTGTAGGTGCGCCTGCATTCCGAGCAAAGTCGCCGGCCGGTCAAGCGCAGCATCAGGATCTCGGATGGGACTTCCAGATTCACGATCGCCGGCGAACTCAATGTGTGAAATTCGCAGATTCGATCGAGGTCTGCGACCTGGCTGACGGTCCGGGGGTATCCGTCAAAGAGAAAGCTGTCGGTACTCGGACGCTTCTCAACCACGATCTTGTCAACCACTTCCGAGACCAGTTCGTCGGGTACCAGCTCGCCTCGTTCGACGATCGCTTTGACCCGCTTTCCCAGGTCCGTTCCTGCCCGGATGGCGGCCCTCATGGCTTCGCCGGTGGACAGGTGGGAGAGGTGAAACTTCTCACAAACCAGCTCGGACTGGGTTCCTTTTCCCGAGCCGGGGGGGCCGAACAAAACCAGGTTCACAGAAGGCTCCCTCCCTGGCGATGGTTGGTCCGCTCTCCGAGAATCTTACTGCGCCTTGCGTCCCGACCAGCGACGAGACTCGCCGCGGCCGCCGGCACCCGCCTGGCGCCGAATCTTGAAGCCATCGTAGTGGCGCAGCAGCAACTGGCTCTCCACGCGCTTCATGGTGTCCAATATAACGCCGACCACGATGATGAGTCCCGTGCCACCGGCGAACTGTGCAGTACTGTATGCAATGCCGAAGGCATTCGACAGGATCTGAGGAACGAGAGCCACACCGACCAGGAAGATCGCGCCCACCGTGGTGATGCGTGTCAGGACCATGTCGATGTAGTCGGCAGTCTGCTTGCCGGGACGGTAGCCCGGGATAAACGCGCCGGCACGCTTCAGGTTATCTGCGACATCCTGCGGATTGAAGGTCACCGCGGTGTAGAAGAAGCAGAAGAATGCCGTCAGGATCATGTACAACAACGTGTACAGGTTCGCAGACTTCAGCAGAAGGAAGATGCTTTCCTTCTGAATGCCGAAGGCGTCGTAGAGGTTATAGGGGGAATATGGGGAGAACCAGGTGCCGAGACCGGCCATGGCTCCCGACTGGCCAGTGCCGACCCAGCCCAGCAAAGTCTGGGGCAGGGTAAGGATGGCACTGGAGAAGATCACCGGGATAACGCCCGCGGTGTTGACCTTCAGGGGCAGGTAGTTGGTCTGCGCCTGCTGGACACGCCGGCCGACGGTGCGTCGCGCATGCTGGATGGGAATCTTGCGGGATCCTTCCTGCATGGCAATGATGAGGACGGTCATGACGATGCAGAGCCCGGCGATGACCGGAACCCAGATCTTCGAAAGGTCCTGGAAGTGAAGGCGGGCGTAGGTCTGGCTGACGGCGCCGGGATAGGCTGCCATGATGCCGAGAGCAATAATGAGCGAGATGCCGTTGCCGACGCCGTTCTCCGTGATGCGCTCGCCGATCCACATCAACAGCGTGGTGCCGGCGGTCATCGAGAACATCGTGAGCAGCATGAAAATCACGCGGTGCTGTTCCATCATCGGCGTCACCCAGCCCTGGCTGATCATCAGCATGCCGAGGCCAAGAGACTGGAACCCCGCCAGGGCGACGGTGCCGTAGCGGGAGTACTGCTCGATCTTCTTGGTGCCGGCCTCGCCTTCCTTCTTCATCTTCTCAAGGCGTGGGACAACGACCATCAAGAGCTGGATAATAATCTGGGCCGAGATGTAGGGCATGATGCCCAGGGCCATGATCGTCATCTGGCTGAATGCACCGCCGGTGAACATGTCGACCATGGAGAAAACGCCCTGGCCTGCGCCAGAGGCTTTCTCGAAGAACTCACGAACCGTCTCGGTGTTCACGAAAGGCGTCGGAATGTGAGCGCCAATGCGGAACACAGCGATCATCCACAACGTGTAGAGGATCTTCTTACGCAGGTCCTTGATCTTCCAAAGGTTCGCTACTGTACCAAACATTCGCTAACCAACCTGGTTCATGCGCCGGGGCGCTTGAAAGTTAAGTTCAGACGACTTCCGCCGTGCCTCCGGCCGCTGCGATCTTCTCGGCCGCGCTCTTCGAGAAAGCGTTGGCCTTGATCGTCAGAGCCTTGCTGATTTCGCCGTTGCCCAGAACCTTGACGGGCTTGCTCGTGCGAACCAGCTTGGCGGCTTCCAGAGCAGCGCGATCGACGGTGGCGCCAGCCTCGAACTTCTTCTCGAGGGCGGCCACGTTGACGGCTTCGTACTCGACGCGGAAGGGATTGCTGAATCCGAACTTCGGAATACGGCGGATCAGAGGCATCTGGCCGCCTTCGAAGTACGGGCCCTTGCCGGAGCCCGAGCGAGCTTGCTTGCCCTTGTGGCCCTTGCCGGCAGTCTTGCCACGTCCGCTGCCTTCGCCGCGGCCGAGGCGCTTCTTCTTCTGCTTCATCCCGGGATCGCCGGGCAACTCGTGAAGTTTCATTATTCTGTCACTTCCTCGACTTCAACGAGGTAATCGACGTTGTCGATCATCCCCTGGATTTGCGGTGTCAGTTCCTTGACCACACTATGGCCTACGCGGTGCAGGCCGAGAGCCTCGATCGTGCGACGGTGCTTCTGGATCGTCCCGATCGTACTCTTCTTCCATGTAACCTTGACCTTCTTCATCTCGCCAATACTCCCGGTATCAGTGGGAGGGTGGTCTCAGCGAAGGAGACCGCCCGCCGGTTTCGCTCTCAAGATTTGGAGGAGTTGTCGTCGCTGTCTTCATCACGACGGCGACGTCCGCCACCACCGGCGGTGTAAGTGCCGCGGCGTGACTTGTCTTCGCGCTTCTGCTGAACCACTTCCGCTTTACGGCTCATGGCTTCTTCGCGGCCCTTGCGATAGCGCTCGGCGCCCTTGCGGCCCAGGAGTTCCTCCAGGGTCTTGCCGCGCAGCGTTGCAACGTCTTCCGCACTGCCGAGGTCCTTGAGGCCCTGGAAGGTGGCCTTGACCACGTTGAGCTGGTTCTCGGTTCCGAGGACCTTGCTCAAGCAGTCCTGCAGGCCGGCCAGTTCGAGGACGGCACGCACCGCCGGGCCGGCGATCAGGCCGGTACCTTCGGACGCGGGGCGCAGCAGGACCTTACCGGCGCCGTAGCGTCCGATAATATCGTGCGGAATGGTTCGACCAATGATGGGCACGACGATCATCGCCCGCTTGCCCGCTTCGATGGCCTTCTGAATAGCGGCGGGAACTTCATTGGCTTTGCCAAAGCCCACGCCGACGTGTCCGTGTCCGTCGCCAACGACGACCAGTGCGGCGAAGCTGAAGCGCCGGCCACCCTTGACCACCTTGGCAACGCGGTTCAGGCTCACTACTTCTTCGCGAAGGTCCAGCTTCGAGGCATCGATGCGCCCGACGCGGTCATAGGGAGTCACCACGGTTTCTTGAGTCGTTTCCTGATCTTTCTGCTCGTCCATTACCGTCATCTTCGTATCCAGTCGAGTTGAGAGTCGTACTCTGTTTGCCGGCTATCGAGCCTGGTCAGACTTGAATTCCGGATTCGCGCATCGCATCGCACAAGGCCTTCACGCAGCCGTGGTAGCGATATCCGCCGCGATCGAAGACGACGGCCTTGATGCCGCGCTCCTGAAGGGCTGCACCGACGGCGGCACCGACCTTCTTGGCGTTTTCGATGTTGGCGTAGCCCTTGTTCTTCACGCCGTCGCGCTCGACGGTGCTGACGCAGAACAGCGTCTTGCTGCCGGCGGTCGGCGAGTCGTCGATGACCTGTGCGTACAGGTGCTTCAGGGTCTTGCGAACCATCACGCGAGGACGCTCGGTGCTGCCGCTGACCCGATTGCGCACGCGCAGGTGGCGCCGGTACTGGCGGCCCCACTTATCTCTGCGATGCTTGAGTGTTCTCTTCAGTTTCATTTCGCCTGTGCCTCCCGGCTTATTGGAAAGGACGCTTCGTAGCCCTTTCGGCGCGGGTTGAAGTTTATAGGTTACTTACCGCTGGCCTTGCCGACCTTGCGGCGGACGTACTCGCCCTTGTAGCGTACGCCCTTGCCCTTGTAGGGCTCGGGGGGACGCCAGCCGCGGATGTTCGCGGCGAGCTGACCGACGACCTGCTTGTCCGCGCCCTCGACGATCACTTCCGTCGGCTTCGGAGCCTGGAAGACGACGCCTTCCGGCGGCGTCACACGGATGGGATGCGAGTAGCCGAGGCTCAGGACCAGGTCCTTGCCTTCCATGGCAGCGCGGTAACCAACGCCCTGGATCTCGAGCTCCTTGCGGAAACCCTCGGTAACGCCAACAACGTTGTTGGCGATCAGGCGCTGGTAGAGGCCGTGAAAGGCCTTGGACTGGCGCTGGTCGTCAAAGCGCTGGACAATAATGTTATTGTCCTCGACCTTGACTTCCACGCGGCCTTCGGTGTCCACGGCCAAGGTGCCCTTGGGGCCCTTGACGGTGACATTCGACTTGTTGATTTTGACTTCGACACCCTTGGGGATGGGAATCGGAAGTTTACCAATACGAGACACGATTCAGTCCCTCCAGCACCTTACCAGACGGTGCAGAGAATTTCCCCGCCGACCTTCTGTCGGCGGCAGTCTTGCCCAGTGAGGATTCCATGCGAGGTGGACAGGATGGTGATACCCAGCCCGCCGCGAACGCGCGGAATCTCGTCGGATTTCACGTAGCGCCGGATACCCGGCTTGCTGATGCGCTCGAGGCCATTGAGAACCTTTTCGCGGTTCGGCCCGTACTTCAGGAACACGCGAATGGTGCCCTGCTTGTCGGTGCGCATCACTTTGTAGTACTTGATGAAGCCCTCGTCCTTGAGAATACGGGCGATAGCGACCTTCATCTTTGAATTCGGAATATCGACATGGTCTTTGCCCACGCCATTGGCGTTCCGAATTCGGGTCAACATGTCAGCAATGGGATCCGTGTGCGTCATTGTGAACGGATAAACCTCCGTGAGACTTCCAGTGCAAATAGTGCGGGGTTACCAGGACGACTTGGTGACGCCCGGGATCTGTCCTTCGTTGGCCAGCTTGCGGAAACACAGGCGGCACATTTTGAACGTGCGCATGTAGGCGCGGGAGCGTCCACAGATCGGGCAGCGGTTGTTCTGCCGAACCTTGAACTTGGGCTTCCTGCGTGCTTTTGCCATTTGACTTGTGCGTGCCACGTCGTGCCTCCGTCTTAGTTGCGGAACGCCATTCCAAGAAGGCGGAGAAGCTCTTTGGCTTCCTCGTCCGACTTGGCGGTCGTCACGGTCGTAATGTTCATCCCCCGAGCTTTGGAGATGGTGTTATAGTCCAACTCGATGAAGATCGAGTGCTCGCGAATGCCGAGCGAGTGGTTGCCGCGTCCATCGAAAGCGTTGCCGGGAAGGCCGCGGAAGTCGCGAATACGAGGAATCGCAACGTTGATCAGGCGATCCAGGAAGTCCCACATGCGGCGGCCGCGAAGAGTCACGAAACAGCCGACGGGCATACCCTGGCGAATCTTGAACTGAGAGACGCTGATCTTCGCTCGCGTCGTGCGGGGCTTCTGGCCAACCACGAGGGCCAGCTCTTTTTCCGCCGCGTCCAGTTCCTTGATGTCACGAGACGCCTCGCCCACACCCATGTTTACCACAACCTTCTGGATGCGCGGGATCTGCATGACGTTATCGTAGTTGAACTTCTTCTGAAGCTCGGGGACCACTACTTCGCGGTAGCGTGTCTGCAACCGGGGCGGCGCCAGCGGTGCCTGGGTCCCTGCGCCTTCTTCTTTTTTCTTCTTCTCTGCCATGGGTCGATTCTTCCCTTGGGGTCTTCCTGTATATCTTTAGGTCGTCTTATTCGACGATAGAGCCGGAGCTGTTACGTCCGCGGGTCACGCGAACACGTCGTCCGTCGTCTTGCGTTTCGATGCCGACGCGAACGGGCTTGTCGGTCTTCGGATCCACGAGAGCAATATTGCTGATGTGGATGGGCTCTTCGCGCTCAATGATGCCGCCGGTCTGGCCGCCCTGGGTGCTCTGAACTTTCTCGTGATGCACCAGGTGGTTGACTCCCTCGACCAGCACGCGGCTGGCCTTCGGGTAGACTTCCAAAACACGGCCACGCAGGGCGGGTTCGCCTTTGCGGGCGCGGTAGGGTCCGGAAATGACCTCAACGAGGTCGCCTTTACGAATCTTGCACTTCATCGTATCTAGCCGCTCCTTGGCTCGTTGCGATCGTCTCTCAGAATACTTCCGGTGCCAGCGAGACGATCTTCATGAATTTCTTGGCGCGCAGTTCGCGGCCGACGGCACCAAAGATACGAGTGCCGACGGGCTCATTGTTGGCGTTAATAATGACGGCCGCGTTGTCGTAGAAGCGCAGGTAGCTGCCATCCTCGCGGGCGACTTCCTTGGCGGTGCGCACGATGACGGCGCGCACGACCTGGCCCTTCTTGACGTTGCCCTGGGGGTCCGCTTCGCGGACGGAGGCCACGACGACGTCGCCAATCGAGGCGTAACGCCGGCGAGTGCCGCCGAGGACTTTGAAGCAGCGGATCTTGCGGGCGCCGCTGTTGTCCGCTACGTTGAGTACGGTATATTCCTGAATCATCGCTTCCTGCTCCGGTGTTAGCCAGTGTCTGCTCGTCGCGTCGCCGCGGCGGGATTACTTCGCGCGCTCCACGACCTTGCGAAGACGATAACGCTTCGTTTTGGAAAGGGGCCGCGTCATCTCCACAACCTCGACCTTGTCGCCGGGGTTGGCGGTGTTGGTCTCGTCGTGGACGTAGAGTTTCTTGTCGCGCCGAATGTACTTCTTGTACACGCGGTGCTTCACCAGTCGCTGAACTTTGACGACGATGGTCTTATCCATGGAGGAGCTCATCACCAGCCCGATCTGGGTTCTGGGCTTCGCGCGTTCCACGGTGTTTCCGGGCGTTTGTTCGGCCATCGGATTATCTCTCCTAAGTCTACATCAGGGCGATCGGGGATCGCCCCTTAGCCGGCCTGACGGGCTTTCTCTGTCAGGATGGTATTGATACGCGCGATGTCGCGCTTCTTCATCGGAATCTGGTTCGGGTCCGTCAGTTCCTTCGTCGTGGAACGAACCCGCATGTTGAAGAGCTCACGCTTGGATTCTTCCAAGAGCAGGTGAAGTTCCTCAACGGACTGCTCGCGCAGCTTCTCGGCGGTCAGTGTGTTCTTTGCCATGATCAGGCGCCTCCCTCAGAGGACACTGCGAGGTCCTCGCGGTAAACGAACTTGGCCCTGATGGGCAGCTTGTGGATCGCACGGGTCATGGCCTCGCGAGCCAGCTCCATCGAAACGCCTTCCAACTCGAACATGATGCGGCCGGGCTTGACGACGGCGACCCAGTGCTCGGGGTTACCCTTGCCCTTACCCATGCGGGTTTCGGCCGGCTTCACGGTCAGCGGCTTATCGGGGAAGATGTTGATCCACAACTTGCCACCGCGCTTCACGTGACGGGTGATGGCGATACGAGCGGCCTCGATCTGGCGGTTCGTGATCCATCCGCACTCCATGGCTTTGATGCCGAAGGAGCCGAAGGTCAGCGTGCTGCCGCGATAGGCCTTGCCGCGGCGCTTGCCCTTTTGGACTTTGCGATGTTTTGGTCGCTTTGGAAGCAGCATGTCTTTCTTCCTCTAACGGGTCCTGGTCTCAGAACCTCAGGACTTTTTATCCTTGCCAAGAACTTCTCCGCGGAAGATCCAGACCTTGATGCCAATCAGGCCGTACTTGGTCTTGGCTTCGGCGGTTCCGTAGTCGATGTCTGCGCGAAGCGTGTGCAGGGGCACGCGTCCTTCGCGGAACCATTCGCTGCGGGCCATTTCGGCGCCGGCCAGGCGGCCTGCGCAGCCAATCTTGACGCCCAGGGCGCCGGCCTTCATGCAGCTCTGAACCGTGCGCTTCATGGCGCGGCGGAAGCTGATGCGGCGCAGCAACTGGCCTGCGACGTTTTCCGCAACCAGGGTCGCGTCCAGATCCGGGCGCTTCACTTCCTCGATGTTGATGACGATCTGACGACTCGTCATGCCCTCGAGCTGGCGGCGAAGACCTTCGATCTCACTGCCCTTCTTGCCGATGATGATGCCGGGGCGGGCGGTGTGAATCGTGACCTTGGCGCGCTTGGCAGCCCGCTCGATCTCGATCTTCGAGACGCCCGCATGCATGAAGCGCTGCTTAATCGTGCGCCGGATGCGGATGTCCTCGTGGAGCGTATCGGCATAGTCTTTCGGAACGTACCAGCGTGAATGCCAGTCGTGAATGACTCCGAGACGGAAACCGTGAGGATGAACTTTCTGACCCAAGGGAATGCCTCCTGGTGTTCTTCAGTCGTTCGAGCGTTAGCTCACTCGCTGGTGAGCAGAATCGAAAGGTGGCTCATGCGTTTACGGACGCGCACGGCGCGGCCCATCGAGGCGGGACGGATGCGCTTCAACATCGGCGCACCTTCGACCCGGATTTCACCGACGACCAGTTCGTACGGGTCGGGGGCGACGTTTTCGGCGTTGGCGATGGCCGACTTGAGCGTGCGCTCGATGTACGGAATCGCCGAGGGCCGGTGGGTGAACTGGAGGATCTCCAGCGCTTCCACGACGGGCTTGTCGCGGATCAAGTCAGCAACGATAGCCATCTTGCGCGGCGCGCAGCGCACGAAACGGGTCACCGACTTCGAGACAACCTGGCGGCCGTCCTGGGTCGTCGGGATGGTCGCTTCGCGACGCTTCTTCTGTTCTCTTTCTCGCCTACCCATGATCGCTTAATGTCCTTTCGACGTTCTTCCGTATCTATTACCGGACGGTCTTTGCCGTCTTGCCGCCGTGACCGCGGAAGTTCCGCGTCGGGGCGAATTCGCCCAACTTGTGGCCGACCATGTTTTCATTGATGAAGACGGGGACGAATCCCTTGCCATTGTGGATCGCCAGGGTGTGACCGACCATGTCCGGAATGATCATGGAGCGGCGCGACCAGGTCTTCACCACGCGCTTCTGGTTGGATTCGTTCAGAGCCTCGACCTTCTCCAGGAGATGATCGTCAACGAAAGGCGGCTTTTTCAGTGAACGGGGCATCGTTCGTATAACCTCCGAATAAGACGGATTCCGGTCCGGAATCGGTTACTTGCGGTTTCTCGGCGTAACAATGTACTTCGTGCTCGCCTTCTTCTTCTTGCGGGTCTTGTGACCCTTCGCGGGCTGGCCCCAGGGCGAACATGGGTGCCGGCCACCGGACGTACGGCCTTCGCCGCCGCCCATCGGGTGATCGACCGGGTTCATGGTGACGCCACGGTTGTGCGGGCGACGTCCCATCCAGCGCGTGCGGCCGGCCTTGCCGTAAACGACCAGGTTGTGGTCCGGGTTGCTGGTGCTGCCGATCGTCGCGCGGCAGATTGCCATGACGACGCGGACTTCACCAGACGGCAGGCGGAGCGTGGCCATCTTGCCTTCGCGAGCAACGAGCATCGCGGAGGTTCCGGCGCTGCGGCAGAGCTGCGCGCCCTTGCCGGGCTTCATCTCGATCGCGTGAATCGTCGTACCGACCGGGATCTTGTTCAGCGGCAGGCAGTTGCCGAGACGAGCTTCCGCCTCTTTGCCACTGTTCAGCATCTGGCCGACCTTCAAACCGCGCGGGGCGATGATGTAACGCTTCTCGCCGTCCACGTAGTTCAACAGAGCGATGAACGCGCTGCGGTTCGGATCGTATTCGATCGTGGCGACCTTCGCCGGGATACCGTCCTTGTCACGACGGAAGTCGATCTTGCGGTAGTGCTGGCGATGTCCACCGCCACGGAAACGGCAAGTGGTACGGCCGGTGTTGTTGCGGCCACCGGACTTCGACTTCTTGGCGAGAAGGGACTTCTCCGGTGTCGAGGCAGTCAATTCCTCGTAGGAGTTGGTCGTCATCTCGCGACGCGTCGGTGTGTAGGGCTTGTATTTTTTGATTCCCATTATCTTCTCTGCTCCCGAGGATTCGGTTCTCGGTTCGTCAGCTCAGTTCCAACGCCTGACCCGGGGCCAGGGTGATGATCGCTTTCTTGGTTGCCGGACGGCGGCCCGAGGACCGCATGCCGACTCGCTTGACCTTGCCTTCTTTGCGCACGGTGTTGACGGACTTGACCTCAACTCCGAAAGCCTTCTCGACGGCGTTCTTGATCTCGGTCTTGTTCGCATCGATGGCGACGCGGAAGGTGTACTTGCCGCCTTCCTGGGCCAACAGAGCGCGCTCGGTGATCAACGGGCGAACGAGGATATCGTACGGGCTCTTGTTCATTGGAACATCTCCTGAAGTTGCTCGACGGCGGCGCGGGTAGCGACGATGTGGTCGGCAATCAGCAAGTCGTAGACGCTGATGGAGCCGGCAATCTCGACGTCCGCGTACGGGATGTTCCGGGCGGCCCGCATCAGGGACTCGTTGACGGCCTCGGTCACGAACAGAACGCGGCCTTCTTCGATTCCCAGTGCATCGATCAGCGCGACAACGCGGCTGGTCTTCGGTTCGGACGCCAGGTCGATCTGGTCGACGATGTGCAGGCCGTTTCCTTCCACGCGGGCGGAGAGAACGGCACGCAACGCGGCGCGGTTCTTCTTCCGGTTGATCTTCTGGCTGTAGTCCCGGGGATGGGGGCCGAAGATGATGGCACCACCGCGCCACAACGGGCTGCGGGTTGTGCCTGCGCGGGCACGGCCGGTGCCCTTCTGCTTCCAGGGCTTCTTACCACCGCCGCGGACATCGCCGCGCTCTTTGCTGGAAGCGGTCCCCTGACGACGATTGGCCAGGTGGGCGTTCACAGCTTCGCGGACGACGATGGCGTTCTGCGGGGCAGCAAACACGGCGTCGCTAAGTTCGACGTTTCCGACTGCTTCGCCGCTGATGTTTTTGATCGCGATGCTAGGCATGGCTCTAACTCGATCCTTCTTTAGTTACTCACCCGGCGACAGCCTTGGCGGCATTGCTTTTGCGCTTGCGAATCATGACGTAGCCATTGTTGGCGCCCGGCACAGAGCCGCGCACGAACAGCAGGTTACGAACGGGATCGCGCTTGACGATCAACAGGTTCGAGGCGGTGACGCGCGTCGAGCCGAGCTGACCGGGGTTCTTCTTACCCTTCCAGACCCGCGAGGGATCCGAACTGGCGCCACTGGAGCCCGGACGGTTGTGATACATGGAACCGTGGGTCTTGGGGCCGGGGTTGGTCTTGAAGCGACGGCGGGTGCCTTGGAAGCCGCGGCCTTTGCTGGTGCCGATCACGTCGACCCGTTCACCGTCCTCGAAGATTTCGACGTCGAGCGTCTGGCCGACTTCGAAATCCCGGGACTCGGGGCCGCGGAATTCACGCAGCAGGTAGCAGGCCGGGGTTCCCGCTTTCTTGAATGCACCCAGTTCGGGCTTGTTGACCTTGCGCTCGGCCTTCTCATCGAAGCCGAGCTGAAGGGCCTCATAGCCGTCTTTGGCCTCGTCGCGCTTCTGCACAACGTGGCAGGGACCCGCCTGGATCAACGTCACCGGAATCAACGCTCCGGTTTCGTCGAAAATCTGGGTCATTCCAATCTTTTTTCCTAAGAGTCCAAGGGGCATTGTTCCCTTTACCTCTGTCTTGTCATCCCCGTAATTCGCACATCGTCCTCTAAGAGTTCGAGGGCGGAATTCGGGCCTCGTTGGGTCGTTGTTGGGGCTAAAGCCCGCCGGTTCTACTTCAGGTCAGCTTGATTTCCACATGCACGCCGGCGGGGAGCTCAAGATTCTGCAGTTCGTCCAGGGTCTTCTGGGAGGGTTCCACCAAGTCGATCAAGCGCTTGTGCTGGCGCATCTCGAATTGCTCACGGGACTTCTTGTCCACGTGCGGCGAGCGCAGAACCGTGAAACGGCGAATGCGCGTTGGAAGAGGAACCGGGCCGGCTACATTGGCTCCAGTGCTGCGTGCCGTCTCGACGATCGAGGCAACAGACGTATCCAGCAGCCGGGAATCGAAGGACCTCAGGTTGATGCGAATCACTTGTTGCGCCATGAGTATAAAAACCTCGTCCAGTCATGAAAACGGGCGGCGGCTCAGAGGTCTGAACCGCCGCCCGTGGTATTATTCGACGACGTCGGTAACGACGCCGGCGCCAACGGTACGGCCACCTTCGCGAACTGCGAAACGCAGCTCCTTCTCGATGGCGATGGGCACCATGAGCTCAACGTCGATGTCGACGTTATCGCCAGGCATAACCATCTCGACGTCCTGCGGAAGGATCACGGCACCAGTCACGTCCGTTGTGCGGAAGTAGAACTGGGGACGGTAGCCCTTGAAGAACGGCGTGTGACGGCCACCTTCGTCCTTGGTCAGAACGTAGATGGAGGCCTTGAACTTGCGGTGCGGGGTGATGGAGCCGGGAGCCGCCACGACCTGGCCGCGCTCAACGTCTTCCTTCTTGATGCCGCGGAGCAGCAGACCAACGTTGTCGCCCGCGCGGGCTTCATCGAGAAGCTTGCGGAACATTTCAACGTCGGTGACCATCGTCTTGGTCGGCTGGTCGTGAAGACCAACGAGCTCGACTTCGGACATCTTCTTAAGGATACCGCGCTCTGCACGACCCGTAACAACGGTGCCGCGGCCGGAGATCGAGAACACGTCTTCGATCGGCATCAGGAACGGCTTGTCGGTGGGACGCTCGGGCTCGGGGATCCAGGAGTCGACAGCTTCCATCAGCTTGTCGATGGACTCGACGCCGTACTGGCCGGTGTCGCCCTCGAGAGCCTTCAGAGCGGAACCACGGACGATCGGGGCGTCGCCAAGATCGCCACCGCTGAAGTCGTGCTTCTCAAGAAGCTCGGCGACTTCCATCTCGACCAGGTCCAGAAGCTCTTCGTCTTCGACCATGTCGCACTTGTTAAGGAAAACGGCGATACGCGGAACGTTCACCTGCTTGGCCAGCAGGACGTGCTCGCGCGTCTGGGGCATCGGGCCGTCAGTGGCGGCGACGACGAGGATCGCGCCGTCCATCTGGGCAGCACCCGTGATCATGTTCTTAATATAGTCGGCGTGGCCCGGGCAGTCCACGTGCGCGTAGTGGCGATTCGTGGTCTGGTACTCAATGTGGGCCGTGTTGATTGTGATTCCGCGCGCCTTCTCTTCCGGCGCCTTGTCGATGTGGTCGAAATCCACATACTCACCAAATCCAAGCTCCGCCTGGCGCTTGGAGATGGCAGCCGTAAGAGTCGTCTTGCCATGGTCGATGTGACCAATGGTGCCGATGTTTACGTGCGGCTTGTCTCTCTTGAATACCTCTTTTGCCATGATGGCCTCCGGCGAAAAAATTCTGACGGTGTGGTTTATAGCTTCCCGGGGTTTTCCATCCCGAAATCAGTTCCGCTTTTCATAATACTCCGCGGCTTTTGCTGACCTCGGATTATCCCGAAGGAATCTCGAGGGCGGGCCCGAAGGGGTCCCACAAAGCCGCGTTTTCCCAAGTACTTCTTTTGTAAGAGAGAGCGAACAGGAGGGCCGGCCCGAAGGCCATTCGCAGCGAACTGCGAAGTCGGAAGGCGCCCTCGCTTCCTTTCTCTCTCAGCGGTGTCGGGCGAACCGACTGTCCGGGGGAGGGAATCCCGAACCCGCCATTTCCTGCCAGAGCGAACTTCTTTCTCTCGCAGGGGCGGTGAAAACTAGGGATCGGACCCTCCCGAGTCAAGCGCGAAACCGAACGACTCGCAGTTTTTTTTGGGGCCATCCGGTCCAAATGAGGTACATTACTGACAATCCAGCACTTAGGCTCCAAGATAAGCCGTTTTTGCGCCGCTCACGCTTTTCCTTCTTGGCCCGGTCCACCGAAGCGCGCGAAAGCCAAGACATGACCGGGCTCGAACTCAAGGCAAATCAGCTTCCTTCACTGCTGCGGCGCGTGCCGTTCTGGGCGGTTCTAACCAGCTGGACAGCCGTTATGGGGGCGGAGGCCTGGGCCTTTCAGGCTGGAGGTTCGGTCAAGTGGGCGCTCCTGCTGGCCCTGTTGGGCGCCGTCGCGTACCTTAATATATTGGCGCACGTCTGGAGTGATCCCGAATCGCGGTCGGAGCGAATCCTTGCCGTTGCAGGGTGTGCCGTTGCCGTTCGACTGCTGTTGATCGCCGCTCCGCCCCTCCTGAGCGACGACATCTACCGCTATGTCTGGGAGGGCCGGGTCATCGTGGCGGGGCACAATCCGTTCGCGCTGGCTCCGGACGCGGCGGAACTGGTACCGCTTCGAGACGAGCTGTGGTCGCGGATCAACTATCCGGAGATCAGTGCCATCTATCCCCCGCTGACCCAGGCGATTTTCGCCCTTGTGGCTGCGCTGGGTGGCGGCGTGGGAGCCATGAAGCTCACGTTTACAGGGATAGAACTCGGGGCGGCGGCGATTCTGTGGCGCTGGCTCGGCCGAGCGGGCCTTCCCCAGGACCGCATCGCGGTCTGGCTGCTGCATCCGCTAGTAGTTCTCGAAGTCGCCGGGAATGGCCATCTGGACGCCCTTCTTGTCCTTGGCGTGGCCCTGACGTTCCTGTTTGCGGCGCGCCCAACGATCCGAGGAGCCACCGGGGCTGCCGGCGGGCTGGTGGTGGCAACACTGGCCAAGCTGGTGCCTCTGGTAGCGCTCCCCCACCTGGCGCGCTTGTTTCCGCGGCGAGCCTGGGTCCTGTTCCTGGCCGTGCCGGCGGTCGTGGCGTTGAGCTACGTGCCGTTCCTCGGTGCCGGCGGGGATCTCTTCCGGGCGATGGACAACTACGAGAGCCGGTGGCGAAACAACGATTCAGTCTTCCGAGCCATCCTCTGGACGACAGAGCACGTGGACCCGGACGGAGCGATCTTCAAAGCCCTGCCGTGGGATCTCGATGCGCGATTGCTGAAAAGACGAGCCGACTCGGTTCCGGGCGATCCGAACCAGGTCGAGGCGCGGCTGATCGTCTACGCGCTCTTCGGAGCGCTCTGG
Source organism: bacterium (assembly GCA_020444065.1). Lineage (NCBI taxonomy): Bacteria > bacterium. Next base: position 777,357 of record JAHLLQ010000003.1, on the reverse strand, counting down.
CTGTTTGTTCTCTGGAATGGCGGGCCTTGGGATCGCCAGTGGCTATGGCTCTTCGGTGGAGCGTTGCTGCTGAGTCCGGTCAATCACCCGTGGTATTTGCTGATGCTGATTCCATGCACGATGCGGAAGTTCCGACCGGAAGTTCTGTGGTGGTCGCTGACGATCCCGGCAACTTACCTGGCGCTGGATCGCTACTGGGCCGAAGGAGTGTGGGAGCCGTCGACGTTTGCGTGGTCGCTGCAGTACGGTGGTCTGGCGGCGATTCTCTTGGTGATGGTCCTGAAAAGATGGAAGGAACGCACTTCTAATCCGATCGCGTGAAAGCCAACACGACTGCCCGCCGACAATCCCTCGGCGGGTTACTTGTTCTTGTCTCCAGATCGTGAGGCGCGAAGAAACACAGATCGTTCAGTCCGGCCTGATCGAAGAGTCGACGCAACCCATCGGGCGTGAAGACCGTCAGCGGAGCACTGCGCGAAACGTTCTGGTGCAACGTGCGAACGTCGATTTGTGTATGCAGCACAGTGCCAAAGCCATTCGAACACTCTGCGTCCAGGTAACGAAACGTGTACTTGAGTTCACGGTCCGTGTGAGTTTCCTCAATGCCCTGAAGTTCTTTCGGACGATGCGCGCAGGGCACATCGAGAATCACCGGTGCGCCGTCGCAGAGGACTTCGCGTAACCATCGCAACGCTGTCAGCAAATCGGATTCGCGCGTCAGATAAGAGAAACTGAGCAAGCCGCTGATGGCTGCGGCAAATCGAATGCGAGAGAACGGTGGTGCTTCCATTCGTGCGGCAACGTAGAGCCCGTTTGGATCGCGACGTGCCGCTTCGCGCGCCATTGCAGGCGAAAGATCCAGTCCGACAAATCGTCTGCTCTTGCTCGATAGCGGCGCTTCCAGACGTCCCTCGCCACAGCCAAGCGATAACACCGTCCCCACTTTTGGGAGCAGCGCGTCGTAGAACGCGATCTCCTCCTCATCCGCGGGACCGAGCGCTCTGCGGTACAGGTCGGGAGCATCATAGAGAAACTCGGCATTGGTCATCGAACGAAGAACCAGTAAATCACCACGATCAGGATGATCGCATCGATGAAGAGACTAATGAGCAGGAGCTTCTGAACTTTCGGCGACATGAAATGGCAGTTCTCCGGAGCCTGACTATTCGTGTTTATCGCTTGAACGAACGGGCTGGGGTTGCTGTCAATCGGTTCTCAACAGGCCTTCCCGCTGTGCATCAGCTCTTCACGTCATTGGCGACGCATGTCGCTTGACCCATGTCTTGGGGGACGTTTCTACTTCCGCTTGGCCTTCAGGCCGGGATGGGATAACTTGAACGACGCAAAACGGCGAGATCTCTGGAAGTTGTGGGGCGTGCTGGCGTTGCTTGCGCTGGGACACTTCGTGTTGGTGGCGTTAGGAGAACGCGCCGGGATGTTCATCCTCTCCGGGGATGAACTCAGTCGCTTCTGGTATGCGAAGTACTTCACGGAGACAGGTTCGTTCGCGACGTTCGAGTACACGTGGCTGCCTCTTCCCATTTGGGTGAACGGGTGCCTGAGTGAACTCCTGAAGTGCGGCGTGGCGGAAGTCACGATGGTCGGAAACTCGCTGCTCTGCCTGGCGATCGTGCTTGTGGGTGCCTACGGTGCCTGGCTGGTGCGTTCGGGATGGGTGGCGCCGCTGGTGGGTGGGCTGTTGGCGCTCACGTCACCCTGGCAGACGTTTGCTTCCCTCAGCGGTTTCGCCGAGCCGTTCAGTTGGGCGGGATTGATGATCGCGACGATCGCCCTGGCTGCGGCCGCAACGGGAGGAGCCGCACGCGTGGCCGTTTCCTTTGTTGTCGCTGGCATCGCCGTTGCCGTTGCCGCCCTTTCGCGATATGAGGCATGGGTGTTTGCGCCGGGAATCCTTGTTGGCGGTGCCATTCTGCTGTGGTGGCGTTATCGAGAAGCAACTGGCGCGAGTGAACGCAGAAAACTGCTGCAATTCGGAATTCCAGCGCTGGCGGTTGCGGTGCTGGTCGCCGCGGCACCAATTGTCTTCTGGTTGAACCTGCACGCGAGAGTCCATGGCGACTGGACGCGCCCGTTTGCTCAAACGCACTGGTTCGCGACGACGGGGATGGGCGAGGCCAGTGGCCTCCGAACGGCGTTCGGGCTCTATGAGAAGTCGCTCCCGTACAACTTCTGGATCCCAGTACTGGCGATCGTAGCATTGATGAAACGGCGCTGGTCGATGACGTACGCGGCGCTCGTCGTTCCGCCGCTTTGTCACTTCCTGGCAATGACAGTCTTCTCCGCGCGGGGCGGAGTGGCCTGGATCTATGGAGGGCGTCTGCTCGGCTTCCACTGCATGGCACTCGCGGTGCCGGCGGGAATCGTTCTCGTGGAGGCAATGAAGGACCGTGATGCAAAGTTGAGGATGTATCTGGCGGGTGGAGTTCTGGCAGTGATCCTGGCATCGCAGGTGGCACTGACGCTGACTCCGCCGGAAGGAGGCTTCGAGCGGCTGCGCATCACTCGCGATGTGTTGCAGGAGGAGTTGGAGGATCATCCGCTCGCCGAGGGTGAGAAGATCGGCGTGCCTTCCGGCGATCAGATCCGAAATGGCTGGGTGCTCCTGACTGACGAACAGGGCGATCTTCTGGAAACGCCCAGTACCTGGCCACCGATTCTCCCGGAGGCGGATGCGATTCTTCAGTGGATAATTCGCGAGAAGGTCGCCTACCTGATCCGATACGAGCCGCTGCCTTATCATCCGCGCCTGAAGAATCTGACGCGGCCGTGGGAGTCCACGCATCACCTGAAACAGTTGATAGAGCGCAACGATGCGCTGCTACTCGCCACACATGGAACAGTCTCTTGGGACTTGCCGGTCGAATGGTCGGAATTCTTCGCCGAGCGAGGATTCGAAGGCCCCCCGAAGGGTCAAGGGCAGTACCGTTATGCTGCTCTGGTCCCGCCAAAGGGGAGTTCCGCGGAGCCGATCGAAGAAGTGCAGGTGGACCTGAGCCAGAATCTCTCTGACCTCCACCGGGTTATTTACGCACGTCCAGATTCTCAACGGCGCGGTTGGCCGGGGCACTACATCATTCGGATCGAGCCCAGCGATTACGGCGGTGCGAGCGTCTTCGCCATCGGAGATCGGGTGGTGCAGCCCCGGCGTCCGGGATTTGTGGCGATCGCTTTCGATGCCGAAACCGGAGAGGTGAACGATTGTTTTCTTGCCGGCCCTGGGAACCAGGCATCCGAGGAGCTATTCCCTCCCTATTGCGTCTACAAGTTGAGGGCCCCGGACAGCGGCGACTGACCTGAGGCTCTCTTTCGCGCTTGACGCTGAGGCGGCCGCGGGTGACTGTAAGGACGACACTTGACCATCGGAGCATTCGCATGAAACGAAAGTTGGGTATCGCCCTACTGGCTCTGGGGATGGTAGCGCTGACAATTCCAGCCGCCGCCCATCGCTATTCGCGCGTCACCGACGGCCATCCGCTTCGCCTGGTGGCGTACATCTTCCACCCGGTCGGCGTGGCATTGGAATACGGCGTGATGCGGCCCGTTCACTGGTTCGTTTCACGTAACGACCTGGACATCGTCTTCGGACATACGCCCTCCATGGCGGAAGAAGACTACTACTTCGAGTGGGTGCATGGCGACTATTCGCCGTCGATCCGCGCGGAGCGTGAAGAGCAACGCCAGGCCGAACGGCGCATGGGCAAGTAAGGCATCGCCGATCAACGCATGAAGGAACTCTTGCCGCGCCCAGGCTTGGCCTGCGGCGTGGCATTCTTTTTTAGCCGTTAGTGCCGACCGGTACGCATCATGGCCTTCCTGGAATTCGATAACATCGTTCGAGACTTCAAGGCCGGGGATGAGTTCCCCGCGCTGCGCGGTGTGAGCTTCTCCGTCGAGGAAGGCAAGACGGCACTATTGCTCGGGCCGTCCGGCTCCGGGAAGACGACGCTGTTGAATCTCGCCGCGGGGCTGGATCGACCGGACTCCGGCGCGATCCGTGTCGACGGAACGGACGTCACGCGCCTGGGAGAGAGCCGCCGAGCGGCCTGGCGCGCAGAGACTGTCGGGTACGTGTTCCAGCATCATCTGCTGGCGCCGGGAACGCGCGTTCTGGATGCCGTGCTGACGCCGCTGCTGTGGCGCGGCGGGAACACACCGGCCGAGGCGCGCAACGTGGCAAAGGCGATGCTGGAAAGCGTCGGGCTGGCATCTCTCGGTCAGCGCAAAGTCGAGCATCTGTCCGGCGGCCAGCGGCAGCGCGTGGCGTTGGCGAGAGCGCTGGCGCCGGAGCCGCGGCTCGTACTTGCGGATGAACCGACGGCGCAGCTCGACAAGGAAACGGGCGATGCGATCACGGCGTTGCTTGTGGAATGGGTTGCAGCGCACGGCGCCACCATGCTGGTTGTGAGCCACGAGCATGACGTCCGGGATTGGGCGGCGACGGCTCGCTTCGTTTTGCGAGAAGGCCAAATGGCCGAATCAACCGTCGCCTGAATTGCCCGCCGGATCATCGAATTCCAAATCGGCGGCCTCCGTGCAGTTCAGTCAGAAATTCAAAGCCAACTTCGCGCTGGTTCTCGTCTGCTTCTTCTGGGGCACAACGTACCTTGCGATTGCCGAAGGCGTCGAGGCGTTGCCTCCATCGGTGCTGCTGGCTCTCCGGTTCGCAATTGCAGGCGGTGTGCTGCTGGTTGTCAGCCTCGCCATGGGAATTCCATTGCCGCGCGATCGCGGCGAGTGGGGCCGGATTGCGATGGTTGGCATCACTCACCTCGCGGTCGGCAGCTACATGCTGGCGTGGGCGGAACAGCGCGTCGAGAGCGGCCTGGCGTCGGTGATCATCGCGGCATTTCCGTTCTTCTTCGTCGGAATGGCAGCGCTGGGCGGCGAGAAGATGAACAAGCGCATCTGGCTCGGGATCCTGGTCGGGTTTCTCGGAATCGGTGTGCTGTTCTGGCCGGACCTGGTGGGAATTCGCGCGCCGCAGGGAACGCTGTATTACGTTTCGATCGGTGCGTTGATGGTCACGAACATTTCGTGGGCCTATGGCAGTTGGTTCGCCCAACGCCATCCCGTGCGCACGCACAAGCTCATGTCCGTCGCGCTGCAGTCGCTGATTTGTGGAGCACTGCTGGTGCCGGTCGGCGCAGTCACGGGCGAACTGTCGGATGTGCAGCTCTCGCTGAAGGGCTGGCTGGCGGTCGGCTACCTGGCGATCTTCGGATCGGTGCTCGCGTACGGGTGCTACATGTACATCCTGGATCACATGTCGGCAGCGAAGGTCTCGCTGCACGCGTACATCAATCCGCTGGTGGCGGTGATCCTGGGGGCGATGCTGCGCGGGGAGGACTTCGGCCCGTGGCGCATTGCAGGCACGGCGGTGATTCTCGCCAGCGTCTTCTTTGTGAACACGGAAACGCTGCACGAGCCCGGGCACGAGGAACAACCAGTGCCCTCGCCCGGCGAGAAGGGCGATGTGGGCGAGGTGATCTGAGGAGTGATTCCCGCGCAGAGACGCAAAGACGCAGAGAGCGGTCTTCGGATGTCATCTGCGTCCCATCGGTCCCATCACCACGCCGGCTGGAAGCCGGCGCTCCCAGGGCTACTTCTTTCCCGAGCTGCGTTTCTTCGAGCTGGCCTTTTCGTCTTCCGTTTGAAGGTCTGCTACCACGGAATCGTCTGAACCGTGCGGAAGTTCCGCCGTGCGCAAGTACTCGGCTGCATCTTCCGGCAACACGGGATTGATGTGGAATCCAGTGCCCCATTCAAAGCCGGCGACGCGCGACAGGGCAGGCAGGATCTCGATGTGCCAATGGTAGAACGGGATCGGGCCTTCGCTGTCCGGGGTGGTGTGGATGATGAAGTTGTAGGCCGGGTCGTCGAGCGCGAGCTTCAGCTTCTTCAGGCAGCCGCGCAGGATGTTCGACAGGTCCATGACCTCGTTCTTCGTGATGTCGCTGAAGAACTGCTCGTGGCTCTTCGGGAGGATCCATGTCTCGAACGGAAAGCGCGACGCGAACGGACAGAAGGCCACGAAGGACTCGTTCTCCATCACGACGCGCTTCTCATCGGCACGTTCCTGGTGAATCATATCGCAGAACACGCACCGTTCCTTGTACTGGAAGTACTTCCGTGCGCCTTCGAGTTCTTCCTGCACATTCTTCGGCACGATCGGCAACGCGATGATCTGGCTGTGCGCGTGCCAGATGGATGCACCGGCTTCCTTGCCATAATTCTTGAAGATGAGCACATAGCGGAATCGCGAGTCCTTGCGCAACTCGACGGAGCGATCGCGGAAGGCCCAGATGACTTCCTGGACCTGCTCTTCTTCCATGTCCGGAAGTTGGATACCCTCTTCCGGCGTTTCGATCACGACCTCGTGCTGACCGATCCCGTTCATGAGGTCGTACATGCCTTCGCCGACGCGTTGCATGCGGCCTTTGCTGTCCAAGGCGGGGAATTTGTTCGGAATGACACGAAGCCACCAGCCGGACGTATCGGGAGCCGTGCCGGGCGGACGATAGGCGAGGACTTCCTTGGGCGTCTTGTCCTCGTTGCCGGGCTTGAAGGGATTGAACTGGTCCACCTTGTCGGTCGGAACAGGCATGACAAGATTCCGAGGCCGATTGGCGCGTTCGGTGGAGATAATGACCCACCGTCCAACGACTGGATCTTTGCGAAGCTCTGGCATGGTGTCTTCTCGATCGGGCTGGGGTTGCTCGCCGTAGCGAACGATTTATGTTTGCAATGGTTCAGGTTCGGCGCAATGGCGAATCCCGTTGCTGGACCGTCCGATTCCTCTGCCATGGATCGGTTAAGGCCAGATACTGAAGGCGGACAGGTTGCGAATCCCCCTTGCCCGCCGGGGAGGGATCGTTCTTGGATGGCAAAATGCGGGTGGGGGGCTTGAACGAGTCCTCCTGGCGCGAATTGCCACCGGGATTATGGATGGCCGAAAGTGAAAGGGGATCTCATGCGAGTCTGGACACGAATCTTGGCCCTGACGGCGTCTGTGACGATGCTGATGTGCCTGGCGGGACACCTGCCGGCGCAGGAAGCTCCGGACGCCGTCCGAGGAGTGGTCGTTTTTGGGAATGGGCCCGGAATGCATTCGGCCACAGAGATTCAGGCGCTGATGGACACCGTCGCCCGCACCCATATGAACCGCATCTACCCCGAGGTAAGAGGAGTAGATGGAGTGTTCTACATCTCGAAGGCAGAGAAGCTGGCCTCCGGCGTAGCCCCGAGTCTCCCGGACCCGATTTCAATGCTCAACCGGGCGGCCCTTTTGGAAGCCGACGAGCCGATCGCCGTCTGGCCTGTGATCACCGTGTTCCCGGCCTACAATGCCGTGTACGGCAACCGCCCGCCGTCGTGGTCGATTCTGGGGCGCTTTCCCGGCGCAGTCGGAATGAACGCGGCCGGCGACAAGCGTACTTCCGACTCGATGATGCTAGCCGATCCCCTGAATCCGGCAGCCCAGGACTATCTGCTGGGGATCATGTTGGAATTTGTTAACCGCTATAAGCCTGAAGGCATCGTCCTGAAGGACTTCGCTTATCCGGATCCGACGTGGGGATACAACGAAGAGACGATCGCCGACTTCCGTCGCCGCGTCGGCGGCAGCGGTCCTCCCCCGCCGGACAACCTCGTCTGGACGGCTTACCGTCGCCAGGGCCTGACGGATTACCTGGATCGGGTCTGCAGGACTCTGCGTCAGGCGCATCCGTCGTTGAAGATCGGTATCATGGCTCACGCAGAGGGCAGCGCCCCGCAGTCTTGGGAGCAGTGGACGAATTCTGCGCCATACGCCCGACACTTCCAGGATTGGGTGCGCTGGGCCGAATCGGGTCTCGTGGATGAGATCGTGCTGATAAACTTGCGCAATCAGTATCGCGAAGAGGATCAGTTCCTGGCTTGGCTGGACTTCGCACGCCGTCATGCCTACGACACCGAAATCGTAACGGCGGTCAGCGGAGAATCCAATTTCACACCGGATGTCCTGAAGCAGATTCGCCTGGCACGTGCCCGCGGGGCGGGGATTGTGCTGTGGGACTACGCACATCCGACTCGCGACGATGCGGCGGGATTCGTCCGCCAATTGGCGTCGACGTTCTCGATTCCGGAAGGCGCCGGCGCGATGCCGAACCCGTTCCCCCACCGTTTGCTCAACCCGTCGTTTGTGCGGATGACCGATCCTCCCCCGTCGATCCAGATCGGCAAGGCAACGCCGACACCGCAGAGGGAGAAGTTCTCGATGGAGATGGTCCGCGAACAGCTCAAGACGCCCGCGCCGACTCCAGATGTAACGGTAATCTCGCCCTCTCAACCGGACAGGCGGGGAGCCGAGGAAGGCTTCAAGAACATTACGCTTTCGAACGGCCGGAAGATGCGCGCCCGTATCCTGAGCCGCGACGATCGAAGCGGCATGATCGTGATTCAACCGGCGGGCGGGGCGAAGATGCAGTTCCCGATCAGCGCCATCAAGAGCATCGAGGACGAATGAGCCCGGAGCAGGCAGCCGAGGACGCGCGGTGGATGGATCGCGCGCTCGGGCTGGCAAAGTTGGCGGCCCGACGGGGAGATGTTCCGATCGGGGCGGTGGTCGTGCGCGATGGCGAGTTGCTGGGTGCCGGGCACGATGCCAAGGAGCTTGATTGGGAGCCCACGGCCCACGCTGAAGTCATTGCGATCCGAGAGGCCGCCCGGCATTGCGGCGACTGGCGTCTCGATGGTGCGACTTTGTACGTCACTCTTGAACCATGCCCAATGTGCGCCGGCGCAATCGTTCATGCCCGAGTAGCGCGGTTGGTCTACGGCGCGTCGAATCCGCGCTGGGGCGTGTTCACGAATCAACTGAATATCCTGCAGCATCCAACCTTCAACCACCGCGTGGAAGTAACCGGCGGCGTCCGCGAAGCGGAGTCGGCCCAGCTTCTGCGCGAGACGTTCCGCCGCTACCGGGAGGGAAACTGATGGACTTCGCGGCGTCGTGCCCCATTCCGCTGAGCGACTATCCCCACGTGCTGATGGCACACGGGGGCGGCGGCCGATTGATGCAGCAATTGATCGATCGCCTGTTTATGGCAGCGTTCGGAAGCCCGGACGATCCGCACGATGCAGCGGTTCTGACTCCCGGAACAGAGCGAGTGGCCTTTACCACAGACTCATTCGTCGTGCGGCCGCTGTTCTTTCCAGGAGGCGACATTGGATCGCTGGCCGTGCATGGAACGGTCAACGATCTGGCGATGCGCGGCGCGCGACCGATGGCGCTGAGCTGTGGATTCATCCTGGAAGAAGGCCTTCCGATGGAGACGCTGTGGGGCGTGGCAAAGTCGATGGGCGAAGCCGCCCATGCCGCAGGCGTCCGCGTCGTGACGGGCGATACGAAGGTCGTGGAGCGCGGCAAAGGCGACGGCATCTACATCAACACCTCGGGCGTGGGCTGCCTTGCGAAGGGCGTATGCATCTCCCCATCACAAATCCAGCCCGGCGATACAGTGCTTGTCAGCGGCGATCTCGGACGGCACGGGATGGCGATTATGGCCGCCCGAGAAGGGCTGGAGTTTGAAAGCGCCATCGAGAGCGATTCGGCCCCGTTGTGGGAGCCGGTGGCGGCGCTTCTGGAAGCCGGCGTGCGCGTGCACTGCCTGCGCGATCTGACGCGCGGCGGGCTGACGAGTACACTCAACGAGATTGCACAGGCGGCGGATTGCGAGATCGCGATCGAGGAGCGTGCCGTGCCCGTCCGAGAGGATGTGCAGGGCGCGTGCGAGATCCTGGGCTTCGATCCCTTCTCGGTGGCGAACGAAGGCCGGTTCGCGGCATTCATCGATCCGGCAGACACGGACAAGGCACTGGAGATTTTGACAGGCCATGCGGTTGCCGACGGGGCAGCTGTCATCGGCGAAGTCCGCAGCGGTCGGCCGATAGTAACGCTGAAGAGCCTGATTGGCGCGACGCGCATTCTGGATATGCTGAGCGGAGAGCAATTGCCAAGGATCTGCTGAGCGCCGGCCGCCGCGATTCGTCCTTGGCATCGTCTCCGGCGGCCCCCCAGAATCCCGGCCGTGCAGGAAACTCCCTGAATCGCGGATTCAATGGACGACAAGACCCGCATCCCCAGGTTCGATGAGAACGAAGCGCCTCCGCCGGCGCCGAGCACCGTCGCGCCGCGTCCGACTCGGGAGTCGCTCGAGCGGCCCGACCTCGTGTTGGAGGATGCGCGGAAACGCGATCGAAGAGCACGACCGATCGAAGCAAAGCTGGAGCGCCCGGAGCTTTCGCTGTCGCTGATGCTGCGCAAGTTCGCCGAGGTCGGCGTGATGGCATCGTTCCTGGCAGCCGTGCTCTCGTATCCACTGTTCCTGCCGCCACGAATCAACTTATGGCTGCTGAGTGCGCCGTCGGGCGATGGTTTCGCACAGATGGTCCATCGGGGAATCACGGCGATTTCGCTGGCCTTCCGACCGGCGATCACGGGTGAGCTCCCGGTCCTGGAATTGAAGTCGGCTGCGTGGCTGCTGACGGGGTTGCTGGTGATTGCTGCGTGGGGCGCGGCGCGACTCGCCGAGTGGCTGCTTCGGATCGATGTTCTGGCCCGTCATCCATCTCAACCTCTGCGCAGGGGCATGCACTGGCTGCGCTTCTTACCGCTGGCGGCCGGTGGTGGCTTCTTGCTTTGGACGCTGATCTCGATTCTTCCGATTGTGGGCTGGGCGCCGGAATTGCCCGCGGAGAGCGTCCTCGCCAACATCCCACAAATTCCGGACAAAACGTGGACGGGATTCGGAGGCGCGTACAACTCCGTCATCGCGTGGTTGCAAGTCGCTGCGGGAGTCGCGCTGTTCTTTGTGATACAGAATCTGATCCGAACGCGGCGATATGCCTTCAAACTGACCGGCCTGATCCTCGGCCTTGGAGTTATGGCAGCGACGACCAGCATTCTTCTGCATGTCGATTTTCCGATCCTCTCCGACATCTGGATCAGATGGGCGCCGGGTGAATTCCGCAACGACATGGGCGGCTTCATTGGCCACAACGTTGCCCTGTCGGCGTTCATGATCGCCCCGATGCTGATGTCTTGGACGTTGTTGCTGGTCTATCGCGGGCGATATTCAAAGGGCGTCGCTGCGGGGTTAATCGCCGGGATCGCGGTAATGGCATTGGCCGTTCTACTGGCACAAAGCCGCGGTGTGATTCCGATCCTCGGCGTCGCATTCATTGCGCTGATCGTTCTGTTGTGGCGTCAGGCCGCCGTGCGTCCGGGCATGGCCTTCTACATCCTGGTTCCGGTGGGCCTGCTGCTGTTGCTGCTGACTCAGACAATCAACCAGGAATGGAATCCACTCTACCGGCGCAATATTCCACTCTCCACGCGTATCGAGCACATCAGCGTCGAACATCTGAAGACGGAAACGCGGCTCCGAATCCTTGTGGCCTCGTTGCCTGTCGTGGCGAAGCATCCAATATTGGGTACGGGCTGGGGAACATTCCAGTACGTCTATCCGCAGGCCCAGGGAGAGTACTACCAGGCGCATCCTGACACAGACATCGCCCCCACGCCAAAGCGAACACAGCGCGCGCATGACGAGTATCTTCAAACGCTATTCGAATCGGGCGTTGTGGGATTGGGACTGGCCCTGACTGCAGTGATTTCTATTCTGCTCTTGGGTTGGCGCCTGATGGGGCGATCGCTGGGTCAACGCAACATCGCGATCCAGATTTCGATCGTCGTTTCACTGATTGCCCTGCTTGCGCATGGGCTCGTCGACTTCCCATTCCGGGTCGCTCCAATTGCGTCGACGGTTGTGATTCTGCTGGCAATTTGGGGAGTTTCCGATCGCTTGTGGCTGATCCGCATCCCCGAAATGTCCGAGCGGGAAATCGAAAACGACAAACAAACACTGGGCGTCGGTCCGCTGTCGATTGAGTCGGCTCCCAAACTCGATTCGGTTCCTGATCCAGGACCGCGAAAGAGAATGCGCATCGCGGCGATCGCCTGGCTGGTATCGGTCTTCGTCTTGGGCGGTTTGTTTGTGATTGCTGGAACGAAAGTCGGCGATTGGCTCTCTTCGGAAACGTATCTCATTCAATCCCAGCAGAAATATGCGAAGGCACGCATCCCCGGTGAGAACGAACCGGCACTGCTTCGCCTTGCCTGGCGCGATGTGCAGAATTCTCTGGCGCTGATGCCCCACAATGGGGGCTCGATGCTGGAAGCTGCGAAGCAATTGCATGCCAGCGCAAGTTCTGGGCTCCAGCATGCCGCGCGCATGCGCAACGAGGGCAAAACACAGGAAGCCGAGCAGGAGTTCCGCGGAGCCGTCAGCGATGCAAACCTGGGCCTTTCATATCTCGACAAGAGCCTCGGCGAGATACGCTTCCACTTCTCCTACAGCCTGCGCGCCGGTCTGCATCATTATCTCTTCTACTTCACATCCGGCAATAAGGCGGAGCAACTGGGGCAGACCATCCGGTATTACTCCAAAGCGGTCGAGATGAACCCGGGCGATGGAGATTCGATCGTTCGATTGCTCTCGATTCTGGAGAGTTCCAGCGGCGACCGCCTGTCCGATCAGAAAGTTCGGGAAGAGGAAGTTGCGAATCTACGAAAGCTGCTTATGCGCTGGCATCCGGGACTCTTCCAGGATAACGTCATCGCCAAAGTCGATGACATGCGATCGATTTTCGCCTTCAAGACGGCGCATGAACTCTCCGGTGAATTGCTGAAGCTGGATCCTCGCGATCCGCGACTGATTCTGGCGCGAACGCTGACCGCGTACGAAGTTCAAGACATGGATACGATCGAGAAGTACACGACGCAACTTGCGCGGGATATGCCGGAGACCGGCGGCGCCGCGCAGGCTCGCATCGCGATTCGAGAAGGCCAGATCGATCGTGCCTACCGGCTCATGCGCGGAACGATCGGCAAGGTCGAAACGCTCGGCGTGCCAACGCAAGTGCTGTACGATCTGATTCGACTGCATGTGGACTTCGGCGAAGACAACGAATCGGAACACAAGGCAGCCGAGGATAATCTGGCGCAACTGGTCAAAGATGAGCCGAACAACCTGACGTGGGTCGCAAACTTCCTGCTCTTCGATTTCGATCAGCCGCTGGATGCGCGAGATGCACTGGAGCGGCGGTTGGCAATCCCCGAGCCCGAGATTCAACCCCAAACGCGTTTGCTGATGGCGATGACGCTGATTGCGCAGCATCGCGATCGGCTCGGCGAGTTGCCGGAGAAGCTTGAGGACGTGCGAGAAGTCCCGTCGCCGGTTACCGATGTTGGAACGCGCCAGGATCTGCAGCAGGCCCTCCAGATCCTCACTCACACGCGAAACGATTTCTCCAGTCGCGAACAACGGATCGTGATGGATGCGCGTATTGCCCAAGTGCGCAACTGGCTCGGGCTGAAGGATGAGCAATGAGAGTCTTGCTCCTCGAATATCAGGCGAGTGATGAAGCTCTGCGCGCAGCGTTGCGTGAGGTCGCGGATTGGTTACTGATTGTGCGTCTTGAGCCTGGGCTCGGCGGTGTCTGGACGGAGTTCGAAGGCGAGCAACTGATCCACCGCATTGGTTTTCCCACGGAATCGAATCGTCTCTGGTTTCAGGTCATGCAGCCGCAAGAGGGCAAAGAAACATGCGCGAAGATGCATCTGGAGCGTATCGCGTTCTCGCAGAAGATTTCCGATGTTGTGACCAATGAGACGGTGGCGATTCCGGTTATTGCGCACGCATTGGCCGGACATGATCTGAAGTGCTGGTTTGCAGGACGCGACAGCGCACCGAGCGAATTCGCGGCGCTTGCGAAGGATCAACCGAGTGACTGGCAGAAGACCGTCGAGGCTCTGAAGGAGTCTCGCGCGGAGGCTTCCTCGTGAGTGCCGCCGAACTCCGATCGCTGCTGTTTGAGGACTCTCTGGAACGCCGTCAACTGAACGTGACGCTGTTCATCGCGTTCATCATTGCGGGCGTCTTCTTCTACCTCCTGGTTGCAATGAAGTTCATTCCCGACTTAGGCGCGCGCATGTTATTGGCCGCCGTGTGTGTCGCGATCATCTCGATCGCCGGCCCACGATGGACGTTCCCGCTCTACTTTGCCACATGGTTCAGCCAGGGCATTCCGGCTCCCGGTCTGCCAGTTACAATCAACAAGATGCTCGCGGGCGCGTTTCTCCTTTCATGGGTCGTCGCGTGGGGACGGAGACACTTCCGGGTCCCGCACACGCCTGTGATCATTCTTCTCGTCATCTACACAATCTATGCCGTGGCGTTTGGTCTGTATTTGAAGGTCCCTGAAGCTCCACCAGCGATCCAGCCGGCGATGTACATGCTGATGATGCTGGCGGTTTCGAGCTACTATCGAAAACGCCCAGAGTTCATGCAGATGCTGGGCATCTTGCTATTCATCACCGTCGCGATCAACTCGATCGGCTTGCTGGAGTTCATCCGCGGGTACGACCTGTTCGGCAGTCTGAGCGATCAGACGACCGAGGGCGAGTGGCTCCGGATTAACGGCATCTCCAAGAATGCCATTCAGTATGCTTTCATTACGGTGTGGATGATTCCCTGGGCGCTGTTTCTGCATATCGAGGCGAAGCGCAAAGCCGCGAAGGTCTTTGCCATGATTGGTTTGGTGCTGCTGCTGGCAATGGCATTGTTGACGTTCAATCGCCAGACACCGATTATCATTGCAGGAATGTTCATTCTGGGACTGCCGTTGATCCGCTATCGGTATCGGCCGGTGATTGCCGCCTTCCTGGTGATTGCAGCGACGGCCGTTGCGCCGCTGGTGATCGTGAAGCTCCTCGGCCGCCTTGAGAACATCGGTGGCGAGGGGAAGCCGGACGCCTCATTGGCGATCCGCTTGGACAAGTTCATTGCCGCCCGACATATGATCGCGGATCACCCGGTGTTCGGAATCGGCCTGACGAATTTCAAGGATGTGTGGCCGGACTACCGTGTTCCGGGAGAGATGTATATCATCCACTACGAGCGAGTATTCAAGCATCACGTCGATCTTGGGTATGTCCAGCTTTTGACAGAAACAGGCTTCGTCGGCTTCAGTTTCTTTCTACTGATCGTACTGTTTACGTTCAGATTATGGCGGAAAACCTTCGTGCAAGCGACGAAATTCCCAGACACGTTCCATCGGAATGCCCTCGCTGCGGCATTTATGGGATTCGTGCAATTGGGGATGTCGCTTTTCCTGCAGGACACGTTTTTCATTCCGCGAACATTCCTTCTTTTTGCCCTCCTGCTGGCCCTCGTCACCATGGTGGAGGATGAACGTCGGCGTTTATCTGTCAGCCGAACTGCTTGACACCCTGGCGGGATTGAGAGACAGAACAACAAACCGCGCAAAAAAAGAGGGACGCGGTTTGGGTTCTCGGACAGGGGAGTCGACATCGGGGCAGGCACCGGGACCGCTCGAAAGTCGGAGGGAATTCGATGAGTTGTTGTATTGTTCTGCCGCGTCGATTGTACGCGGTAGTTTTTCTGTTTATGGGCCTGGCTCTCCTCCCATGTGGCCGCGCTTCGGCCCAAACAATCACCACAGACACAACCTGGAAACTTGCCGATAGCCCCATCCAGTATGCTGGCTGGCTGACTGTCGAGTCGGGAGCGACTCTGACAATCGAGCCCGGAGTAGAGGTGCGCTTCGGCCCGATGGCTTCAGGCCTGGAGACGAACGTCGTCTTCAAGGACGGCGCGAAGCTTGATGCTCAGGGCACGGAAGGCGCACCTATCGTCTTCACGGCCGATACCGCAACAACGCCAACCGCCGGTTTCTGGGCGTACCTGAAGTTCGAGCCCGGATCGCAGGCGACGATTGATCACTGCAGCTTCCTATACGGCGGGCAATACGGTGCGGGAGCCCTGACGATCCAATCGGACCAGGTTACCGTCACCAACACGATTATTCGCGAGAGCAGCAATGCCGGTATCGAAATCGGTACGGCAACGGGCTCCCCAACGATAATGAATGTTGAAATCACAGACTGCGGCACAGCCGGCGTTCGCATCAAGGATGCCCCATGCGCGCCGACATTCGATGGGCTAACGGTCCGCCGTTGTCCCGAGGGGATTCGCCAGGAATCGCTCAACATGTCGCCGGTGTACTCGAACCTGACGTTTGAAGAGAACGATGCGGATGCCGTCGCATGTGGCGTAGGGAGTGTCTTGGATGTCGTGCAGGACGTGACGATTCAAGGCACCGTCCCCCTTTATAACTTCTTCGGCTGGGTTCGTGTTCAGAATGGCTATACGATGAAGATCGAGCCGGGGGTGACGATTGCGTGTGGTGCCTTGGGATCCGCAATGCAAACGAATTTCGAGGTCTACGGCGGCGGCGTGCTGAATGCGCAGGGCACCGCTGAGAAGCCGATTACAATCACTCATCTGTCTGATGATCCGCAGCCCGGCGGATGGGCGCACGTGTATTACTACCCCGGGTCTTCTGGTATCCTCGATCACTGCAATCTGACGTACGGTGGCCAGTGGAACAGCGGCACGCTTCGCATCGAATCCTCCGATGTCGAGGTGCTGAATTGTACGATTGAGAATTCTTCTCAACAGGGAATCATGATGCGCACGGCCGGCATCACACCGCGGATTGAGAATTGCACGCTCCGCAACAATGCGGGAGTCGCGATCTACCAGTCGACGATGGATATGAATCCGACGTATCGTGATCTCGTCGCAGAAGGGAATGAAGGCGATTACATCCATATCGACATTGGCGACTTGAACGGTCAAGTCGAGTGGAACGATGCCGGGATCCCCTATCTTCTGAGCGGCTGGGGCGAGTTGCAGAGCGGAGCCCGCCTCTACATAGGCCCAGGAGCAGAGATCTGGTTCGGCTCGCTGGGATACTCCCTGCAAGGGAACATCGAAATAGTATCCGGTGCAGAAATGATCATCGAGGGCGAGCCTCTCGATCCGGTGATCATCTCTCGGCGACAGGATCAACCAGACCCTGGCTCCTGGTCGCACCTGATGTACAAAGCAGGCTCGCGCGGTTCGATCACGAACTGCATTCTGGAGGGAGGCGGGCAGTATGGATGGGGAGCGCTGAACATAAGAAGCAGCGACGTCTCCGTCATGTACAGCAAAATCATCAATTACGGCAGTTGGGGCGTGCGGATTTACGAGAACGCCCGACCGACGTTCCGCTTCAACCAGATCTACAGCGATGTGTCCACGCTGGGCATGACCAACTCCACGCCCCAGACGCCAGTGAATGCGAAGACTTGCTGGTGGGGCGATGCGAGTGGCCCCTATCATGCCACGCGCAATCCGGGCGGTCTCGGCGAAGAGGTCAGCGATGGAATCGGCTTCGAACCGTGGGCGATCTCAATTACAGAAACTGAGAACCGAGAGGCAGACCCGATCCTTCTCGATACGCCGATTGCGGCTTCTATTCAACATCTCGGGCTGAATGACTATCGGCTCGATTTCACGAACGGCGATGCAACGAATGTGCTGGTACGGATGACCCCAGACGAATCCGGTGGTGAGTGGAAGTTGCTCGGCCTCATGGGCGGATTCCCGAACGGCACTTTGTTCGACTGGGAAGGTGCCGCGAAGGATGGGACCCTTGAGATTCCCATTCCCGATCCCGAGACCGGACCGTACTACTTCTCCGTCTACTACAGCGACGTCGATACAGAGACATCAACGACGTTCGAAATCGCATGCCTCTCGACGGATCGATACCTTTCGAGTCTCGCGGTCGGAACAGGCGGTAACGCCGGAACGATCACAGAGACCGTCAGCGGACTCGGCTTCGAGTCAGGCTGCGTGGTGCAACTGCAGGATCAATCCGGAACGACGATCAAGGAATTCACGCCTTCGTCGCTGTCGTCCTCAAAGATGATTGTCCCGATGGACTTGAACGGCCTGTCGACGCGCGTTGCGAATTTCGCAGTGGTCTGGCCGGACATGGAAGAGAAGGTGCTGGCCGACGCATTCGAAATCACCGAAGGGATCGGCGGCATCCTTGAGGCGAAGCTGATCGCCAATCCCGGGGTTCGTCCGAATCGCGAGTCGGTAATGTGGCTGGAGTACGAGAACACCGGCGATGCCGATATGGGTGCGCCGTACTTCATTCTGAAGAACACGTACAATACGAAGACGCGTCTGGCGCGCGATCTCCCTTACACCACAGACGATCTCCCGCTTCTCGGAGCGCGTATGGATGCTCCGGTGGGGACGCTTCCGCCCGGTTTCGTTGGTCGAGTGCCCATTTACTTCCTGCCCGAAGTGGGCGATTACCTGAGCTACGATCTGCAGGCCCACCCGATCGATTCGTCGACGATCGATTGGGAGGCCTGGAAGGCCAGCCTGCAACCGAACGAGATGGATGCGACCGCCTGGGATACCGCCTGGCCGATGGTGAAGGCCTCGCTTGGTGCGAACTGGGATACCTACTATTCGCGTTTGATCTACATCGCGGATCGCTTTGCCGCGCGCGGGCAGAATAACTCCGACGTAAATGCACTGATCGAGCATCACGTGCTCGACGTGACGGACTACTACCCAGTGGCAGCGATCTCGGGCTGGGTCGAAGACGCCGATACGGGCGCACCGCTGGCCGGCGCTCTGGTCAAGGCCATCGATGTTGGATCGGTCGAGGCGATGGTCGTCGCGACGGCAGATAAGGAAGGACACTTCCTGCTCGAGAATCTTGCCGACGCAACATACAGCATCCAACTGGATCTCAAGGTTCAAGACGAGCCGCCTCAAATCGATATCACAAACCAACAAGACGTGAACGGCCTGGCGCTGAAGGGCAAGAATGCGCCGCCACTCGATGATTCCGAAGAGGAACGTCCGCCGGACACGAACCCCGTATTTGTTTCGCGCGGAACGGACTCTCCGATTCTGATCTGGCAGCACGGCGCCATCACGATGGCTCGCACGTTCAGCGGGACCGAGACCTGGGGCGAGGCATTTCCGATGTCCCAAAGCGTATCCCAGTTTGCCGGCGCGTTCGGCGATGAGTTGCTCGGCACTGATACGTTCGGCTACATCGTTGCCTTCGAGGGCCTGAACGCATCGGAAGAGCGCACGATCTTCTGGTCGCTCGCACGGATCGGCGAC
Source organism: bacterium (assembly GCA_020444065.1). Taxonomy (NCBI): domain Bacteria; species bacterium. Next base: position 758,227 of record JAHLLQ010000003.1, on the reverse strand, counting down.
AATGGGTTGGAATTCACAGAACCCGTCGCCGCGACGGATGCGACTCATGAAGATATTCAGCCGGCCGTCGTTCTCGATAAGAACGGCGTGCCCATGCTGGTGTGGCTGCAGCGCGACGATGCTCTGACCGACGATACGGACATGTACTACGCGCTACTGGATCCCGCCAATGCAGGCGCATGGCCCGCATCGCCGATACCTCCAAAGGTCGTCGATGTTCTGCGCGACGACACGGATTGCTTCGAGTTCACGATCGGCATGGGAACGTCGATTCCATTCGTCATGCAGCCGATCTTCGGCAAGTCGTACAAGATCAACTTCTTCGGTAATAAGTGCAACGGATCGCCTTCGTGCACCGGGTTCACTCAATCAATCTCCGGCGGTATGAATATCGGCTTCGGCGATATTCTGACCGGCAATGGCACCATCAGCGGAAGCGGAACTTATGGTCTCCGAAAGAACCCGTGCCGGTACGTGATTCGCAAAACGCAGCTCAGCGGATCTGCTGCACTGACGGGTGAGCTCGACCGACCGATTCCCGTCTTCGTGTGGCCGATTCCCTATCCGGTGGGAACATTCTATCCGAGCGTCCAACTCGGAGGATCGGGCGCAGTCAACTTGATCTGGGAAGGCAACGCCGGTGCGATGCCGAATCTTGGCAACATTACTTTCTCGCCCAACGGTGGCGGCGGCGGAGCCTTCTACGCGGCCGGCACGAAAGACAACGGCGGACTCGTCGGAGGCAAGGCCACCATCAACATCTCCGGAAACATCGTCTACGACTTCGTGAAGGGCTGGAACTGGGGCGGCTTCTGCGTGAAGATGATCGGCGAAGCTGTATTCCTGTACGGCCACGGCAAGCGCCAGATCACGAGCTCGTGGGGCAAGGGATGCGGCGGCAAGGACTTCGAGCCGGGCTTCCGCACAATTGTAACCGACAAGAAGATCACGCGCATTTCACGCTACTACAGAGAGGACATCCCGGTCGAAACGATCGTCGAAGATACGATCGATCCCTTCACTGGAACCGGCAACACTTACGAGGGCGATACGGTTCTCGCGGATGTCAGTGCCGATCTCTACAACGATGGCAAGCCATGCGTCATCCGGACGCCCGACGGCGAGACGGTGGCTGTCTGGAGAAAGATGACGGGCGACTACGCCACCGCACTGGGCGGCGAAATTGTAACCGCTTCGTGGGACGGCGCCGCGTGGAGTGCCCCGACAACGATCTCAAGCGGCGTGAACTTCGTTGGCGATCCGGTCGTTGCCAGCGACAACGGCAACAACCTGCTCGTCGTCTGGCCTGAGGCCTCCTCTGCCGGGCTGGATGAGAACTCGCCAATCCTGGATGTTCTCAATGCGACAGAGCAGACAAAGCTGACCTATGTGCGCCGTGTCAGCGGAACCTGGGAAACGCCCGCGCTCATCTCGCCCGCGCCTTCCGGAGTTCATACAGCGCCTTCGCTTTGCTCCTGGGGCAGCTCATGGATCGAACTTGTCTTCCTGAATCAGGAGAACGATGAATCCCACGTCTATGCGATGGGGTGGAGCGGTTCGACATGGCAATCGATGTCGCGAATCAGCTACGCCCATCATTGCGAGCCACCCACGATCGCGCGCATTTACTACGGCTATGAGGTTGTCTGGGCTCAGGATGGAGATGACGATCCGCAGACCGAAGGCGATCAGCTTCTCTACTGCGCTCGCAGCGGCGACGCCGTGTCCTGGTATGCGCCGGTCGCAGTTCCGCTTGTCCCCGTCGAGGAAACGACATCGGCGAAACGTACCGAGAAGGATCTTCTGTCCTTCCTGAAGAAGGGCCAGCGCTCGATCCCGGCCGTTCCAGATGGGTGTTGCGGACCGAAGTGTCCGCCCAAGTGCCCGCCGACCCCGCGCCCGACTCCGGTGCCGACGCCGACGCCGTACAATGGCGCCTTCATCGGGATCTTCCGTCCGCGCGATCCGAACGAGAAGGTTGGTACCGATGGTTGGGGCGGACACAATATCGTCTCGCCGGACCAGGAGTTGACGTACACGATTTACTTCGAAAACGTCAGCGATGCCACGGCGCCGGCGCAGGAAGTGTTCGTCACGGACGATCTGGATCCGAATCTCGACTGGTCGACGTTCCAGATCAGCGAAGTCGCCTGGGGCGATCAGACTGTTGCACCCTCGGGCGATGGGCATTCGATGAACGAACGCGCAATCATCACCGATTACCGCGCGGACGACTCCACAATGTGGTGGGTGGACATCGAAGGCAGCGTCGATCCGGCGACGGGTCGTGCGTCGTTCGCATTCCATACGCTGGACCCCGAGACGGGTGAACTGCCGATGGATGTTCTGGCGGGCTTCCTGCCTCCGAACGACGAGACGGGTCGCGGCGAAGGTCACATCACGTTCCGCATCTCTCCGAAGTCCGGCCTGGCCGACGACTTGTCCGTGCGCATCACGAACGTTGCTAAGATCGTCTTCGATACGGAGAAGACTATCGAGACAAACGAGGTGTTCCACACGCTCGGTGACGCCGCGACTGCAAAGGCAAACGTCATTTCGGTGATTGTTGGCCTGACGCAGATCATCGACGATCTGACAATCTACGACATGAACGACGACACAGTGATCGACGCCGGCGACATGGCGCCGTAATCGCAGCGAACCGACAATCTGTCACACCGACCCGGGAAGGAGACTCTCTCCTTCCCGGGTTTTCCTTTGGAGAGAGTGGCATTCCGACTTCGCACGATGCTTGCATGCTCCCTTCGTGAGACAACCAGAGGGACCCATTATGCCTCATTCGAAGGCCAAGCTGACATTCAACCAGACATGGTCCATGGCCGTTGGTGGCATGGTCGGAGGCGGGATATTCTCTACGCTGGGCGTTGTCATTGCAATTGCCGGTTCGTGGACTTGGTTGAGCTTCATCGCGGCGGGCCTCGTCGCGTTGGTAGCCGGATACAGCTACGAACGACTGGCCGCCAAGTACGGCGAGGGCGGCGGTGCGTTCACGTTCCTGCGAGAGATCAACGCCAAGGGCTTTGCCGGCAGCCTGTCGTGGGTGTTGATCATTGGTTACGTTCTCACCAACGCCGTTTATGCCTTCACGTTCGGACAATATCTCGGACACGTGTTTGGTCTGGAACAATGGTTCGCACGCGCTGCGGCCGTGGGAATCATGGCGGTCTTCATCGGTTTGAATCTGCGCGGCGTTGGCGAAGCGGGCGGCGTGGAAGTCTTCCTTGTCTGGTTCAAACTCGCAGTACTGGTCGGACTCGCCGGATGGGGAATCGCCCAGTGGGATCCGCCGATGTTATCGCGCGGTGTGCCGGATTCAGGATTGGGAAGCGCGCTCTTCGGCGCAGCGTCCGTCTTCATGGCATACGAGGGCTTCCAACTTCTGACCTACGACTACGAGGATATCGATTCGCCAAAGAAGACGCTGCCGCGGGCGGTTTTGTCTGGGATCATCGTCGTCATTGCGGTCTACGTATTAGTCGCCCTCGGCGTCACGATGCTGATCGGTGCCGATCAGGTGGTGGAACACGAAGAGGTTGCGCTTTCAATCGCAGGCAAGGCGGCATTCGGTACGGCGGGCTTGATCCTTGTCACAATTGGAGCCGCGTTCTCCACGGGGTCGGCGATCAACTCGACATTGTTTGCGACGGCGAGGTTGACCCACAAGGTCGCCGAGGATGGCGAGTTACCCGCGATCTTTGAACACCGCAACAGCAACGGGATTCCGGATCGCGCCGTTCTCAGTCTCGGCATTCTTGCGGCCGTACTGGCAGCCCTCGGATCACTGACCACGTTGGTGGAAGCCGCCAGTCTGGCGTTCCTGTTCACATTCGCGGTCGTTTGCGGTCTCGCGTTTCACGAGCGCGCCGGCCGGCGTGTCTTCACGGGCTTTGGTGCGATCGCCGGCACGGCTGCAGCCCTGGCATTAATCTATCGACTCGCCCGAACGGACCTTCTGGCGCTCGCCTTCCTTGTCGTACTTGTTGTGGTCGCCGTGTTCGGACGGAAGCTCCTGCTGCGCCACGTTCAAACAGACTAGGCACCTCTGGTCACATCAACACATTAGTCATGTCGCCGGTGTCCACGGCGCTGTCGCTGTTCAGATCGTAAGTCGTTGTGCAAGGAATGATGCCAAGGATCGCATCGCGAATCGACTCTGCCTTTTGAGGCTTGAACTCATCCGATCCGAGCGCCGTTTCCGCCTGGAAGTAAATCAGTTGGAAATCCCGCGGGGCGTCCTGATCGTAAGGGTATGTGTTGCTGTGATGGATGTGCTCCATTCCGAAGGCGTGAACGGTTTTTCCGCTTGGAGAGACGGCAACAGTGTGTCCCTTGAACATGTTCAGGGGATTAGAGCTGACGGACTGGCCGTCCTGGCTGAAGAGCTTCGTGATCCGCCACGTTCCGCCATCGTCCCGATAGGCATAGCGCAACTGGCCCGGCTCGGTATCGTTGCAATTGATCTCCGGCATGTCCTCGATGCAGTGCCAGTGCCACGAGCTGAGGTCCGCAAAGACGACGTGCGGGCGATTGGTGCCGTCGATCCAGATATCGGGGTACATCCCGGAGTAGTCCGTTCCGTCGCCGCCATTATAGTTGTCGGAGTGCGTGACGATGGTCTCCTTCGCCCACGAGTTCGTTCCCGTTCGGCGATAGTAGACGAGCCGCATCGATTGCATCGAGCCTGTCGTTGCATGCGTGGTGTAAGTTCCGAGGACGTGTGGCGTGTTATTGCTGTCGACGGCGATGCAGCCATCCCACGCCGGCTTGTTGTCGACGTTCGGGCCTTGCTCGACGACTTCGGAGTACCAGGAGGACCCGTTGAAGACAGCCCAGTTCAAACGCTCCCTGGGGAGGTTATTCGGATCGCCCCAAGGTTCGCTGCTCGAAAACGCAAGCACCGGTTCGCCGTTGTGATTCACGATAATCGTGAAAACCGTATCGAGCGTGAACTCGCCATTGGTCAGCGCCGAGCGGTAATCTCCCAAGTTCCGAATCTCCCAGGAGTAAGAGTCCCATGCGCTCGCCTGGAACAGTTCGTACGGCGAACTGCTCGTCTGGCGTGCCGTGAAGAAGACGTGGACCTTGCCGTCGAGCCCATGGATGGCTGCCATGAGACTGCCGAACCGATCGGGCGGGCCTCCATAGATCGGCGTCAGGTCGAAATCCAGTTCCTGCTCCGACCAAACCCCGTTGATTCGCCACATCTGGTACCAGGTACTCCCCTGCTCCACGAAAACGTGCGGGTAATTCGCGTTATCGTAGGCCAGCATTGGGTAGTCGACCGAGGACGTGCTGAACTGCTTCACGGGGGTCATCACCCAATTGCCCCAAACGTCAATCTCGTGCATCAGGACCTCGACCTTGGTGCCGGTCCAGACGTTCTTCTGCACGATGCCGACGGTGCCATTCGGCGCGTAGCTCATTTTGCCGTGATGGTGTTGCCCCCACCAGGAATCGTTGATCGGCATCGTGGTGCCGTTTTCGGAATCCAGCGACTGTTGGCGAACCAGCGTCGCGTACTGCGCCGATGCCGGCATGACCGCCGCCAGTGCTAGGATCAACGCAGCCCCAAACAGGAATCCTCTACGAGTCGAACCCATCATCCATCCTCCTCTCGGCGGCTTCCCCAACCGGCCGATGTGTGCTGTATGTTTTGATGGCATCTTGAGCATCCGAACCATGGAGGGCAAGGTTTTCGTCATTGGGCAGACATTCCAGAATCGCCTTATGCCCTGTTCGTTATACTGAACGCCTTCGATTGACATCCTCGGTGATCCCTGAGAAAAGTGGCGCCATAGAACTAATCGCGCCAAACATCTTCCCAGTATAAGCATAAATGCATGCTGGGCAAGGAGGTGAGGTCTTATGTTCTCTGCAAAGGGGATGGGTTTTTCTGTACCTACGAGTGGCCGAAGAACCCGGCTGATTGCTGTCTTTGCTGCCTTGCTGCTGGCCAGCGCGGTCCTGGCGGCAATGCGAGCCAGTTCCAACTACTCTGTCGCAGTCGATGATGTCACGACGGGAGGAGGAGCCGCACTCTCATTGAACTACGAAGAGGCAGATTCGGCCGTTGGACAATCCTGCGTGATGGGAACGTCCGCGAGTGCGAACTTCGTGGATCATTCGGGCGTCGTCCAGCCAACTGCGGCGGCGGGGCCATCCGCCGTAAACGATTGGAGAATCCTGGATCAGGAGTAATTTGCGGGCGGACACCCTGAACCCTCTGACTTCCAGCTATGGAGCGGGAGATTTGAACATGAAATGGAATCTTTCAAAGTCGCTGAGTGGAGCACTTGTTGTCCTCCTGCTCGGCGCTCAGATTGCCTTCGCGGCGCCCGGCCTCTTGAACTACCAGGGCCGTCTTGCAGACGCCACGACAGGCGATCCGATTACTTCGACGGTGAATGTGACCTTCACATTCTGGGATGCTGACGTTGACGGCAACCAGCTCGGAAGCTCGTTCAGCGATACGGATGCCGTGACGCCGGATTCGGACGGCATTTATGCAACGCTGATTGGCGACGATCCGGCAAACCTCGTTCCGGCATCGATTTTCGAGAACGACAGTGTGTGGTTGAACGTCAACGTCGGCGGCGAGGACCTGGTGCCGCGCAAGCGCATCACCTCCGTGGGGTTTGCCGTTCAGGCCGCATCGGCCGATACAGCCGCCACAGCGGACTACTCGACCGAAGCGGGCAGCGTCACAAAAATCATTCGCGACTTCGTGGTCGCGACGGGCGAATCAGTCACGGCGGGTGATGTCGTGGCCATGATAAATGAAAAAGTCAAACCGTTCAATGCCGTAGAACCAAGTCCCGTCTACGAGTTCAATGCTGGGGCGACCACTTACGTAACCGCTGCGAAATTGACGGATTCAAGGTTCGTTGTCGCGTACACGGACAATTCCAATTCGAGCTATGGGACAGCATTCATTGGAGAGATTTCAGGGACCGAGATTTCCTGGGGAACCCCGAACGTCTTCAATGCCGGGACTACCGGATACAATTCGATCGGCGTGCTGGCAGAAGACAAGATCGTTATCGCCTATCAGGATGGAAGCGCCGGTGGAATTGGCAACTTCATCGTCGGCACGATCAGTGGGACAACGTTCAGTTGGGGTTCGGAAGATACATTCAATGCGACGATGGAAGATACCAACAACGTTGCCGTTCTGACGAGTTCGACCATCGTTTTGGCGTACCGAGAGCTCAATCCCTCGACAGTTGGGCGCGCGTGCGTCGGCTCGGTATCTGGGACGTCGGTCTCCTGGGGAGCCGAATACGCGATTCGAGGCGATCGAACCGATGACATCAAGGCTGTGCCGTTGGATACGTCGCGGTTCATGACAATCTACTTCTCCACAACGACTGGACAAGGGCACGGTCGAATCGGTACTGTATCGGGGGGATCAATTTCATGGGGAACCGAATCGACTCTCGAGAGCAGTACGATTAACGATACGGCCCTGGTGTTCATCGATACGGACAAGGTCGTAGCCGCCTACAGAGATACGACGGCATCCTCCTACGGAGCTTCAAAAGTGGGAACGGTTTCCGGGACAACGATTTCCTGGGGTGCGAAGTCGTACTTCAATCTGACGACATCATCCCAGATATCCCTCGCCAGTTGGTCCCCAACTCAAATCGCCGCCGCGTATCGTTTCGAAGGCACGGCGGGAAGTTGCATCGCTGGCACAGTGAGTGGAACCACCATCACGTGGGATTCGAACCAGGACTTCAACTCCGGCGACCTTTACCACATAACCGCTCTTCCGATGGTTATGGATGGATGGTTGCTACTGACCTATCGGGATGTTGCATCCGGAAACCACGGGTTCTTGAGGCTCTTCATCCCCGGCGGCGAGTCGGCGGATGAGATGCTGGGCATTGCCGATGCCAGCGCCGGGTCCGACGAAACGGTCCCGGTGATTCTTCAGGGCGTCTCCGACCACCATTCCGGCCTCAGCGTTTTCTCCACCTACTACGGAGGCGGAAACGGCGGCCTGACCGCTGCAGATAATGGAGCGACGGTCGGCCGTGCTGTTTCGGATACAGACCTGCTGCTGACGATTCACTGATCTTCTCCGGCAAGAAGAACAACGCACGCGACGCGGTGAAGTGCTCCAATCGGAGCCTCCGCCGCGTCGCTGCTTTGGACCCCGGAACAAAAAGGGCTTGAACCGACGCCGGGATTCCGCATCATAGCCGGTTTTGCCCCAATCGCGGCTCCTCACCGCCGGGCATGGCATACTCCAGCAAGGACAGATGGTACACGATGCAGACACAACTTCGCGGAAAAGACTTCATTTGCACGCAGGACTGGACGGTCGACGAACTGAACACGGCTCTCGACGTGGCAGTGGACCTGAAGCGCAAATTCGCCCTCGGCGAGCCCACCCCGTACCTGTCGTACAAGACGCTCTACATGCTTTTCTTCTTCGCCTCGACGCGCACCCGTAACTCCTTTGAGACGGGCATTACGCAGCTCGGCGGCCACGGCATTTTCCTGGATCCCAGCAAGACCCAGATCAGCCACGGCGAAAACGCCAAGGACACGGGCACAATCCTGAGCCGCTATGGTGACGGTATCGCGATCCGCCAGTGCGACTGGATGGAAGGCAACCAGTACGTCAATGATATGGCCAAGTACTCCACGGTGCCGGTCATCAACATGCAGTGCGACCAGTACCACCCCTGCCAGATCATGGCGGACTACATGACGATCCGCGAGAAGTTCGGCCGCAACACGAAGGGCCTGAAGATCGGCGTCGCCTGGACCAGCGCCCCCAACTACGTGCGCCCCATCAGCGTCCCGCAGTCGTTGATCCTGATGATGCCGCGCTTCGGCATGGACGTGACCCTGGCGATTCCGCCCGAGTTCAAGCTGATGCCGGAAGTCATGAAGCAGGCCGAGGAAAACGCGAAGGTGTCCGGCGCCAAGTTCGAAGTCACCGACGATTTCGACGCCGCCTTCCAGGATGCCCACGTCGTCATCCCGAAGAGCTGGGGCCCGCTGCTGACCACGACCGACAAGGCCGAAGGCCTGAAGCTGATCGAGAAGTACCCGAGCTGGCGCTGCGAGAAGAAGCACATGGACCTGTGTGACAAGGACGGCGTCTACATGCACCCGCTTCCCGCTGACCGCGGCCGCGAAGTGACCGACGAGGTCATCGATGGCCCGCGCTCGGTCGTCTACGACGAGGCCGAAAACCGCCTGCACGTCCAGAAGGCCATCATGGCCCTGACCATGGGTGGCCGGCCCTGATCATTGCCGACGGGGCTTGCCGGCCAGGAGGCCGGCGCTCCCAGGCGATCCATGACGGCAATCAAACTCGGCGGGGGGCCAATGGGCTCCCCGCCGCTCTTTTGTCTCGCCGCTTGCGCTTGCATTGGCGGGGGGCGGTATGGAGACTGCCGCGCAAATCGGACGCGCTCTGTCCGAAAGACTGGAAAGCAGGGCCCGCATGACGACGAACGACCTTCTGGTTCCGCCACTTCGCATCCGCGATCTGGAATTCCACCCGCCGGTACTGCCCGCGCCGATGTGCGGGATCAGCGATCACGCCTGGCGCCAACTGAGCCGCGAGCAGGGTTGCCCTCTGGTCTTCACGCAGATGATCAGCAGCGAGGCGATGACCCGCGGCGGGGATTGGAAGTGCTGGAAGCTGCTCGATTTCGAACCGGCCGAGGCGCCGATCTGCGTGCAGATCTTCGGCTCGGACCCGGAGAACCTGGCCGAGACGGCTCGCCTGGTGCAGGAGCGCGGCGCCACGATCGTGGACCTGAACATGGGCTGCCCGGCCAAGAAGGTGGTCAGCAGCAACGGAGGGTCTGCCTTGATGCGCCAGCCTGAGCTCGTGCGGGAGATCTTCCGCGCCATGCGGGCGGCGCTGACGGTGCCGTTCACAGTCAAGTTCCGGGCCGGGTTCGACAAGTACGGCGAGGAGGCCTTCGCAGTCGCGCACATGGCGGAGGAAGAAGGTCTGGATGCAATCTGCGTCCATGCCCGGACCCGCACGCAGATGTTCAAGGGCAAGGCCGATTGGTCAATCCTGAGCGAACTAAAGAGGCGCGTTTCACTGCCAGTAATCGGCAACGGCGACGTCAAGACGGCCGACGATGCGGAGCGGATGATCCGCGAAACCGGCGTGGATGGCGTGATGATCGGCCGAGGCGGAATGGGCAATCCATGGCTCTTCGGCCAGGTCTGCGCGCGGCTCTCCGGCAAGCCCGCTCCTCCACCTCCAACGGCTTACGAGCGCCTCGACATCGTCGCCCGCCACGCTACGATCATGGTTGAGCGCAAAGGTCTCCATGGCCTGGTCGAGTTCCGCAAGCACGCCGTGCAGTACCTGCGCGGCTTCCACGAGGCCAAGGCGCTGAAGAATCGCCTCGTTCAACTGCACGATCTCGACGAGTTTCTGGCCGCGATCGAGGATCACAAGGCGCTTCTGGCCGAATGGGACGCGACGGCGCCCGAGTAGTGTCTGCTTCTCAGGGCGATGTCATTCCAAACTTCAACAACGCCTCAAACTGATCATCATCCATGGCCGACGCGCAGGCGATTCCTTTGCTGCCTCCGGTGAAGTCGGCAGACAAAGGTCCCGATCTTACTGGCAGATCGAAACGGGTGAGCGCCGCATTGTAGGGCGGCAATTCCGTGGCGCATAATGCAAGTCCGGATGCCTCGAGCAGCTTCCCGAATTCGGCGGAACTGCAAGTCGAGCGCAAGACGCCCGTCGCCAGAATCTCCCGGCTGTAGAGACTTCCCGCTTTCAGAAACTGGTATCGGACAATCGGCGGTAAAGAGGACTCGTAGAGTCCGTCCCGCTGCCGTTTCGCCTCTTGGACGATCACTTCGATTGATGGCAGGCATTCGTCCAGTTCCAGACTTCCCGCCAAGAGAACCAACGATAGAATCTTGTATCGATACCCGAGGATGGGTGGATCTTCGCCCTCGTGCTGCTCGATCACAAAGCCGATCGGCAGTGGCTCACGATCCGGATTCTCCACATAAGAGCGCTGAATGCCTTCTATCTCCCGCCGCTCCAGTTCGCGGTATGACTGGAGCGCGGTCTCCAATTCGGCGTTGATCGCGGCGGCCGCCTCGGATTTGGGCAGTTCCGCCATTTCATGGAGGAGCTTGCAGAACCGTCGGTTGCTGTAGATGGTCGCTAAGGTCCAATCGTTTTCGTCGGAGGGAACTGGAATGTACTGGGTAGGTGAAATGCCCCCCATGTCCACACCGGCTCCCGGCCAGAAGAACATGTTCACATCGGAGAGATTTTCGAGGCTCTCCTGTGTCGATTCGCCATCAAGCTCGTCAATCTGGGCTTGGATTCTGGCCATCAGTGGAGATCGAGCTGCCTGCGGGGGATCCTGAGATGAAGATACGGAGGCCAATGTGCAGACAGCCAGGATCGCGGCAGACAGGCACCGGGCAACATGAAGTGCGCTCTTCCTCATAGCAGTCTCCTCACTGGTCGGTTTTTCACCGGTTCATCTCTCGGGGCAATCGGAAACTGCTTCGTGAATTGAGGTACGCTCGATCTTTGGTTATTCGAGGCTCGTGCAGCTTGATCGACTTGACGTTATCGTGCCATTTAAGACGAAATTGGCACGCCTTTAGTTTGGCATGTTCCAAGCACGGACTGACTGAAACCTGGCCGGGGCGGTTTTCTTCGCTCACCGCCGGGGAGGAATCTTCTACTCCTGGAGTTTGAAACATGCCTGATACTGTCAATTTCAAAGGAAATCCGCTGCACCTCGAGGGCACAGAGGTGAAGTTGGGCGAGAAAGCACCGGATTTCACCGCACGCAAGAGCCTGGCGGAGGACGTCAGCCTGAGCGCTCTGGCTGCCGGCAAGACTGCCATTATTTCGTCCATTCCATCGATCGACACCGGCGTTTGCGACATGCAGACGCGCCGTTTCAACGACGAAGCCTCGAAGCTGGGCGACGACGTGGTGATTATCACGGTCTCCTGTGACCTGCCGCCCGCCCAGGCGCGCTGGTGCGGCGCCGCTGGCGTCGAGAATCTCGTCATGCTGTCCGACTACATGCACCACGACTTTGGTGCGCGCTACGGCCTGAAGATCAAGGAACTGGGCGTGAACTCGCGCGCGGTCTTTGTGGTTGCCGCCGATGGCACCTTGAAGCACGTGGAATACGTTGGCGAAGTGACCGAACATCCGAACTACGAGGCCGCCTTGGCCGCCGCGAAGGGCTGAATAAGAGCCTGAATCCCAAGGAGTTATGAGAGCATGAGCAACGAAACGACGGGAGAGAGCAAGAGCCGGGCGGCGGAGCCGAAGAACCGGCTGGACGGCAAGGTGGTCCTGATTACGGGCGCCAGTCGAGGCATCGGTCGCGCGCTGGCTCACGCCTGTGCCGCGGAAGGCGCCCGCCTGGCGATCTGCGCCCGCAACAAGACCGACCTGAAGGCCGTGGCTGCCGAGGTCGAATCCCTGGGCGCGCATTGCCTAGCCGTGAAAGTCGACTTGGCGGACCAGGATGCGGCGACCAAGCTCGTCGATTCCGTCCACCGCACCTACGGCAAGATCGATGTGCTGATCAACAACGCCGGCGTGCTGGGCCCTCGCGAAACGATCATGGAATACCCGGATGCCGATTGGGCCGAGGTTATCGACATCAATCTGAACGGCACGTTCTGGGTGACAAAGCAGACCCTGGGCAAGATGGTGCCGCAGGAATCCGGCTCGATCATCAACCTATCCTCCGGCGTCGGGCGCAAAGGACGGGCGAACTGGGGTGCGTATGCCGTCTCCAAGTTCGCCGTCGAGGGCCTGACCGAGGTTCTGGCCGATGAAATGAAGCCCCATCGCATTCGCGTGAACAGCGTGAATCCCGGAGCGACCCGGACGCAGATGCGTGCCGCGGCCAAGCCGGGTGAGGACCCGAACACGTTGCCTGCTCCGGCGGATATCACGAACGTCTTCGTGTATTTGGCAAGCGACGCCAGCCGCGGCGTGACGGGCGAGAAGTTCGATGCCCAGTCCAAGGACTGGATGGACCGGGAAGACTTCTAAGTCTAACCACAAGAACCATTCATCTGCAGAGCCCCGGGAGCGATCCCGGGGCTTCTTCTTTGGTCGAAGGGATTCCGAAGTACAAACGACTTTCCGCAAATGGCATATAGTGGCTCTTGACAAACGGCAAAACAGGATATCCAATATCTCAAATTGCGGATTACAATGGAGAGGGAGTTCTTAAGAGATGATCACTCGGACATCCGAAATCGCCATCAAGGCGCTGGTGTTCCTGGCCTTGCACGGCCAACAGGGGCCGATCACGCCCCACGAGATCGCGGAGAAGATGGGCTGTTCGCCATCGTACCTGGGAAAGACGATGGGGCAGCTTGTCAAGGCCGGCATCCTGACCTCGCAGCGTGGCCCGCAGGGCGGGATGACGCTGGCGGTGCCGCCGGAGAAGATCAACCTGCTGATGGTTGTGGAGGCCTGTCAGGGATTGTTGATCGGCGCGTACTGCAAGTCGATCGGGGATGAACTGGCCGGCCCCGTGTGCGCCTACCACCGGGCGATGTGGGATGTCCGCCAGGCGACGGTCGAGGCCCTGAGGCGCTGGACGCTGAAGCACCTTTCGGAGTGCCCGCTTCCCACGGGGGCGCTGGCCGGGAATGAAGACTGCCGTATGGTCTTCCTGGCGGAAGAAGCTCCCCAGCCCTGATTCCAAGAATTGAAGCGCTCCAGAATCAGCGTCCCCGAATTTCGTTGCATCCGTTGCGACGGGGCGCTTTTCCTGGGTGCTAATAGAGGCCGAAACCCGTAGACACTGGACAGCTTATGCGCTAGGTTCAGATCGGAATGAGTCTGACCGGCGCGACGCGCCAAGAGGGATGAGCACTGATGAATTTCGTTCGAATCTCTTCATCGCAGATTATCAACCTCAACGCGGTGACCCGCATCGAGGTGTATGAAGGAGACATCGGCAGCCACACGACGATTCACTTCCAGGACGGCGAGAAGTATCGCTGTACGGAAGAGGAAGCGGCCAAGTTGATGCCGCACTTCGAAAAGGTTGTCGAAGAGACGCTGTAGTTTGAGAGTGGCGGCCCCGAGGACATCCCTCGAAGGCCGTTCCGCCGGGAACTCTTCTCAACCCCGCACGCGTCCGGACCGGAGGCGGCGGGAGAGGCTTCGGCCAGGGAGTCGGTACAATGTCTGGGAACGTCAAACTGCTGATCGCTGAAGATGATCGGGAGATGCGCTCGCTCCTCCGCAAGGTTCTGACGCGCGAGGGGTACGATGTGACGACCGCCGCGCATGGCCAGGAAGCCGTGGACATCCTGCGCGAGGCCGCCGACTTCGATCTCCTGCTTTCCGATATTCGCATGCCCGAGAAGGACGGCATTCAAGTCCTGAAGGAAGTGCGAACTCTGCGCCCGAGTCTGCAGGTGGTCATGATCACCGCCTTCGGCGAGTTGGATCAGTACCTGGAGGTCATGCGGGAAGGCGCCTTCGAGTATTTGACCAAACCGTTTAAGATCCCCGACCTGCTGAGCGTGGTCGAGCGCGCCACGGGACAGCCGGCACCGGCTTCGCAAGGCGACGGAGCCTGAGAGCCGTCCCGCGAATCAGTTTCCAATCAACCTGACTGCTCAGTCTGTCTGAAGAGCGATGCTCTGCGCCCAGGCGACGAACTCATCGTCGTCCGGCGCCGACTGAGCGAGCACGTCCTGCGCAAACGGGTATTTCGTTCCGAGCTTCAGCAGCCCAATGGCCGCCATCCGGCGAGTCCGTGGGTCGTCCGACTCGAGGGAATGCTGCAATGTGCCGATCGCGATGGGACCGGTGATAACGAGCGCCTCCGCGGCGGTTCGGCGGATGGGCCAGCGCGTATCTGAAAGCAGGCTGGCCAGGAGATCCTGCTGTCCGCCGGGATCGATGCGTGCGAGGGCGAAGATTGTGTCAATGCGGAGCGGTGTACTGGCACTGGTGTCCAATGCGGTTTCGCCCAGATCCCCCACTGCATCGCGGGATGCCCAACCGATCCGCCCCAGCGCCCATGCCGTGCGGCGTCGGCTTTCGATGTTGGTCGATTGATCGTAAAGCTCGGCGAGGCGTGGAGCGGTGTCCGCCGCCGGCTCGCCGATCTCTCCCAGTGCAGAGATGACAGCCCACCGCAGGTGCATATCGTCGGTATCCAACAAGGATTCCAGTTCTGGAAGCGCCGGCTGGGCAAGGGGACCGAACTTCGCAAGCGTGCGGGCCGCGAGGCGTCGCCGAACCGGATCGCTGGAGGCCAGGTGATTCCGCAATCGCGTGACAGCCGATGTTGCCGGCATGTCCTCAATCCCCAACAACTCCAGGTCGTCCTCATCCTCCACGATCCCTCGAAGAACATCGTGCTCCGGATCGATGCCCTCAACACGGATCGCAGCGGCTGTCCGAAGATCGGGCAGTCGCAACTCCATCCTGAGAGACGATTCGAGGCCACGAACAACATCGCGATGTTCCTCGTCGGCGAATTCCCCGATCGCGAGAAGCGCGGGAACGGCCTGAACGCCGTAATGCTCGAGCACGTCGATGGCCGATTCGCGAAGTTCCTCATCAGCGAGCAATGGGACCAGATCCGGCGCAGCGCACGGGCCGATGTCGGTCAAGGCGGGCTCTGGGTTGACGGCGATAGGCTTCTTGCTCTGTTGATGTCCGCGGCGAATCAACTCAACAAGTTGCGGAACAGCCCCACATGCCGAGTCTCCCATTCGACTGAGAAGATAGATGGCACGGGCCGATCGATTGTGATCGGTGGAAGCCGCTTCCTTTGCAAGAGGCTGCGCCGCGGGCTCGCCGAGTGCGAGAATAATGCGCTCGGTCTCCATGGCGACCTCTGGATCGGCTCTCAATCCCGCGGCAACAAGAACCGGAACGGCATCCGGCGTTCGAAGTTTCTCGGCGGCCACTGCCGCGTCCGGCCCGGAGAGACGATCCCGCCATTCCTCAACCGTCGCGCCGGCAAACGTCGGAGCGGCCGGTTTCTCCGGGGGGCGCTCCGCGCAGGCAATGAGGAGCGCAGCGGCGATTGCCAATGCGGAAACGGCTCGCACGATTGCGGTGCGCGAATTCACTGCTCTCCCCCTCATGCCTTATCGAGAACCACCGCTGGAATTGGATGAGTCAGGCGCCGGTGTCGGCGTCGGTGCCGGAGCCGTCGACGGCTTCGTGGCGAACCGCAATCCGCGTCCGAGCACGCCCTCGCCAGCCTCCATCGCTTCTCGCGCGGACCGCACGGCCTTGCTGCCTTCTTCCTGGAAGAAGCCCGCGCGGTCGAGTTGAAGCGGCGCCGTCGTGACGACGGGATCCTGGACGGTTCCCTGGAGTCGCAAGCTGATCAGGAAATCGGTGATCTTACTGAGGAAATTGCTCAGAGAACCCAGGATCGGGGTATCCTGCAGCCGGTTCGAGATTACATCCACCGTGATCAGGAAATCGAGGTTGCCGCTGAAGTCCACCATACCGTCCGCGATCATGCGAATGGCATCGCTCTCGATTCGCAGATCCGGGAAACGCGCCTGCAAATCTGAGATGATCACGGAGCCGGAGAAGCTGGTATCCTGCGCGATGTCTTCGCGCCCGAGTTTCAATGAGCGGGAAAGGCGCGTGAAGACCTGGCCGCCGATGAAGCTGCTCTCGGTGACGCGGAAGGTCCCATCGCCCTTCCATGTCGCATAGTCGCCGATTTCCCCACGAACGTTGCCGCCGCCGGTAAACTTTCCGTGAAAGCGTTCGGACTCCCCAGTGATGTCCTCGAGGAATCCGCGCACCTCCGCGCCGGCCACCTCGGTGGTTGCCTCCATGATCGGCAGGCGACCGCCGAACGGAAAACTCAGCGTTGCATCGCCGGTGATGCGGCCGCCGTAGATGATTCCCTGAACGCGACTGAGAGCGAGAAGGTTCTCCTTCCCGTCCCAGGCTTCGTAGCGCATGTTTGCGGATGCGTCCTGGGCAGGAACAGTCAGAAACTGCGTGCGGCCTAATTGGATTGCGCACTCGATCAATACTTCCAGTTCGGGCTCGGAATTTCCGGAGTGCGCGCGCGGAGGACGAATGAACGGGCGCTCGGCCCAGGGCTGATCGCCCCAGCCTTCGAGCCAATCGTTGATGTCCACGTCGGGCGCAGAAACATCGGCGACGATTGTGAGCGGACTGTGGTGCGGCAGTTTCACGTAGCCGCTGGCGCGCACGTCTTCCGCCTCGCCCCATTTCGACAAGACGTTTCGCAGGTAGAATCCGGTCTCGTCGGCCGTGACGTCGCCGCGGATGTTCGTCACCGCATGCGGGAAGTCGCGATAGAAGAACGTCGCATTCTCGCCGGGGCGAATGCGACCGTCGATCTGTAACCTCAGGGGAGAATCAGGAAGGATGTTGACGGGGCGTGGCTCAGGGCCGACGAGGGCTGCGATCCACTGGCGCGTAAGATCAGGCGCCTCCGGTAACGGATCGCGCGCCGACAACGTCACGGTCGCAGTCGCCGACGCGCGACCATCGACGTAGAGATCGCGGAAGTCCTTTGGCGTCACCTTCGCCGCGACGGCAATGGGTGCTTCCGCCTGTGCCCGCAGAATCAGCGCACGCGTCGTCGCCTCGGCGTTGCCTTCGACGGTGGCATCGCCATCGACCCGCGCGGAGAAGGTCGGAATGATCACCGAATCGGGTGTCGCCTCGATGTGCGCCTGCAGATTAGTGACCGGAACGAGATCGAGCGGGAATTGAATGTTGCCGGAGACCTCCTCCAGATCGATGACCGCGCGGTAGTCCACGCGAGTCAGCTCGGCGGTGGTGCCGGATGCGTCGATGCGCGCTCGAACTCCGCCCGAGATGTCCTGAACGGCCGGGGGGAGAGCCACCTGCCGGCGAATCAGCGCCAGGATCTCCGGGATCGGTCCCTGTGTCTGCATGGCGACCTGATAGCGCGGCGTCCCCATCCACAGCGGCTCGTCGCCTTCCATCGTCACGTCGACATTGGCGGCGATCGACCCGTACGAGGCATTGAGATGCGAAAGGTTCGCGCGCGTCTTGCCAAACCGGATCGCTCCGGAATCGACTTGAATCTGATCGGGAAGATCGCGAAGGGAGAGTGCGCCGCGTCCCCATGTCAATGAACCGTCGAGATCGGTCAGCGAGTTGGTCACCTGCTTCGGATCCCACGTCCAGAGCGGATCGTCGACGCGCAGTCCCGCGGCAACCTCCAATGTCAGCGGCATCGTCAGCGAATTGATCTCGCGCGGCAGGATGCCGAAACGTTTCGCCGTGGCGAGTGCCTGCTCGGGCTCGCCGCGAACCTGGAATTCGATGTGCCCTTCGTGGTTGTTCTCGCTCGGAAGAATCGGCAGGTGGGCGCTCGCCTGAGCGGTCAGATCGCCCATCGAGACAACGATCGTAGGAAGGTTCAGTTGGCTGCGATCGACAGTGCCATTGGCTTGGTGAATAATCATCGGATGCGGCCAGGTCGGTTGCGAGACGACCCAACCGGAGAGACGAACCGAACCGGACAAGTCGAGTTCGGAGGTCTTTGCGAACTCGCCTTCCGCGGCCAGTTCGACGTTCAGTGTCGCGCTTGTCTGACGGTCGAACTCGAAGCCCGCTTCACGGGCCTTGACCTGGGCGAGACGAATGGCCGGGGCGGGCAATCGCCGCACGTTTACGCGAGCTTTGCCTTTGAACGGTGGCTCAGGCTTCACGATCCCGGAGGCGCGGACATCGACACCCTCGGCCGCCAGACGAATCTCAGACGCCTCGATGCGCTCCTGGTGCAAGTCGTAGGCGCCGCGCGCCGTCAGCTTGATGTTCTTCTCAATCCAGCTCTCTGTACCCGCAAACGGAGCGCCCGGCGGACGATCTTCGCCCAGCTCGAATCTGCCCGCATCCACTTCAGTCGAGACGGCGAACTTGAACGGATCGGAACGCACGGTTTGCACAATGACGACGATGTCGCGGGCCCGGGCTCGCAGCCGGCCGAATCCCGGCGCGTTGAACGGAACTTCGATCCCGTCGAGCTGCAGCTTCAGCGACCCCTGCTCCTCGACAGGCAGCAGCGAGAGGTTGCCGCGGAATGGCTCTGCGCTGTTGGCAACGGCGAGGCCGCGGACTTCGACATTGTAGCCCTCGGAACTCCCAACGCGCCTCGGCACGGAGATGCGGTTGATCGCCAGCTTCAGCGGCGGCAGGTCGCCAAGCTGGCTGTCCAGGACGGCGATCGCGTTGCGGATCTGAATGGAAGGCGTTGGGCGCCGAAGGGGCGCGAGCGGATCCAGCGACGGCGTGCGGCGGCCGGACTTTTTGGGGCCGTCTGCCTTGCCCTCGATCTCCTCAATGAGCGTCGCCAGATCGCCGCGAATCGCGATCCCATCGTCAGTCCGGATGAGGCGAATCTCGGAAGGATTGGTGACGACGACTTGGGCCGGCCAGTTTTCTCCGCCGGCAAGCAGCTCCCCGAAGTCTCCATCCAGGAAAATATCGCCGATCTTGAAGGAGGGCTTCCCGGGGTCGCCGCCGATCTCCAGCCCGATCAGGCGGACTTCGGCAGTGATCAGGCGGACCCGCGTCGTCTCGATCGTGACGTCCAGACCGGTGGCCTCGCGGAGTTTGGACTCCACGATTCCGTTCAGCCATCCGGGCGACAATGGCAGGTACAGCAGCATCGCCAGAAACAGCAGCACCAGGACCGGAAGGTAGATGCGCGACCGATGGTACAGGCGGCGCCAGCGGCGGCGCGTCGGATCGGATTTTCGCGGCTTTCGGGCCATTGGGCCTTTCGGTTCCTTTGCGGAGATCTCACAGTCCCCTTGCTAGCAGCGGGCCAAGGCGGTCGACAAAGGGTTTTATTGACGCCATTGCTCTCTGGCACAGGGGAAATCGGATCGGTCCACCCCGCATGACATAACGTCCGGGACATCGACCTTGACCCTCCCAGGGCCCGGTGTCTTTCCTCTGTGATTGACAAGACATTTCCTTTTCTTCGCGAGGTCCAATCATGTTTCGACGCGTGAGTTGCTTCCTGACTGCACTAATGCTGGCGGGTATCTTTCTGACTGCCTGTGGGAGCGGCGAGGAGAGTTCTGCCGCCGAGGGCGAAGCCGCCTCCGCGTCGGAAGATCAGGTGGTCCTACGCTTCAATATCGATCCGATCGGCAAGGCCCTGGTCCTGACCGAGGATATGGTGAAAGAATACGAGGAACAGACCGGTGTGAAGATCGAGCTCATCAAGGGCCCGACGGATGCGACGGAGCGACTCTCGCAGTACCTCCAGTTCTTCAGCGCGCGTTCGGACGATATCGACGTGTACCAGGTCGACGTGATCTGGCCGGGTATTCTGGCCGAGCATTTGATCGATCTAAAGCCCCACGTGGACGATACGGACGACTTCTTCCAGGCCATCATTGAGAACAACACCGTGGACGGCAAGCTCGTGGCGCTGCCCTGGTTTGCCGATGCGGGGGTTCTGTACTACCGCACGGACCTGCTATCGGCTTACGGCTACGATGGACCGCCGGAGACATGGGATGAGCTCGAAGAGATGAGCAAGAGTGCCATGGAGGTCGAACACGCAAAGGGGAACAAGAACTTCTGGGGCTTCGTCTGGCAAGGCCAGGCCTACGAGTGCCTGACGTGCGACGCGATCGAATGGCAGGACAGCTTCGGCGGTGGCCGCATTGTCGATTCCGACGGCAACGTGACCATCAACAACCCAAAGGCAATCGAGGCGTTCACTCGCGCGAAAGGTTGGGTTGGGACGATCTCTCCTCCGGGCGTCATGACGTACCGCGAAGAGGAATCCCGCCAACTGTTCCAGACCGGCAATGCGATGTTTATGCGCAACTGGCCGTATGCTTATGCCCTCGGCAATGGGGACGATTCGGAGATCAAGGGCAAGTTCGAGATCACGGTGTTGCCGAGCGGCGGTGCGAAGCATGCCGCGGCTCTCGGCGGCTGGCAGTTGGCCGTATCGAAGTACTCCAAGCATCAGGACGAAGCGATCAAGTTTGTGCGCTGGATGACCGGGCCGGAAGCGCAGAAGCGCCGCGCGATGGAAGCCGGCATGCTGGCGACGCGAGTAGCCTTGTATGACGATCCGGAAATCCAGGCGGAGATTCCGTACTTCAAGGACATGAAGAGCGTCTTCCAGAACGCGACGCCGCGTCCCTCCACCGTGACGGGCCCTGATTACAACGAAGTTTCGACGATTTACTTCCAGAACGTGAGCCGTATTCTCTCCGGCCAGGTGACCCCCGAAGAAGGTGTGCAGGAAATCCAAGAGGAACTGGAAGATCTGCTGAACTAGGACCCATGCCCCGACGACTGGTGACGAGAGAAGGGACGCCCCTTTGACAGAAGCAGCAATGAAGCGCCCAAAGAAGACGCTGGAACTGGCGAAGCGCCAGGAGAGGTTGGCCTACACGTTCCTGGCGCCAACGCTCATCGTGTTGCTGATTGTCGGTTTGTATCCGCTGATCCAGACGTTCATCGTCAGCCTGACCGATGCACGGCTGGGCAGTTCTCGCGAAGTCGATTTCGTCTGGTTCAAGAACTACGTGAACCTGGTGCAGGAGAAGGCCTTCTGGGCATCGGTGATTCACACGGTGATCTTCACGGTCGCCAGCGTGACGCTGGAGTTTGCCTTCGGGCTGATCATCGCACTGGTCGTGAACAGCAGCTTCAAAGGTCGCGGCGCCATGCGTGCGGCGATGTTGATTCCCTGGGCGATTCCGACGGTTGTGTCGGCAAAGATCTGGAACTTCATGCTGGTCGATACGTATGGCGTGATCAACGACATGCTGACGCGGCTGCACCTGATCGATCAGAAGATCGCGTTCCTCGCAGAACCTGGTTTGGCGCTCGCCGCCGTGATCGCCGTCGACGTGTGGAAGACGACGCCGTTCGTCGCGCTTCTTCTTCTCGCCGGCCTGCAACTGATACCCAAGGATGTTTACGAAGCCGCTTCGGTGGATGGCGCGTCGCGCTTCCAGCAACTACTTCGCATCACCGTGCCACTCTTGAAGCCCGCAATTCTGGTGACGTTGATTTTCCGCACACTCGATGCCCTGCGCGTGTTCGATGCGATCTGGGTCATGACCGGTGGCAATACGGGGACGGAGTCGATGGCCACGTATAACTACCGCCAACTGATCGCGTTCACGAAGCTCGGCTATGGTTCGGCCGTCAGCGTGATGATCTTTGTGCTGATTGCGATCTTCGTCGCGGCGTACGTCCTGACACTGCGCGTGGAGGAACACCAATAATGGTCAGCGGCCAACATCCCGCAGTGCGGTTCCTGGGCAAGATGGGCTTCCTTCTCGTCGTATTCGTGATCATCGTCTACACGGTGTTCCCGTTTTACTGGACGCTGAACGCGTCGCTGCTGCCTGAGAAAGACGTCTTCACGACTCCACTGAAGTACGCCCCGATGCCAGTCAATGGTGGGTCTTACCAGAAGGTCATGCAGAACGATGCGTTCCTGCTGGCATTGCGCAACTCGGCCATCGTGGCGGGCGCAACAACGCTGATCGCGCTGATGTTTGGATCGCTGGCGGCGTGCGCGCTCGGGCGCTACAAGATGCGGGGGCGCACGGTGGTCCTGATGGTGATTCTGGCGATGACGATGTTCCCGCAAATCAGCGTCCTCGGCGCCGTGCACACGATCATCAGCAAGCTGGGCCTGTACAACTCGCTGGGTGGACTTGTGCTCTCGTACATGCTGTTCGTGCTGCCGTTCACGGTGTGGGTGCTGACGAATTTCTTCAAGTCGCTCCCACGCGAACTGGAGGAGTCCGCCTATGTGGATGGCGCCACCCCCGTGCAGACGTTCTTCCGAATCCTGCTCCCTCTCTCGATCCCCGGCCTCGCGACGACGGGCATTCTGGCCTTCATCGCCGCCTGGAACGAGTACCTCTTCGCGCTGGCCCTGACGATCACGGACAACGCCCGGACCGTCCCGGTCGTGATCGCGAATTTCAGCGGCGAGGGCCTCCACGAGACGCCCTGGGGCCAGATCATGGCGGCCTCGGTCGTGGTCACACTGCCACTGGTGGTACTGGTTTTGATCTTCCAGCGCAAGATCATCGCCGGCATGACCGCGGGGGCCGTGAAGGGCTGAACTCCCGCTCCCGTTTTTCCTTCTGAATGTCTCATCTTTTGCTGGACAGTGTGCCCGTGCGGTGCTCGCCTGGACGGCAGCGTGACGGCGTCCCCGTTCCCCACGAACCGCTGGCAATCGGTCACCCGCTCCTCGTCACCTGTCACTCGCCACATGTCTTTTTTCAGGGAGTTCTCGCATGCCCGAGAAATTCGAGTCGGATTTTTTGCCGGTTATGACCGTCCGGGAGTTGGTTGTTTTCCCCGGATCCATCACGCCGTTGTTCGTGATGCGAACCAAGTCGCACGAGGCGCTCGAGGATGCCTTGGCGCGCGACAAGCGCATCTTCCTCGTTTGCCAGAAGAGCCCGGATGTCGAGGACCCGAAACGAGAAGACCTCTACGATGTGGGCACGGTTGGCGAGGTGCTCCAGGTGCTGCGCGTGCCGGACGGCACGGCGAAGGTGCTGGTTGAAGGCGGGTATGCTGGACGGATTATTGAACTCTCCGATGTGGGCAATCACCTGCAGGCGCTGATCGTTCACAACCAGGTGAACGTGTACGACGCGCAGCCGGTCAACGCACTGATGCGCGCGACGTCCAAGCTCTTCGAGGCCTTCGCAGAGCTTTCCGGCAAGGTGCCTGTGGATCTGTTCAACAGCATCCGTAACCTGAAGGAACCGCTGGCGTACTTGTACGCCGTCTCGAACTACGCGACCCTTAAGATTGAAGATAAGCAGGAAATCCTCGAGAGCAATTCGCTCGAAGAGAAGTTCCTTCTGCTGAACAAGGCGCTGGAGGCGGAAAACCAGATTCTGGAGTTGGAAACGAAGATCCAAGGCCAGGTGAAGACGCAGATCAGCCGTAGCCAACGCGAGTTCTATCTGAATGAGCAATTGAAGGCGATCGAACGCGAACTCGGCATTTCCGGCGAAGAAGACCCGGAACTGAACGAGTTGGCGATGGCGATCGAGATGAGCGGCATGAGCGCCGATGCCCGCGAGAAAGCGGAGAAGGAGTTGGGGCGTCTGGCACGCATGGCGCCGATGTCTCCCGAGGCCGCCATTACCCGCACGTACATCGAGTGGCTGACGGAGGTCCCCTGGAACAACGCCACAGAGGACAAGATCGATCTCGAACGCGCCCGCGCGATTCTGGATGAAGACCACTATGGGCTCGTGAAGGTGAAGGAACGCATCATCGAGTACCTGGCCGTCGCAAAACTGGTCGGGAAGATGCGTGGTCCGATCCTTTGCTTTGTCGGTCCTCCGGGCGTGGGCAAGACGTCGCTGGGCAAGTCAATCGCGCGCTGTATGGATCGCGAGTTCGTTCGGATCTCACTCGGCGGCGTGCGCGACGAGGCGGAAGTGCGCGGTCATCGCCGCACTTACGTTGGAGCCCTCCCGGGCAAGATCATTCAGTCCATGAAGCGCGCCGGCACTGTGAATCCAGTTTTCCTGCTGGATGAAATCGACAAAATGTCGAGCGACTTCCGCGGCGATCCGGCGTCGGCGATGCTGGAGGTTTTGGACCCGGAACAGAATTGTGAGTTCAACGATCATTACCTCGAAGTGGACTTCGACTTGTCGCAGGTGATGTTCCTGACGACGGCGAATTCGATGGAAGGTATTCCGCATCCGCTGCTCGATCGCATGGAGACCATTCGCCTGCCAGGTTACACAGAGGATGAGAAGCGCCACATTGCCAATCGCCACCTGATCCCGCGGCAACGCAGCGAGCACGGCCTGAAGGCGGCGCAGTTCCGCATGTCGAAGGGAACACTGACGCACTTGATCACGGGCTACACGCGCGAAGCAGGCGTTCGTAATCTGGAACGCACGATCGCGACGCTCTGTCGCAAGGTCGCCACGGACGTAATCGAGCATCCGCGGAAGAAGACCGGCACGCTCACCAAGGAGAAGTTGCGCGAGTACCTCGGCCCAGTGAACTTCCACGACACGCAACTGGAGCGTAAGCCGGACATCGGGATCGCAAACGGCCTGGCGTGGACGAACGCCGGCGGCGAAATGCTGCAGGTCGAGACCACGATCATGAAGGGCAAAGGCAACCTGACACTGACCGGCATGCTCGGCGAAGTCATGCAGGAATCGGCGAAGACGGCGCTGTCGTATATTCGTTCGCGCGCCGTGGAATTGGAAATCGATCCCGACTTCTACGCCGGTGTCGATATTCACATTCACGTTCCGGAAGGCGCGATACCGAAGGACGGCCCCAGCGCGGGCATCACGATCGCGCTCAGCTTGACATCGGCAGTCGCACGGTTCCCGGTTCGCCAGGACATCGCAATGACCGGCGAGATGACATTGCGCGGTCGCGTGTTGAAGATCGGCGGACTGAAAGAGAAAGCGCTGGCCGCGCATCGCCATCGCATTCGCACGATCATCATCCCGCGCGATAACCTGGACGACATCGAGGAGATCGCGGAGGAGGTGCGCAATCAGCTCACGTTCATTCCGGTCGAGAGCCTCGATGAAGTCTTGGATCTCGCACTGGTGCGTCCCCGACGCGTTGCGAAGAAACAGGTGAAGGGTCGCCGGACACACGCGCAGTTGGGGAACTGAGGCAGCATGTCTCGAAGCCGGCACACGGATCCGGAACAAATCATCGCACGAAAACGCCAGGCGCGGCGCGGGCATCGACCCGGGCCGCGCGTCGTTTTTCGAAAGCCCTATCCCGGCGATGTCGATGCGGTGTCGAAGGGGCTGTTCCGAAAGCTGCTTCGCTCAATTCCGCCGCACTATCTGTTCGGCTTGCGCGAGATCGAGTTTCTTCCGCGAAGCAACTCTGTCGGGGAACCGTTCGCGCAGTATTGGGAGAACGAGCGACGCATTGTGTGTTATTCGCTGCCGCGGGTGTGGACATGGGAATCGCTCAACGAGAACTGGTGCGATGGGATGAGGAATTGGGGAGCACAGGTTTCAGAGATGTTAGATGGGATAGAAATCCGCTGGCGCAATGAGCGCGATCTCGGAATCTGGTTCTTCGATGTGATCTTCTGCCACGAGCTCGGGCATCACTTCGTTCATCAATATCGCCGCAAACGCAGGCCCTCTCATCGGATGTGCGAACTGCACAACGAACTCCTCGCAGACCTCCATCGTGATCGATTGATGCGATTTGGAAGCTAATGACTTTCGTGCAAGTCCTCTCCGAATTGCCTGATCAACACCCCTTCGCAGAAAAAGCCACGAAATTGGACCTCTCCAATCGTTAGAATATCGTGTAAATATTACAATATCTGCATTTGTTCATAAAAAGTCCTTGCACTCAAGAGAAGCCAGCACACTTAAACCTACGTTATCCTGGATTAAGTGTTCGCACTCCGTTTCTTGATCCGCATTCCCCCCAGAGTGAGGAGCAACAATGCAGTTTGGCATTTTGAAGACCCGGAAGCAGGCGAATCGTGCAAGGAAGCGCGTTCTGGCGACAACGGCATGCGTCGTTCTCGCGGGCGTTTCGTTCGCACAGTACGGTCCCCCGGCCGGTTATTACGACACGGCAGATACCTCCAGCGCCACGGCGCTGCGAAACTCTCTCCACAACATCATCAAAGATCACACTTGGTATCCGTACACATCATCCGCGACCGACACGTGGGACATCATCGAGTCGGCCGATGAGGATCCGAATAACAGCGGCAACGTGATCGACCTCTACATGAATCGCTCGATCTCGAAGACGGATCATACTTCGAGCGGATTCAATCGCGAGCACAGTTGGCCGAAGTCCTATGGCTTTTCTGTCAGCAGCAACGTGCCTTACACGGACTGCCATCACCTGCGCGCTTGCGACTGGGGATACAACTCCTCGCGAAGCAATAACCCTTACGATTTCGCCCCGGGCGGATCGGAGAAGCCGACCGTGCTGACCAATGGTGTCGGCGGCGGCAGCGGCACGTATCCCGGCAACTCGAACTGGAACGACGGAACAAATTGGGAAACGTGGAATTACCGTAAGGGCGACGTGGCCCGCAGTCTCTTCTATCTGGACGTCCGCTACGAGGGGGGAACTCACGCGCCGTCCGGGAAGTCTGAACCCGATCTGATCCTGACCGACAATATGTCTTTGATTCAAGTCAGCGACGCATCGCCCGCGTACATGGGCCGCCTGTCGTCGCTGCTCGACTGGAGCGCAAGCGATCCGGTCGATCTCATGGAACAGCGCCGCAACGACATCGTTTACAATTTCCAGGGCAATCGTAACCCGTTCGTGGATCACCCGGAATACGTTTGCATCGTCTGGAATGGCGGCTGCTCCGGCAATCCGACTCCGACCCCGACGCCAAGCCCGACGCCTGGCGGCCCGACGGCGACTCCGACCCCGACGCCGACTTCGAGCCCCGGTGGCGTTGCGTGGATTAATGAATTCCACTACGACAACAACAGCAGCGATACCGGCGAAGGCATCGAGGTCGCCGGCTCGGCCGGTACCGACCTGAGCGGCTGGACCCTGTACGGCTACAATGGCAACGGCGGCACCGTCTATAATTCGGTCAGCCTCTCTGGCATTCTGGCCGATCAGCAGGGTGGCTTCGGAACCGCGTGGTTTGCCTTCACCGGTCTTCAGAACGGCTCGCCGGACGGCATCGCACTTGTCGACGACACCGGATCCGTCGTCCAGTTCCTGAGCTACGAAGGCCAGATCACAGCAGCCGATGGCCCCGCCGGAGGCATGACCTCTGACGATGTTGGTGTCAGCGAATCCTCCACGGCTACGGTCGGCGACACGCTGCAGCTCGGCGGCACCGGCAGTAGCTACGCGGACTTCGTGTGGGAGAACTCGCAGGCCGGGACGGAAGGCCAGCCGAATGTGAACCAGACATTCAGCGGTGGCGCGACGCCGTCTCCGACGGCCAGCCCGACTCCGAGCCCGACGCCTTCTCCGACTCCCTCGCCGAGCCCAAGTCCGTCACCTTCGCCGAGTCCCACGCCGTCTCCAAGCCCGAGCCCCTCGCCTTCGCCGAGTCCTACTCCCTCGCCGAGCCCGAGTCCCAGTCCAAGCCCGTCGCCCTCCCCCACTCCGGCGGCCGGTGGCAGCGCCTGGATCAACGAGTTCCACTATGATAACGACAGCACCGACACGGGCGAAGGCATCGAAGTCGCCGGTGTCGCCGGCACGGACCTTTCCGGCTGGTCGCTTGTCGGCTACAACGGGAACGGCGGAACCTCGTTCGGCACAGTGAACCTGACTGGCTCGATTCCCGATCAGCAGGCCGGTTACGGCACGCTGTGGTTCGATTTCGCGGGTCTCCAGAATGGTTCCCCGGACGGCATGGCATTGGTGGACGGCTCCGGCAGCGTCGTCCAGTTCCTCAGCTACGAGGGCAGCTTCACAGCGACCGATGGCCCGGCCAACGGCATGAGCTCGACCGATGTTGGCGTCAGCGAAGCATCCACCTCAACGGTGGGCGATACGCTGCAGCTCGGCGGAACCGGTACTGCGTACGCGGACTTCGCGTGGCAGAACTCGATGGCCGGCACCGAAGGCCTTCCGAACACGAACCAATTCTTCGGCAGTGCCACGCCAACCCCGACGGCGACTCCGACAGCGACGCCCTCGCCGACGCCTTCTCCGACTCCGTCCCCAAGTCCTTCGCCGACTCCCGCCGCGGGAGCCGCCCATGTGGACAGCATTATTCCGAGCGTCGAGCAGTTGAATCGCCGCTGGGATGGTGGCAGGGCAGATATCCTGATTGTCGATGCATCAGGAAGCCCCGTCTCGGGAGCGGTCGTGACGGTAACCTTCTCCGGCGACGTCAATGAAACGCTCGCTGGCTCAACCGACGGATCTGGCTGGGTGACGTTGATTACGAACGATCGGTCCCGACGCCTGAACTCCTTCACGGCCTGCGTCGATGACGTGAGCGCCACTGGCTACACGTACGACTCCGGCGCCAATGTCGAAAGCTGCGACAGCTACTAACCAAACCCAAAACCTGACGTTCCTGGGGCCCCTTCGCGGGGCCCCTTCTTTATGCGCATCTCGAAATACACAGCGTCGATCAGAGGGCAAAAAAAACACATTTTTAGGGTCATTAATGTAAAAAAGCCGTTTTAGACCTTCGCGAACAAAAAAAGGTTGCTTTACGCAGGGGGGGTATGTCTTACAGGAACGCCAACCTGGATTAAGTTTTAGGACGCCACTTAATCCATAACCCCCCGTTGGTTGAGGAGCCCCAGATGAGATTCGCACCAATCACTCTGCAAAGGCAGTTGTATCAGTCAAAGGGCAGACTACTGGCTACAGCCTCCGTCCTGGCAATCGCCGGTATCTCGTTCGCCCAGTACAGCCCACCGGCCGGATATTATGATACGGCCGACACATCGAATGCCAACACCCTCCGCAGTTCTCTCCACGAAATCATCAAAGATCACACTTGGTATCCGTACACCTCCACCGCCACCGATACGTGGGACATTATTGAGTCGGCGGATGAGGATCCGAATAATAGCAGCAATGTGATCGACATTTATCAGAACCGTTCGATCGATAAGCTGGATCATGAATCGACCGGGTTTAACCGTGAGCACACGTGGCCGAAGTCCTTCGGCTTTTCTTCCGAGAGCACCATCCCCTACACCGACTGCCATCACCTGAGGGCATGCGACTGGGGATACAACTCGTCCCGCAACAATAGCCCCTACGATTACGTCCCAACCGGCACCGAGAAGCCGACGCTTCTGACGAACGGCGTGGGCGGCGGCAGCGGCGTCTATCCAGGGAACTCGAACTGGGTTGGCGGCGATCGCTGGGAAACATGGGGTTTCCGCAAAGGCGATGTCGCACGCGGTCTCTTCTATATGGATGTCCGCTACGAAGGCGGAACCCACACGCCGACCGGCAAGAGCGAGCCGGATCTAATCCTGACCGATAACATGAACCTCATCCAGGTCAGCGATTCGTCGCCGGCCTACATGGGCCGCCTGACGACGCTGCTGGAATGGAGCGCCGCGGACCCGGTCGATATCAACGAGCAGCGCCAGAACCACATCGTCTACACGTACCAGGGGAATCGTAACCCGTTTGTCGATCACCCCGAATACGTCTGCGTGATTTGGGGCGGCGATTGCTCCGCGACTCCGACCCCGAGCCCGACGCCTGGCGATCCGACGGCAACGCCGACCCCGACCCCGACTTCGAGTCCCGGCGGCGTGGCATGGATCAACGAATTCCACTATGATAACGACAGCACCGACACCGGCGAAGGTATCGAAGTCGCCGGTCCGGCTGGAACCAATCTGAGTGGCTGGACGCTGTACGGTTACAACGGCAACGGCGGCGCGGTTTACGATTCCGTCTCTCTGTCCGGCACGATCGCGGACCAGGAGAACGGCTTCGGCACGATCTGGTTCGCCTTCGCCGGCCTGCAGAACGGCTCGCCGGACGGCATGGCGCTGGTCGACGACACCGGCAGCGTGGTGCAGTTCCTGAGCTACGAAGGCCAGATCACCGCGACGGACGGCCCGGCGAACGGCATGACCTCCGACGACGTCGGTGTCCAGGAAGCCACAACGGCCACTGTCGGTTACACGCTGCAGCTTGGCGGTACGGGCAGCACCTACGCCGACTTCACCTGGCAGAACTCGCTGGATGGCACGGAAGGCCAGCCGAACACGAACCAGACGTTCGAGGGCGCTGCGACGCCGAGCCCGTCTCCGTCGCCGACACCCAGCCCGACGCCTTCCCCGAGCCCAAGCCCATCACCTTCCCCGAGCCCGAGTCCCTCTCCGTCGCCGAGCCCGTCTCCGACGGCCAGCCCCAGCCCGTCGCCCTCCCCGACCCCGGTCGCGGGTGGAACGGCCTGGATCAATGAGTTCCACTACGACAACGACAGCATCGATACCGGCGAAGGCATCGAAGTTGCCGGCGTCGCAGGAACCAATCTGAGTGGCTGGACCTTGTACGGCTATAATGGCGCCGATGGCGGCGTGTTTGATTCGGTCAGCCTGTCCGGGACGATTCCGGATCAGCAGAGCGGCTACGGCACGCTGTGGTTCGACTTCGCGGGCCTGCAGAACGGCTCGCCCGACGGTATGGCACTGGTCGATGCAAGCAGCACGGTCATCCAGTTCCTGAGCTACGAAGGCTCGTTCAGTGCGACCGATGGCCCGGCCAGTGGAATGGCCTCGGTCGACATCGGCGTTGAAGAACCCACGACGTCCACGGTCGGCGATACGTTGCAGTTGGGCGGCACGGGCACAAGCTACGACGAGTTCACGTGGCAGAGCCCGCTGGCCGGCACGGAAGGCCAGCCGAACACGAGCCAGACGTTCGGAACGGCTACTCCGAGCCCGACTCCCTCGCCGACGCCTAGCGCCACGCCAACACCGACACCGAGCGCCAGCCCCTCGCCGTCGCCCTCTCCCACCCCGGCCGGGGACACGGAGAATGTGGCAATCAGCGAGGCCACGGCGGCCGGCAGCATCGTGACCGGCTCCTATGCCGACACAGCAGCGCAGGATGTGGCCTACGAAACACTGGCGGAAGTCGAGAGCGGCGGTAAGCCCTCCAGCCGCCACAGCTATCTGGATCACACCTGGACCATGAACGTTGTGAGCGGCGCCAGCTACGTCTTCTACGTCAGCGCCTTCCACAGCGCCAACAGCGAGGGCGATGACTTCGCGTTCAGCTACTCGACCGACGGCAGCAGCTTCACCTCGATGCTGACGGTGACGAAAACGAGCGATGATGGTCAGTATCAGTCCTACGCCTTCGGCGAAGATGTCAGCGGCACGCTGTACATTCGCGTGGTCGACACCGATCAGTCCTCCGGCAATAACTCGCTGGACTCGATCTCAGTCGATCACATGTACGTGCTGAGCGTGAACGGCGGTGGCGGCGATCCGACGCCGACACCAACACCGACAGATAGCCCGACCCCGTCTCCGACTCCGAGCGCAACTCCGACGGATTCGCCGACGCCCACCGATTCGCCCACTCCGAGCCCCACCCCGTCTCCAACGCCGGCGGCTGAAGCGCTGCATGTGCTGAGCATGGTCCCGAGCACAACCCCTGATCCGCGCGGCAAGACATTGGGCGCGGTTGACGTGATCGTGGTCGACGCCAGCGACAATCCGATCTCCGGAGCCCTCGTGACAGTGACGTTCGCTGGAGGCATCTCCGAAACAGTGTCCGGGACGACGGATGGATCCGGCTTGGCGGCAATCGTCAGCTCGAAGTTCGGCAAGGACCCGGTTTCCTTCACCGTTTGTGTCGATGACGTGAGCGCGAGCGGATACACTTACGATTCCGGCGCGAACGTCGAGACCTGCGACAGCTACTAATCAAACCCACAACCGAACGACCTGGGGCCCCCGATCGGGGCCCCTTTTCTTTGGGCACCGGCACGGCTTTGGCATAATGAGCGGTCGCATTCTTTTCGGCGGCCCAGAGGGCACGCCACCAAGGCGAATTCGTGAGTCAACCGTTGGAACCACAAGCGAGCACGAATCCGGCGGATTCGGCCGCTCCGCGCCGACGCGCCAGCCTGGGCATCCGCGCCTGGAGATTCTTCAAATCATTGAAGATGGGCCTCCTGTTGCTGGGCCTGATCGCCTTGGCCTGTGTCTACGGAACAGTCTTCTACGCGGCTAACAGCGTGCTCGGCGATAACGCGATTCCGCTCGCGAAGGAGCGCGTGTTCAACGCGGGCTGGTTCTTTGCGCTGATGGCTGTCTTCTTTGTCCAGTTCATCATCTCGACGTGGCACGTCACGAAGATGAGCTTCGGCATCTGGGGGAAGCGGGAGTTCCGCAGCTCGCGGGATTACTTCCGCCTTGGCGAGGGCCGCGCGACAGTCGCCGTAAAGGGTGGACCGGATCGCGTCGAGAAGGTGCTCCGGCAGCGGTTCACGCGCGCCCATCGCGACGGGAATCGCTTCTTTGCCCACCGGGGACTCCGCGCCCGAATCGGCCCGACAATCGTTCATGCAGGAATCGTCATGATCCTGCTGACGGGCTTAATGCGGATTCTGCTGGATCGCAATGGAATGATTCTGAGCGAAGGGCGCTTCATCGCGGCCGAGGGCGAAACGACAAACGAGATTCTCGTCCCGAAGTATCGCGACCAGGCGGTCGGCGGCTCGAATGTGCAATCGCTGAGGATTCCGTTCGAAGTCACAGTCTTGGATTTCGACGAGATCAAGCATGCGAACTCGAATGCCCCGGCGTATTTCTCTTCGTTGATCAAGGTCCGCGACCTGCAGACCGGCGACGTGCGCGTGGCGAAGTTGGACATGAATCACAGCCACACGATCGGCAGTCTGCAATTCCACCAGGCGGGCTACCAGCCGCTGCCGCCGATTCAGACGTACCGTGTGGACTTCGACGTGCGCGACGCACAGACAGGCGAACGCATCGCCGTGACGGACGCCAGCCCCCAAACCCGCGTGCAGGTCGGCAACGAGTCTCTCTTCCTCGAGATTGACGGCGAACAACCCGGGAACGATTGGCGGATGTACTCGGCGGAGTCGCCGTCGGAGCCAATCGCCACGGGCCAGTTGCTGGCGCCGGCGGGAGAGACCGAATTCTCTTTCAAGGCGACGGAGATCTACCCCGACTTCCGCGTTCGCAAAACGGGCGAGGACGGCGGGCTGGAGCCGTACAATGCTTCCAACGATCCGAACTACCCGGCCGTCCACGTGGTGTTGCTGCGGGATGGAATGCCGCAGGGCGAGACGTGGCTGTTCCTGGATCCGTCGCTGGCCCCAATGATGCCGGCCGTGGACGATCGGCTACGATTGGAACTGGACGATCTGCAGGTGGCGCGAGACACGGAAAGCATCGATTGGACGGATCCGGCGCTGTTCCGGATGGTCATTCGAGCGATCGATCCGAACACCGATGAGGAGATTTCGCGACAAGTCGTCAGGCTTGGCGCCGAAAGCCAGCCAATCACGCTTGCGGCCGCCCCAGGAGCAGAGAATCTGCCGCCCGACGGAGCCGAATTCGCCATCTATCCGATCGGCCGATCAATGCGCTACATGACGATTCTTTCCGTCGTGGACGAACCGACGGTTCCGTACAACGTGGCGGGCGTACTGCTCATTGCCCTGGGCGCGGTGATCACCTTCACGGGTCGCTATCGGGCGTTTTACGGGCTGTGGGATGAGGAAGAGGAGAGACTGCACCTCGCGCTGGTTCCAAGGTTCGGCACGGCGCCGGATCCGAAGGAGCTCGAGGCGCTGGTGGATGAGTTGCAAGGCGCCGGTACGCAAGATGCTCCAAAGGCCGGAGCGCGGACTTCACTGGCCGCAGAATCGTAATCCCGGATTGGATATGAAGCAGCGTAACATTCGAAATTTCAGTCTTACAGCCTTTCTTTTGCTGAGTCTTCTGATGCTCGGCAGCGCACGAGCGGAAACCGTCGGTTTCCTGAGTTCGGACGACTCCAGCCGTCTGTCGACGATCCCGCACGATGCGGAGTTCCAGCAGGTTCTGCTGGATTCCGGCGTCGGCCGGCTCGCCGTTCGGCACCAGGGCTGGAACGAGACGATGGCCTCCTGGGCACAAATCCAGGTGCACGAGTTGACAGGCCGCCGGGCGATCCATGGCCAGGATCCGATCTTCACTGTGCTGTCGATGATGTACGAGCCCCACCGTTGGTTCGAAGCGCGGTTCCTGCCGATCGAGCACCCGCGGATCGCCGAGATCATGGGACTCGAAGGCAAGTGGGTGAGCCCGCGCCAGATCATTGAGAACGACAAGAACCAGGACCTGACGAAAGAGCTTCAGGAGGCCCAATCGCGCAAGGATGAGCTGGCGAAACTGGTCAAGACGCTCAACGTTGTGGAGCAAGTCCAACAGCTTGGCAGCGACCGCCCCGGGTTGGCCGAGAGCCTGGCCGGGCCGCAGGTCGATTTGAAAGAAGTCCAGCGCCTGTTGGCGAATGAAGATGCCCTCGCAGAAGCCCATGAGCGCCGTCGCGAGCTGACCAAACAAACCAAGCAGGAGAAGGCGTTTCTGGAGGCCGGGACACGGCTGTTCACGCGGACGTCCGATGCCTTGTCGCTGCACGAGAAGTTTCTGCTCGTCCCCGATCCAGACAGCCCCACCGGCGAGTGGGTGGCGCCGACGAACCGGCAGTCGCGGGTGCAATCGACGGCGTTCGGCACCGCGGCGAAGATTCTGCCCGCCGGACGGCAGTTCGATTCGGCGCTGACCGCGGCGTTTGACGCCGGCGCGGGCGATCACCTGGCCTCGGCGGTCGACGAGTTCGCCTCGGTAGCCGAGCGCCTCCGCAGTTACCCGGACCAGACGCACCGCGCACTGACGAACCTCTATATTCGCCTGAATCCGTTCAAGCTGGCGGCGTATGTCTACTTCCTGGCGGCGGCGCTGTTCGGGTTGTTCGTCTTCTTCCGCAAGCCCGGGTGGCGCATCGCCGGGACGAGCGTTCTCGTGGCGGGCCTGCTTGTCCACACCGGCGCGGAGGCCATCCGCCTCGTCCTGACCGGGCACATGCCGGTCTCGAACATGTACGAATCGATTACGTTTACGGCGTGGGCGGCCCTCGTGCTCGGAACGGGCTTCGAGCTGTGGAAACGTAAGGGTGCCTTCGGGCTCGCCGCGGCGATCGTCGGGCTGGTGGCGCTCCTGGGCGTCAGCCTGATGCCGCTCCACGAAACGCGCCTGCACCCGTTGCGGGCCGTGCTGAAGAGCTACTGGCTGAACATCCACGTCACGATGATGTTGATCAGCTACGGCGCGTTCGCCGTGGCTGCGATCTTCGCGGGCGGGTACATGATCAAGTCCCTGATCGGTCGCGACGCGCTGCTGGGCGGCAAGGCGCTGATGCCGCTGGAGCAAATGGAGGAGTTGGCCTATCGCCTGGTGCAGATCGCGTGGCCGATCCTGACGATCGGGATCATGCTCGGCGCCGTCTGGGCAGACACCGCCTGGGGGCGCTACTGGGGCTGGGATCCGAAGGAAACGTGGGCGCTGATTACGTGGATTGTCTATACGATCTACCTGCACACGCGCATGGTGATGGGCTGGAAAGGCCGCATCTCGGCACTGGCCTGCCTTGCGGGCTTCCTGATGGTGCTGGTGACCTGGATCGGCGTCAGCTACATCCCCTGGTTCGCCGGCGGCCTGCACACCTACGCGTCGCCGATGTGAGGGGGGGATAGCCCGAGGTCGATGCGCCCGCAGGGGTGGACCGTGGACAACGACTAAGGGAAGATGAAGAAAAGCGCGCAGAGTGCGACCGCCGCACCAAGCAGCCATCCGATTGTCATACCCATCGACTTCGTCTCCGCGATCGCGGGCGCTCCGAGTCCAGCCAAGACGAGAGCGATCGGCGCGCCGATGAAGGCTAGTATGCCCATCCACCTGCCCGACAGGTGATCATCCGCCCAAGTCATTAGGAACGCGAACGCGAGTATCGGCAAAGACGCGATCGCGAGCCCCCCGAAGAAGTAAACAAACTCACCAAAAACCGGGAAGTCGTCGGTGAGACGTCGAGGGGGAATGTATTTTGTCGGCTCCTTCGGAGTCGGGGCAACGCTGTCACTTGAATCAGAGGTCAGTCGGGCATCGATTTGCGCCAGGCTTGCCGCCGGCGAGAGCGGCTCATCCTCACTGTCTTGCTTCTCAGAATTCTTCCCAAGGTCACGCAAAGCCGTGAAAGGATCATTCAGCATACTTCGATTCCTCCTCCGAAGCGAAATGGACTCCTGGAGTTTGGGCGCACGCGTCTCGTGGCCACACAGATTCCAATATCTGCACCTAAGGCGATTGCGTCTTCGCTCTCGCACGTCCATGTGGAATACTGCAATTGCATCCGAACTGGTGAATGGGAGCCAACCGAATTCTTCTGACTGAATCCGAATATATCTCTGGAGGGTGGTCGTCTTTTTGAAATTCCTCCCCGCGCAAGTCTCTTCATCAATTGGCAATGGGACCACTCTCGCGTGGAGACGGATCGATCCTCAGATTCTCTTCTTTGTACCAACTGGGCGAATGTTTGGATTCGGTCAGTGTCGCGAATTCGCCAAAGGAGTCGAGCGCCAGGATCAGCGTGAAGGATGTTCCGATGTCATTGGCTTTATAGTGAATCGCGGATGCCGCTCCATATTGAATGCGGTCATTGTATATCCGCCGATGAGAGACGAAACTCATCTCAACGAGGCTGGCGGAAAATCTTCCATTCTCGTGACGGATCTTCCGGATGTTCATCCAAGTCAAATCCATCTGATGGCGTGCGAGATCGAGTTGATTCAACTCCACTGATGCATCTTGAATTCCAAGTTCGCATGGCGAACGCCCTGCCGGGAAAACCGAAGAGGTTTCTTCAGAGAATGTGCCCTGAAGCGTTGGGGGGTTCAGGAGGCGGTCCCCCTGATGGGTAGAGACTCCACAGGGATTCTGCATCCTCATCCTGCCAGACACGTCCATTGATCGCAGGGTGTTTTATCAGGTGGGATGCGAGATTCCGCTTCGAGGCAATATGGAGAATGAACCCACCAAGATGACCCAATTCAGAAATGAGGAGTGCCTCGTACTGATTCAGGAGACTCTCCGATTCTGTATAACCCATGAAAAGGCGACCATGTAAGGCCAACTCCCTGAGAGCAGGTAATGCGTCGGACGGCAGCGGCTCCCATGTTGTGTCCTTGGATACGATCATCATGTGATGCGCGCCTGGGGGAAAGAAGGTCTTCCGAGAACTGTCTTCAAAACATGTCCGGATGAATACGGCATCTCCTTTATGGTAGATCCAGGCGCCGTGACTTGACTTCTCGAGTTTCCGATGAAGGAGACGAAAGCTGGCAGGATATTCAAAAGGTTTGGATACTGCCGTGATCCACGATGTTCGACTCTGCCAACCTGTATCG
This sequence comes from bacterium, assembly GCA_020444065.1. Lineage (NCBI taxonomy): Bacteria > bacterium. The sequence continues at coordinate 720,239 of JAHLLQ010000003.1, read as the reverse complement.
AATGCACACTCGAGGATGCTCTCGATTTCTTCCCTCACTTCCGGCGTGTCCGGATCAAGTCGAGGGGACCAATGCTCCTCCCTCGGTCTAGAATCCCAGTGCATCAGCGTATATCGGTTGAAGTCAGCCCGAATGGGCCGCTCGCCGTCCAACTCTGGTCTCAGGTTGCCGGTGATGTAGTCCGAACCAATCGGTTCTCTAACGCCAAGCAGGAACATTCCATCCCCTTCTATATACAATCCGCGCGTCGGCATGCGCCGGACATCAATGGACCTTATCAGCCTGCTTGCCCTTTGCCGCCACCACAATTCCCACGGCCCCCGCGTAGGCCAGCAGGCCTGGGAGGAGGGTCATGACGCTGAGGGCGCTGACCTGGCCGGTGGGGGCGTAGTGCATCAGCGTCGCCAGCCGTACGCCGAGAGTCGTCGGGCCGGGCGGGAGCAAGAGCACGGCGGCGCCGACTTCGCCGAGGCTGAGGGCGAGTGCGGCGAGCATCCCACCAATCACTCCGGGCCAGCAAACGGGCCACGCAACGCTCCCCCACCATTCGAAGAAGCTCGCGCCGTCCAGGCGGGTCTGTTCGGTCCAGGCGGCCGGCATGGATCGCAGGAGGCCTTCGACAATCAGCGCGACAACCGGCGCGTAGCGCAGCACCCAAATGGCCATCAGGGGCACGAGCGTTCCGGCGAGCGATGCCAGTGCGTCGTCCAGCCGCAGCGGCAGCGAACCCGGCGGGCGATGCAGCAAGATGCTGGCTCCGATGCCGAGAACCGGTCCGGGCATGATCAGCGGCGCGGCGACCAGCAGTCGCCATCCTATCGGACGGCGGCGCGTCCAGAGGGCGGCGCCGAGCACGGCTCCAACGGCGGCGGTCAGGATGGCCATTCCGACCCCGAGGCCGAGGGTGAAAAGGAGTTCCTCGTGCGCGGTCTTGAGGGTGTCGCGCCAGACGGCGAGGTGGCCCTGCGGCCCGGTGGCGGTGGCGATCAGCACGGCAACGATCCCAACGGCCGGCACGATGCCCAGCACCCAGCCGGCGGCCTTCAGGCTCAGCAATCCGGGCAGTCGGGTCGCGTCGGCATTGCTGGAGTCGCCATGATCGATATCTCCGAGACCCGTCGCGCGAAGAATCACGGCGGCGAGCGCAAACCCGCCGGCGCCCAGCCCAACGATGGTCAGCGCCGCCATCAGCGCAGATCGCGTGTCGTAGTAGACGCCGAACTGCACGTAGATCTCGGAGACGAGTACGGGGAGGCTGCGGAGGGTTTCCGGCACGCCGAATTCGGTGATCGCGAACAGAAAGACGAGGCTGGCGCCCGCGGCGATTCCTCCAGCGGCCAGGGGAAGCGTCACGGCGCGCAGAACGCGGCCGGGTCGGGCTTCAAGGAGCGCAGCGGACTCGGCTTCGGGGTTTGCGCGGCGCAGCGCGGCGTGGATCGCTAGGACCGCCAGCGGAAAGAGGGCGATTGCCAGCGAGAAGGAGCCACCCGGGATGGAGTAGATGGGAGCGCCGGGGACTTTCGGCGCGCCCGCGGGCGCTCGGGCCGAGACCGCAAAGGAGGGCTGGCCGCCGGTGATCAGGTCTGTCAGCAGCCCCGCCGGGCCGAACAGCCGTGCGCAGGCGATCGCGACCACGGGCGGAGGAATGAATAGCGGCGCCATGGCAAAGGTAAGGAGCAGCAGGGCGCGCTTCGGCGGCATCAGCCGCGCCGTGGTCAGGCCGATCGGCACGGCGAGAACGAGTGCCAGCGCAACGGCGCCGAGGCTCATGAGGATGCTGTTGCCGGCGAGCTCGAGGATCCGGCCGCCGTCGAGGCCCGGGCCTTCGATCTGGGTGCTGCCGCCCAACCCGAGGGCCAACGGCGCCAGGATCAGCGCCAGCGCGGCGACCCAGAGAATAAAGAGAGCTGTGGCGGCTCGATTCGTCATGGGTCGAATGGTGTGGGGAAGGCGCGGACGAGCGCAAGGCCTCTGGGGAAGCGGCTTGCGAGGGAATTTCGCTTGAGCACAACAATCTGCCCCGTCTTCTTGTGGGAAGGGAGACCGAGTAATGCCGGATAAAAAGAATGGCAAGATTCCGATTCAAGCGGAGCTGGCCCGCGATCTGGGCCTGACGTCTGCGCTGGCAATCGGTGTGGGAACGATGATCGCGGCGGGCATCTTCACGTTGTCCGGCCTGGCGATCCGAAATGTGGGCTCGGCGGCGATCGTGGCATTCCTGCTCGCCGCGATCGTGGCGCTGTTCACGGCGCTGACGTACTGCGAGTTCGTCAGCATCTACCCCGAATCCGGCGAAGGCTATCTGTACGCGCGCAAGACGTTCTCGCCGCCGACGGCCTACCTGGTCGGCTGGACGTTGTTCCTGGGCTACACGGCGTCGTGTGCCTTCTACCTTTCGAGTCTCTCCAGTTACTTCTACGAGTTCATTCTAAAGACTCCCTACGAGGGCTTATCGGGCGTGGTCGCGTTGATTGCGCTGACCTTACTGAACATCAAGGGAACAAAGGAAAGCGGCCAGTTCCAGATCATCGTCACGGGCGGCAAGGTGTTGCTGCTGATCTGGTTCATCGCGGGCGGCATCAGACACGTGGATCCCCAGATCTTTATCGATCGCTTCAGCACGGACTTCCTGAAGATCGGCGGCACGGCGGCGATGGTGTTCATTACGTTCTTTGGCTTCTCCGCCATCGCGGCAACGGCTGGCGAAGTGCGCAACCCGGTGAAGACGATTCCGCGCGCAATCTTCATCGCAATGGGCATCGTGACGGTGCTGTACACGCTGGTGGTACTGGTGATGCTTGCGGCGAATCTGAACGAGTATACCGAAGCCGCGATGGGAACCGCGGCGAAGAAATTCCTCGGCGGAGTCGGCGGCCTGGTCATCGTCGGCGGTGCGTTGTTCTCGATGATCTCAGCGGCGAACGCGTCGATCATGGCGGGCTCGCGCGTGGTGCTGTCGATGAGCCATCTACGGCACTTGCCGGAGGAAATGGGAACGATCAACCCACGGACACGTACGCCGATCATCGCGCTGTTGTTCGTCGGTGGAACGATCCTGCTGTTCAAGCTCAGCCTCCATTTGGAGGACCTTTCGTACTTCGCCAACATCGTTTTGCTGCTGGCATTGATCATGGTGAACGGCGCGCTGATCCTGCATCGGCGTAAGTTCCCGGATCTGAAACGCCCGTTCCGCGTGCCGCTGGTTCCGTTGCTGCCGGCGCTGGGAATTGTGGCGAATCTGTATCTGATCTCTCAGATCATCACGCAGGTCGGGCCGGTGTTGCTGGCGCTCAGTTGCGTGCTGCTGGGCCTGCTTGGATTCCTGGTCTGGAAGGGTCGGCAGACAGAGGAGGCGAGCATCCCGGGCGAGCCATCGCGCGTCGCGATGGGACGCTACGCGACGGGAAACAGCCGCTTCCGGGTGCTGGTGCCGCTGGCGAATCCGCAAAACGTGGAGCCGCTGGTCGACCTGGCCGCCGCCATTGCGAAGGAACGCGAAGGCGAGATCGTGACGCTTCGTGTGGCGCTCGTGCCGGAGCAGGCTCCGCGCATGGACGAGGATGAGTTCGTCGAAAAGGAACGCCAGATTCTGGAGCAGGCGCACTCCTGCGCGAAAAAGCACGGTGTGCCGGTCACGTCGCTGGTCAGCGTGGGCAGCCACGCGGCGCGTGCGATTCTGGAGGCCGCCCGCGAGCGCGATTGCGATTTGATCATCCTCGGCTGGAAGGGGTTCTCGACAACCACGGAGCGAATCCTTGGCGAAATCGTGGACGACGTTGTGAACCACGCGAAGCGCGACATCATGCTGGTGAAGCTTGTCGGCGATGGGCCACTGCGTCGCTTGTTGCTGCCGACGGCCGGCGGCGAGCATGCCCGCCACGCCGAACAGTACGCCGCGTCTGTGGCGCGCTACAACGAGGGTTCGCTGACCGTCTGCAGCGTTCTGAATCCCGAGCGCGAAGAGCAGAAGCCGGAGATTGAAGAGCGCCTGGAAGATGCCGTGGATCGGCTGAAGGCCGGCGAACCCGTGGACGTTGGAAAGACGATTCTCCGTAATAAGGCGGTCGAGGACGCGATCGTCGAGGCTGCGGAGGAATACGACGCGATCGTGATCGGCGCCGCCGGCCGCAGCATCTACCCGCAGATCCTCTTCGGGAGCATCCCGGAGACGATTGCAAGGCGCTCCGAAAAGCCTGTCATCCTGGTGAAGTATTACCACCCGGTGAAGGCGTTGTTCGGCCGGGTTATGGGTGAGTAGAAGAGTGGCGAGTGGTTAGTGGCGAGTGACGAGTAGGATCTGGCCGGTCGTCTGGCGCATTTATTCTATCGATCATAAGACAACCGTCTGTATCGGATGGAGCGAAATCACTTGAGCCATTCGGTGGGGTTGGGGCAGGTTTGAAGGTTTGAGGATGGATAACAACCTGCAGGAGCGACTTGAGAAATGCGTGACCTTCGATCGATTCCTTTCGCGGCCCAGCTTCGGCGCATGGTGCCGGAGATGCTTCAGCACAAGCGGTGCTACGACATGCCGGAGCGGGTGTGGTACAAGCCCGAGCGCGACGCGGGCGTGGACTTTCGCGCGGCGATGCATGGCAAGCCGACCGGCACGCCGGTAGGTCCGGCCGCCGGACCGCACACGCAGTTGGCGCAGAACATCGTGCTGGCCTATGTGGCCGGTGCCCGTTTCTTCGAGCTGAAGACGATTCAGATCATGGATCGGCTGGAAATTCCGCGGCCGTGCATCGATGTGCGCAACATCGGCTTCAATGTGGAATGGAGCCAGGAGCTGCGCATCGAGGAATCGATCTACGAGTACTGCGTCGCGGCGTACCTGGTCAGCATCATCCGCGGCGAGAATCTGCTGGGCTGCAAGAGCCCGGTGCCGGCAAGCCAGGATACGATCGTTTGGGACATGTCCGTCGGTTACGATCTGAAGGGCATTCAGTCGAAGCGCGTGATGCACTTCCTGAAGACGATGAAGGATGCGTCGAAGGTCTTCGATCAGCTCGACGATGAGTTGCCCGCCGAGTTTTCACATTTTAGGAAGCACCGCCCGCAGCCGAAACTGTCCGACACGTTGACGCTGTCGACGTTCCACGGATGCCCGAAGGATGAGATCGAGAAGATTGCGCTCTTCCTGCTCGAGGAAATGGACATCAACACGATCGTGAAGATGAATCCTACGATGCTCGGCAAAGAAGACGTGAACGGTCTCCTGCAGAAGAAGCTGGGCTACAAGCACCTGGAGACGAATCCGCACGCGTACGAAGTCGGCATGACGTTCGACGAATCGGTGGAGATGATGCAGCGGCTGGAGAAAGTCGCTCGCAAGCGCGGCCTGAGCGTTGGGGCGAAGTTCACGAACACGTTGGAAACACTGAACAAAGAAGGCGTGCTGCCCGCGTCCGAAAAAGTCATGTATCTGTCGGGTGCGCCTCTGCACGTGATCTCGTCGGTGCTGGCGGCGCGTTGGCGGAGGGCGACGAACTGGATGGAGCCGTTGTCCTTCAGCGCCGGCGTGACGAAGGAAAACGTTGCGGAAATGGCGAAGGTTGGGTGCTCGCCGATCACGACATGCACGGATCTGCTGAAGCCCGGTGGCTACGGGCGCTTGTCGCCGTACCTGACGGAACTGAAGAAAGAGATGGAATCGGTCGGTGCGAAGACTTTGCCGCAATTCGTCCGTGCCTCTGCAGGAAACGCGGAGGAACTTCTGGTGAAGGAGTTCGCCGCGGCAGGCGTCGAGATGTCGCAAGATGCCGCGCGGAATTTCCTGCACAAAGCGGACAGCGTCGAAGTGCCCGGCAAGGCCGAGCGCATGTGCCCCGCCGCACCGGCAAAGGATGCGTACGAGGCGCTGGCCACGGGCGATCCGAAAGCCAACGAGGCAGCCGCGCGTGCGATCCTCGACCGCGTGACTCGCCAGGCAATGGCGGTGAACTGGGATGCTTACGAAAAGACTGTGACGGAAGACGATCGCTACAGCTACGATCGCAATCGTCGAGAGCCCAAGAAAATCAAGTCGAACCTCGAGTTGTTCGACTGCATTAACTGCGACAAGTGCATTCCCGTCTGTCCGAACGACGCCATGTTCGCGTATGAAGTGAAGCCGGAGAAAGTCGTGACGCAGGAAATCTTGTGGACGCCTCACGATGGCTTCAAGGTGGGCGATAAGGCCGGTGAGTTCGAGGTTGGCAAGGACCACCAGTTGGCGAATTACGCCGATTGGTGCAACGAGTGCAGCAACTGCATGACGTATTGCCCCGAGCACGGCGGCCCGTTCATGAAGAAGCCGCGGTTCTTCGGCGACCGCGTCGGTTGGCTGGAAGCAAGCGACGACGGATTTGCGATCGAGCTCGAGGCCGGCAACAAGGTCCACGTGTTCGCCCGCATCAACGGCCAGGAATACGAGATGGATTGGTACCGGAAACAGAATCGCGCGACGTTGAGGGATGAGTTCCTGATTGCGGAGTTCGACACAAAGACGCACCAGGTGACCGAAACGTTCCTGGCGAAGGTTCTGACCGAAGCGCATTCCGTGAACACGGAAGTGTACCACATCATCCGCACCGTCACGCAGGGTGTACTGGATAGCAAAGAACCGAACTCGATCCAGGCAATGGCGACGCGCTAAACAACGAACCCCCTGGGAGCACGCGATGACCGAACCAAAATTGTTGGAGGACTTCGTCCGTCACCTGGATATCTTCCTGCAGCAGATGGTCGAGCAGCAGCGGACGAAGACCCTCAAGGTCGCCCGCCGCATCGATCCGCGCATGACGGAAGATGACGTCATGGACCCGCACAGCTTCCCCGCGATCTCCACAAACCCGGCGTTCGCGTATGAAGACGGGCTGCTGGCGGGACTTGTCGCCGCGCACGTCGCCGTAACGCGCGAGGGCGTGTGTGCAGTGCGGGAGGAGAGGGATAGTGGATAGTGGCGAGTGGGGACAAGCAAGTGGCGAGTGGCGAGTAATTAGTGGCGAGTAAACGCGAACAATGACCAATGACTTGGGGGAATATGGTGGTTACTTGCTATAAGGATCTGATTGTCTGGCAGAAGTCGATGCAGTTGTCGCTTCAGGTCTATCGCATCACGAAGCAGTTCCCGCGCGAGGAAGTGTATGGTCTGACGAGTCAAGTTCGACGGGCGGCGGTCTCGATTCCATCGAATATTGCCGAGGGGCAGGCGCGGAAGTCGACCAGGGAATTCCGACAGTTCCTTTCGATCGCGAGGGGCTCCTTGGCAGAAGTGGAAACACAATTACTGATCGGAATGCACTTGGGCTATGTGGGCGAAGACGAGTTGCAGCCGATCCTCGGACTGCAGGAAGAAATCAACAGAATGCTGAACAGCCTAGTCAGTAAGCTCCCGGAGTAGCGCGTTGGACGATGTCGATCGGCGTGTTCATCTAAAGACAACTCGCCACTCGTCACTCGCCACTCGCCACTCCTCTCAACGAAGAGGTGAATATGTCGACGAAACTCCTTCTCCAAAACGGATACCTGCTGCATCCGCAACGCGACAAGATTGAACGAGCCGATCTTGTTGTTGAAGGGAATGGGATTGTTCGTGTCGCTCCCCGGATCGATGCCGAGGGTGGCGAGACGGTGATCGATCTCGATGGCAAGTTGGTGATTCCCGGCCTGGTGGTTGGGCATCATCACTTGTATTCCGCGCTGGCGTGTACGATGCCTCCCCCGCCGCGGGCGCCAAAGGATTTCCATGAAATCCTCGAGCTCATCTGGTGGCGGCTGGATCGTGCGTTGGACAAGGAAACAGTCGAATTGAGCGGCTTGGCGGGTGCGCTGGAGGCCGCTCGATGCGGCGTGACGACGATGATCGATCACCACGCCAGCCCAGGTTACATCGCTGGTTCGCTCGATGCACTGAGGGACGGCATCGCGGCCGTCGGACAACGCGCGGTGTTGTGCTACGAAGTCACCGGCCGCAATGGCGGCAAGGCCGAACAGGATGCGGGACTCGCGGAAAACGAGCGCTTCCTCTCGGCAAACACCGGACCGTTCTTCGCCGGCATGGTGGGCGCCCACGCGGCTTTCACGATCGACGACGAAGGTCTGGAGGGATGCCAGAAGCTGGCCGAGCGCATGGGTGTGCCGGTACACATTCACGTGGCGGAAGATCCGTGCGACGATGCGATTTGTCGCGAGCAGTTCGGCGCCTCGCTGATGGCGCGGCTCGACTCGTCCGGCATCCTCTCGAAGGGCAACCTCTTCGGCCACTGCACGCACCTGAGCAACTCGGACATCAAGCGCGTGAAGCAGGCGGGATGCTTCTTTGCACATAACACGCGATCAAACATGAACAACTCCGTGGGCTACGCCCCGGTCGGGCTGATGGCGGAATGCGCAGTGCTCGGCACGGACGGCATCGGCAGCGACATGCTGGAGGAGTTCCGCGTCGCGGCGTTCCGCTCCAACGAAGGCAAGACCGGTTTGGGCTGGGGCGACCTGGTGGCGATGCTGTATCGTGGCGCCGAGTTGGCCGGCCAGCGGCTGGGCGTGAAACTCGGTCGGCTGGAGACAGGCTATCAGGCGGACCTTGCGATTCTGGATCGCCCGCCGGCCATGGTGGATGGACTCGGTTCGGTGGCGGGGCACTTCTTGTTCAGCTTGGCGAGCCGGCACGTCACGGATACGATGGTCGCCGGCGAGTGGATCCTGCGCGATCGCCAGATCGTGAAGGCCAACGAAGCGGAAGCTGTCAGCCGTCTGGAAGCGGCCGTGCCGGAGTTGTGGAAACGACTGCCGGCCGAATAGCAATCCGCTCTCTCCCAAATCCTGCCATCGAGGCTTCCTCATGCCCTCAGCCCTGGCCCTCGACGTGGGCGAAAAGCGAATCGGTGTGGCCGTGTCGGAGTCGTGGGTGATCGCGTCGACATTGCCGGCGATCATCGCGCCGGGGCGGCGCGCGGCGCTGGACGCCGTCGAGGCACTGGTGACGCGCTATGACGCAGAGGTCGTGCTGATCGGCCTGCCGGTGCTGGAGAGCGGCGTGGAGGGCGAGCAGGCCCAGCGAACGCGGGCGTTTGGGCGCTCGCTGGCGCGACGGTTGCCGAAATTGCACATCGAATATTGGGATGAGCGCTACACCTCGGTGGAAGCCAAGCGAATCCTTGGTCCGGCGGATCGTGCGCCGGGTCGCGTTGATTCGGTTGCGGCGGCGGTCATTCTTCAGGAATTCTTGGACCATCGAAGCGAGCGGAAGGATTTTTCCGCGGACGACGGAACAAAGCCGAACGGGCCGTTGTCGAAACCCCCGAAGGACGACGAAGAACGATGAGTGGATTGGATCAAGTAAAGAGCCTGGTGCATCGCATGTTGCTGGTGGTCGCGCTGGGGTTGGTAGGAATCGGAGCCTCCTGCGAGAAAGCGCCGGTGTACCTGGTGCCGGAAGTCGACACGGCGCGCGAGCAGTTCCAGGTTGCAGAAACGCAAAGGCGAACCGCCCAGGGAATCTTCGAGGAAGACACGCGCAAGCTGGAAATGCAAAAGGCGATTCTAGCCTACCGTGCCGTCGAGAAGCGATTTCCACAGGACGAGACCTACACGCCGGTGGCCTCTTTGCTGATCGGCAACATCTACGAGGAACTCGAGGATTTCCAGAGTGCCTCCAAGCAATTCGAGCACGTCCTTCAGGCATTTCCGAACGACGATCAAGTGCGGATCAGCGCGCTGTACGGGATGGGATTTTCTCTGGACGAGTTGGATCGCGCGTCCGATGCGCAGAAGTACTACAAGCTCGTGATCGATGAGTACTCCAATACGACGGATCCGGAAATGCGCCGGATGGTTGAGCAAGCAATCATCCGTTATCGTCAGATTCGCCCGACGCGGTAAGACCGAACCGAAAAGCAGGGACGGACTCGCGAGGGGAACTGCCGGCCGGTTCGATACGAACTGAATACCGAAAACCACAACCCTCTCGAAGGAGGTCCCATATCATGACAGGCACCTTTGCAGCACGACGCTGGGCGGGCAAGATGCTTGGCGCACTGTTGGTCGCCGGCGCCTTGGCGATGCCGGCCGCATCGACAGCCAAGATCGATCTGGTGACGCTGCCATCAAGCGACAAGACGCAGTTGACGATCTACAAGAGCGAGGATTTGACGCTGGCGCGCGAAACACGCACGCTGACGTTCAGCGAAGGCAAGAACCAGATTCAGTTTTCCTGGGCCAACACGCTGATCGATCCGACGTCGCTGCAGATTCAAATCCTGAACAACGACGGCAATCTCACGGTGCTGGATGCCAGTTATCCCCCGAATGCGCCGAACACGATCATCTGGAATATCGATGCGGAGGAAGAAGACTCGGCGCAGGTCGAGATCACGTACTTCGCGTCCGGCTTGAGCTGGGAGGCGGACTACTCGGCCTTTGCGAATGCGGATGAAACGAACATCCGTCTGGAGCCGTACTTCACGATTTCCAATAACAGCGGCGAGGACTTCGTCAACGCGGAGACGCGACTCGTCGTTGGCGAGGTCAATCTTGTCGAGGCGATCGCCGAACTGGCACGTCGCGGGATGATCGGCAGGGATCAGTCGAACGTGATGCGACAAAGACTAGCGCGCGGGATGATGAAGAGTGAGGCGCGTGCCCCGGAACCGATGATGGAGAGTATGGCCCTGGGGGGCGCGGCCTATGCGATGGATGAAATCGCAGAAGCCAAAGAAATCGTGAAAGCCGCTGTCTCCGAGTATTATCTGTACGCGATTTCCGGAACGGAATCGATCGATACGGGCTGGTCGAAGCAGTTGCCCGATCCGCCGGCCTTCGATGTTCCGATCGATGTAAGCTACGAATACGATCCGGCGAAGTACGGCAACCAGGTCACGAAGTTCTACAAGTTGAAGAATGACGAAGAGCATGAGCTGGGCAAGGACCCGCTGCCGGCCGGCAGGTACTACGTGTACAGCGAGGACGGCCAGTCGGGACTGCGGTTCGAAGCCAGCTACTCGCACAAGTACGTTCCCATCGGCGAAGACATCGAGTTGAACCTCGGCAACGATGGCATGGTCCTGTACGAGGAACGCGAGATGAGTTTCAAGCGCGGGAACTTCGATTTCGATCGTTGGGGAAACCCCATCGGTTGGGAAGAGACATCGGAGATCGAACTGGAAATCCGCAACTCGAAGACACGCGAGGTGCCGATCAAGATCCGCCGCTATATGAATGGCGATTGGTCGATCACCGAGGCGAGTGACGAATACAAGAAGGTCGATCAGAATACGGTGGAGTGGAAGGACTTGATGGTGCCGCCGAAGGACAAGCGCATCATCACGATCACCGTCGTAACCCGCACCGGCAGTCTGGTAAATTCCAACTGACGCCGCGCCCTCAACCCGATTCCCGACTCGACCAAGGAGGTTATGAAATGAAATCGACTCGCATGTTACTCACGGTGTTGGCGCTGGCTCTGTTTGCGATTCCGTCGCTTTCGAATGCACGGACGAAACTGGTGACGTTGCCGGAACGCGCCGACCTGATTGTGAATTTGCAGAACCCGAACTACAGCCTTCTGACTGAAGAGCGCGAAGTGACGCTCCAGAAGGGAAACAACACGATCGACTTTTCGTGGAGTGGTGTCTCCATCGACAAGTCATCGATTCACCTGACGCCGCTGACACACCCTGGCGATGGCGATGATGCGACGAAGATCATCAGCATCGGCTATCCGCCGAACGAGGATGCGCTGACGTGGCTGCTGTACACTCCGGAGGCCCGCACGGAACGCATTCGCGTCACCTACCTGCTGTACGGCATCGAAAAGAGCTCGTCGTACGAAATGACCGTGAACCAGGCGGAAGACCAGGCACTGTTCCTCCAGTACTTCGAAATGTCAAATGGCAGCGGCGAGGATCTGGACGACGCGGCAATTCGCCTGCATGCGAACGAGGATTGGACGCGCTCTGTCGATGCAAACGAAACCCGCAAGTTCCTCTCCTTCAAGAAGAAAGCGCTGCCGGTCAACAAGCTCTACATCACCCGGCCAAATATGTACTCCTCGCGCGGTGAAGATGGCGAGATCATCTCGATGGTCTACGAGATCAACAACACCGCGGAAGGTGGCCTGGGGCAATTCAAGCTGACGCAAGGCAAGGCCCGAATCTTCGGGGAAGAGAACACCGGCAGCACAATCTTCCTGGGTGAGGATTACATGGCGGAAACTCCCGTGAAGGAAGATGCCAAGCTGACACTGGGCACCGTGAAGGACATCCTGCTGAAGCGTCGCATCATGAGCGACAAGCGCGAAAACCAGCGCAAGAACACGAGCGACCGCGTCGTGATGTACGATCGCAAGGTACACGTCCGCTACGAGATCGAGAACTTCAAGGACAAGACGTCAACGGTCCGCGTTGTGGAGACGTTGCCGAAGGATGCCGTTCTGCTCGAGATCGACAAGGATGGCGTGACGGTGGAACGCAAGAGCGCGACGGAACTGGAAATCACCATTGAGCTTGAGCCGCGCCCGGAGGACTCTGGTGAAGAAGTGCCCGTGCGTGAGATCAACTTCATGTACGAAGTCCCCGACGTGATCGCCTGATCCATGGCCGAAGAAAAAGTCGAAAGCCCAAAGAAGACTCCCCCGCCGGCCGGCCCCGCGTTCATTGCGGTGCCGGTCGCCGGTATTTTAGCAGGCCTTGTGGGGATGGCGCTGAGCGGCAATCGCATCCAGATCGACCTGGGAATCGTCTGCTGGTTTGTCGCCTGTCTGTTCGGTGCGGCGGGCGTTGTCCTGGGTGCATACAATGCGCGTCTCTTGGCGCTGATTCGCCATACTTACAATCTGCACTACGTTGTGCTGGTGCCGGTCGCGTTATTCGGGTGGTCGCTTGCCTTTGCACCAACGATCGGCGGGCCTGAGTGGCTGACCCAGTTGCTGTGGGGCCTGATGATCGGCAGTGCCTCTGCAGCGATGTCCTGCGTGGCGGCTTCAATCTTTGCACAGCCCCAGCGGCAATGGGGCGCTTCCTTGTTCGGAGCCGCACTGGCCTTTTCGTTGGTTGGATCCTCCGGCCCGGCGGCGATGCTGGTCGCGACAGTCTTCTGCGCCCTGGGAATCTGGGTAAGCGTCGGCAAGGAGCGCCCGATTCCTCAACTCAGCAACGGAGTGCTGGGCGTGATCGGGATGATCAGCTTCCTGGCCATCAGCGTCATCGCGCTTCTGGGACTGGGACAATTGCTGGTAATGATCCTGAAGCCGATCTTCCAGGACTTCGCCGGACCGCAGCCGCGCCCTCCACGGGTCAGCGAGATCGTCCGCATCGAAGTGGCTCGCATTGCCCTCGGAGCGATTTGTGCGCTCCTGGCTTTCGCGACTTCGTACCTTTGGCCGCAGCGGCGCGCCACAGGGCTTCTGATCGGGGCGGGGATGCTGAGCGCCCTGGTTGCTGCCGGCGGCGGAGGATACGAGCCGTATTTCTCCGCGGCGGTCCCGGTGGGCCTGATGATGGTCGCCCTGGTGGGCGCGACGGCGCTGGCCTCGCTGCTACCGCTGCGGCAGCGCTGGGCAGCCGCTCTGATCGCGGGCGCCGTTGGTGGACTGATCGGCATGGACTTCTTCCGCGAGATCCCCTCGGAACATCCAATGGCACTGGGGACACAGTGGATCATCGAATCGGTCGCGCTGATCGTCCTGTGGATGTCGGCGTATCTGCTGGGGATGCGGCAAGTTCGGGCCTGGCGGGAGAAGGCGCCCGGACCCTGATGGCGCGCGTCTTGCCCCAAGAGCTTGCGAAGGCTGTAATACACGGAGGGCACACCTGTGGATCGTACATTCTGGAAGGCCTGCGCCGTTGCGTTGTTCGCTATGGTACTCGCCGTGCCGGCCGGTGCGCAGCGCGGTGACGGCGATTGGCAGGGTGGCCGCCGCTGGCAGGGACCCGACCGCCGCGAGCAGCCCGCTGCAGAGGCCCCGCGGGCAGAACAGAAGCCCCCCGGCCCGCCGAGGGCAGCGCGCGGGCGCATCGATGAACTGGCCCCGCTGTTTGAGGCCGGGCGCGAGATGCGACGTAACTTCCACGATCTGGAACGCCTCGCGAACGAACATCAAGATCTCGTTCAAAGACTGAACGAGGCCAAAGAGGCGGAAGAATCGGACCCGCACCGCTTGGCGCGGATGGAGCGCATCGCAGAACTGCAGGCCGAGCTACTCGAGCTGCAGCGGGAGGAATTCGTCGATCGCCTGCGCGATCGCGCGCCCGACGCCGCCAGGCGCTTAGGTGAGCTCTCCGATCGGCTGGCGGAGTTGGACAAACATGCGGCGCCGGACGAACGACTTGCCCCAGCCCGTGAAGGCGTCGAGCGGATGCGCGAACTGATGGTGCGCCTTTCCGGCGACGAGCCGGTACCCTTTGAAGACGTGGCAGAGGTCCTGTCCGAGGTGGGGCCGCCTCGTTGGGAAAAGGATACAAACCGCGAACGGACGGACCGCCAAATCGAGCGGATTCAACGCGAAATGTTCGCACTGCGGGGTCGACTGGAGGATCTGCAGCGGGAGCTGAGCCGCTTGCAGGGAGACTACTTCGGCTTCAACCAGGAAGCCGACCCGCAATGGCCAACAGACTGGCCCGACGACAGGAGATGGCAGAATCGCTTCTCGCAACCAGACCCGCCATCCGGTCCAGAAGCTCCACAGGCCGAGCCGCAGGGCGAGGAATAGCTCGCCAAAGACGTTTTCGCTTTTTGTTCGTATGTTTTGAATTGACGCCTCACCGTGCCCCCGGTTTCCTGGGGGCACGGTCGCGTTGAGGCGGCCACTCCAATTCGACTGCAAAAAGGAACGGGGTCATGGCGAAGAGATCCGCACCCAAGACGAGTGAGAATCGGGACAAGGCGCTGGAGATGGCGCTGTCGCAGGTGCGCAAGAATCACGGCGAGGGCATCATCCGTCGCTTCGGCGAGCGGATTGCAGGCGATGACGTGCCGGCGATCCCGACGGGGTCGATTTCGCTGGACCGTGCCCTGGGCTGCTGGGGCTTTCCGCGCGGCCGCGTGATCGAGATTTACGGCCCTGAAAGCTCCGGCAAGACGACTGTCGCTCTGCATGCCGTGGCGAGCGCTCAGAAGGCCGGCGGCGTGGCGGCATTCATCGACGTCGAGCACGCCATGGACCCGAAGTACACGAAGGCCCTGGGTGTGAATCTGGATGAGCTGCTGATCAGTCAGCCCGATTACGGCGAGCAGGCGCTGGACATCGTCGAGACGCTGGTTCGCAGCAACGCGGTGGACCTGGTTGTGTTGGATTCGGTGGCTGCGCTGCTGCCGCGGGCGGAACTTGAAGGCGAGATCGGCGATTCGCACGTCGGTCTGCAGGCGCGCCTGATGAGTCAGGCGCTGCGCAAGCTGACCAGCTCGATCAACCAGTCGAAAACGGCGGCGATCTTCATCAACCAGATCCGCGAGAAGATCGGTGTGATGTTCGGCAACCCGGAGACAACCCCGGGCGGCCGCGCGCTGAAGTTCTACTCGTCGATTCGCCTCGAGGTGCGCCGCATCGGCGCCATCAAAGAGAATGGCGTCAACGTGGGCAATCGCGTGCGCGGCCGTGTAGTGAAGAACAAGTGCGCTCCGCCGTTCCAGGACGCGGAGTTCGACATCATGTTCGGCCACGGCATCAGCCGCGAAGGCGACCTGATCGATCTGGGCGTTCAACTGAACATCGTCGAGAAGAGCGGCGCTTGGATTTCCTACAAGGGCGAACGCCTTGGCCAGGGACGTGAGAATGCGAAGACCTTCCTGAAGGAAAACGAAGATCTGCGCGACGAAATCGAGAGCGCGATCAAGGTCGCTTGCGGCTACGAGGGAGATGGGGAAGCGGAAGAAGGCGGGACGGACGACGCCGCGAAGTGATCGCCCGCGCACAAATGAGAATGACGCACTGAGAGGCCCCGGGAGCTTATGTTCCCGGGGCCTCCGGCTTGATCCTTGCCTCGACTTCGGGACGTTCCCATTGCCACGGCGCCCATCAGGCGCCAAGCTCGGGACGAATCACGAAACCTGGCTTCATGCTTCTTCCGGCCCCTGGGATGGCCGGGATGAAGGGAATGGTGACGCATGGCGGGAAAAATCTATCTGGTAGGCGCCGGTCCAGGCGATCCGGGGTTGTTGACGCGACGCGGCGCGGAACTGATCGAATCGGCCGACGCGGTGCTGTACGATGCGTTGGTGAATCCGGATATTCTGTCGCTGGCACCGACGCACTGCGAGCGCGTGTTCGTCGGCAAGCGCCCCGGCCAGCAATCGATTCCGCAGACCGAGATCAACCGAATGCTGATCGAGCGCGGCCTAGCGGGCCAGCGCGTCGTTCGACTGAAGGGCGGCGATCCATACATCTATGGACGCGGCGGCGAAGAGGCGCTCATCTGCCAGGCGGCCGGCCTGGATGTGGAAGTGGTCCCCGGCATTACGTCGGCGATCGCCGTGCCGGGATACTCCGGCATTCCGGTGCTGCAGCGCGGGCTGGCCGGCTCCGTCATCATTCTGCACGGACGGCTGCGCACAAGCGCCACGCTCGTTCCTCCCAAGAAGACCGAAGAAGAACCTCCGCCACAGGAAGAGCCCGCGACGGACGGGGATGCTGAAGAGAAACCCAGTACCGGCGTCGTCGTTCGAAAAGGCCCACACGAGAAACAAGAGCGCATTCGCATCCGCAGCGATCACCACAGCGGAGTCGTCGTGGTGACGTCGGACACCGAGGCGCCGCACGTTGAGAAGCGCGTGTCGATGGACCCGGCACAACGATCAGAGCGAGCGAAGTACAAAGATGATCCGACGCAGGAACTTCCTCCGCCCGATTTCAAGGATGTTGACACACCCGCGCTGGAGTCGGCGCACGATGCGGATTCCGATGTGCTCGAAGATGTGGATTGGCGGGCGGTGTGCCGCGCGGCGGATACAATTGTGATCCTGATGCCGATGGGATCGCTGGAGCCGATTCGCGATGGTCTGATCGAAGGCGGTCGTCCACCCAGTCAGCCGGTTTCGCTAACGCAATGGGGCACGACGAATCGGCAGCGGACATTGATTTCAACGATTGCGGATTTTCCGGACGATGTGGACCGCGCCGGCCTCGGCACACCGTCCACCCTCGTAATCGGCGAGGTCGTAAACCTGGCGCCGCGTCTGAATTTCTTCGAGGAGAAGCCTCTCTTCGGTTGGCGCGTGGCAGTGACGCGTCCGCCGGACCGCGCGAAGGAAGCGCGCGAACAACTGCAGGAAGCGGGAGCGCAGGTGTTGCTCCACCCGGCTGTGAAGCCCGTAGCGCTGGAGGGCCTGAGCGCCGAGTTGAAGGCGCTGCAGGACGACATCCGAACGGCGACGCACATTCTCTTCGCGAGTCCCAGCAGTGTGCGTACGTTCTTCAATGCGTTGCGCGGGGCGGAGCTCGACGCTCGCGTCTTGCGTTCACACACACAGATTCTTGCCGTGGGCGCACGCACATGGCACGTGCTTGATGACATGGGAATCCAGTGCCGACAGGTGCATGTTCCATTCACGCCGAAAGGCGTTCGCGAAACATTCGGAAAGAACCTCGAGCACGTGCATGTGATTCTTGCGGAGTCCGCTCATGGTCGCGGCGATCTTGGTGAAGGGCTCGAACGGCGCGGCGCGCGCGTCACACAGTTGCCGCTCTATCATTCCGTCCCGGACAAAGAAGGAATCGAGGCTTTGCGCCGGGCATTGACGGCGCGCGAACTCGACGTCGTGATGTTCTTCACACTATCGGCCATCGAAGCCGTGGCGAAGGAATGGGGGCGCGACATTGCCTCTGCGCTGCTCAAGAATGTACTCGTGGCATCACGCGGCCCGGAGTTGACAGCGCGACTGAAGGAGTTCGGTGTGAGCGTGGACATCGAATCGCCCAAGCCGGACGTCGGCGATTTCTTGCGTGAGCTGATTCGCTATCGCGGCATCAACCTGAAGTGAGCGCCGAAGTCAAAGTCCGATTGCTCGACGAGCGAGACTCCATCGATGAGCTGACGAACCTCTTGCACGATGCGTATCGCGTGCTGGCGGAAATGGGATTTCGATACGTTGCCACGTGGCAAGGACCGGATATCACGCGCAAGCGAATCGCAAAGGGCAAGTGTTTCGTTGCCACCCATGATGATCGCTTGATTGGGACAGTGCTCCTCAGTTATCCGCCGAAGAACCAGCCGTGCGATTGGTATCGGCGTTCGGACGTCGCGTTGTTTCAGCAGTTTGCTGTTGCTCCGGACATGCAGGGCACGGGGATTGGCTCGCAACTCCTGGGTTTCGTGGAGTCGCGAGCGCGCGAGTTGGGTGCCCGGCATCTTGCTTGCGATACGAGTGAAGGCGCGACTCATCTGATTCGTTACTACGAGCGGCGCGGCTTTCGCATCGTGGACACTTGCGATTGGGAAGCGACGAACTACAAGAGCGTGATCTTGAGCAAGCCGCTTACAACACAAACAGGAGATATTGGAATGCAGCAGGTTATTGAACAAGCCTTCGAGAACAAAGAATCTGTTTCGAGCGAAGCACGCGAGGCAGTGCGTGAAACGTTGAAGCAATTGTCTGCGGGCAAAATCCGAGTGGCAGAAAAGCAGGCGGACGGATCATGGAAAGCCAATGAGTGGATCAAGAAGGCGATTCTGTTGCACTTCCGCACGTCCGAGATGCGTGCGATGGAAGCCGGCGCTCTGCATTTCTACGACAAGGTCGATGTGCAAGGCGATTGGGCCGCGAAAGGCGCCCGCGTGGTGCCGCCGGCAACCGTGCGCGAGGGCGCGTATATCGCTCCGGGCGCGATCCTGATGCCGAGCTACGTCAACATTGGCGCCTACGTCGACAGTGGCACGATGGTCGATACATGGTCGACGGTTGGTAGCTGCGCGCAGATCGGCAAGAACTGTCACCTCAGCGGCGGCGTTGGGATCGGCGGCGTGTTGGAACCGATGCAGGCCACGCCTGTGATTATCGAAGATAACGTCTTCATCGGTGCGCGCAGCGAAGTCGCCGAGGGTTGCATCGTTCGCGAAGGCGCCGTGATGGCCATGGGATGCTACATGGGCAAGTCGACAAAGATCTACAACGCGATGACAGGCGAGACAATCTTCGGCGAGATTCCCGAACGCGCCGTGGTCGTGCCCGGCGCTCTGCCCAGCCGCGATGGCTCGCACCAGACGTATGCGCTGATCATCAAGAAGATTCGCGACGAGAAAACGGACGCGCGCACGGCCCTGAACGATACGCTGCGATAAGCGTCTTGTTGTTGAAGAAGAGCGGGGCTTACAGGTTCTTGGACCTGTAAGCCCCGCTCGCGTTTTACTTCTTCTTTGTCAGGGCAGTGGTACAGCTTCGAGCTTCGTGACAGTGAAGCCACCTTCGAGATCGCTGGCGAAGGACAGCAAGTCGAGGGCGACGCGCCACTGCGAGATTCCATCGCTCTGCCAGATGACTTCGACAACGTCCGAAAGACCCTGGCCGGAGACAATCTCAGGCGCGACGGACATCACAGAGCGCTCGTTCGTCGCGTGATAGACGCGCAGGCGAACTTCCGGGTGGCGCCGGCTATCCACGTGAGCGGATTCCGCGATATGCGCACGAATCAGGTAGCGCCCTGCGGGAAGCGGATCGAGCGGTTCGCGCGTGTACCACGCGCCGAAGGTCCCATCGGGATTCGAAGCGATGCTCAATCCAAGCCCTTCTGCAGACTCGGAGAAGTCAGGCGCCGTAAAGAGCGAAAGGGAGCCCGTCTGCCACTGCGTCGAATTCAGGTTTGCCAGGACGATCGCCGGATCGTTGCTGGGGGTAGTGGGAGTCGGCGCTGGCGTTCCGCTCAAACAAGTCGTGGTCTCCACATTCGCAGCGAGCCCCCAGGAGTTCAGTGTTCCAACATCGCCGGTCAGGAGATCCGCAACATACAGCGTGTATGGACCGTCCGCGGGTTCGCCCGCCAAAATGGGAACGGAGAACGTGCGCTGCAGATTCGCACTGCGTTCGGCGCTGCCACGGAAGAGCACAGTATCAATCCCTCGCGGACTGCGAAGACGAACCACAAGGTCGCCGCGGTAGGTGTGCGTAATGTCTACGGCGACTTCCAGGTTCAGCAATGTGCCGCCGGGTGCACCAAGATTGATCGTGTCGGAAACGCCAAGCGGATCGGCGTCGGGAATTACGAGCGCGGGCGAAGAGAGTGGTTCGAGCAGCGCGACGCTCGTCTCCCCCACTGGCATACTGAGGAGCAAGGAGCGCGTGCCGTGCTCAGAGGAGAGCACCACGGTGGCCCGAATCTCAGCGCCGCATTCGATTGTGGGATCCAGGGTGAAACCGAACGTACGATCATCGGTCTCGCCGCTGTTGAGTGTGCCAAGATTCTGGATCGGCTGTGTGAACGTCAGACCTGCTGTCTTGCTGACGAGCGTAACCGAACAATCGCTCGTATCGGCTCCGCTGCCGTTCTTCACGCGAACTCGAACCTCGCCGGATTCGGCCTGCTCCAGGACTCCGTCCCCACTATCGTCGACGATCGATGCGCTGACAGCGTAGAGGCCGTTGACGTTCTCGTACCACGCAACATCATAGGAACTCGTTGTGAAAAGAACATCTGGAGCCCCATCGACATTCAGATCGATGGCTGCCAGCATATTGGCAATAACAGGCTTCTCTGCCGTCGTGATGGAGCGCTCGGTGAACCCGAAATCCCCATTGTGCTCATACCATGCGACCTTTCCCTCGTTCGTTCCTGCCAGGATGTCCAAGTCGCCGTCCTGATTGAAGTCTGCGACATTGAGCCCGCGGCCGCTGGGCAAGGCAGGGCTGACAGTGTGAACATTGAACCCCAGCGGGTCGTCCTGACGGTGCTCCCAAGCGAGTATAGAGGAAGGACCCACGAGGCCGACGATATCCATATCGCCATTCTTATCCAGGTCCACGATCTGAATTTCCTGCGGAATGCCCTGTCCCAGTTCAACCTCTGCGAAGGGCGGCGTTTCATCAAACTGGTTGAGGTAGATCTTGAATGGCAGAGAGTTCTCGTATGAGTATCCATAGGCGACAAAATCATCTCGCCCGTCATTGTTCATGTCGGCGACGGTCAACCGGTAAGGCGTAATGGATTCGAACGAAAGCAGCTTGCGGATTTCCCATGGTTCGTACAGATGCTTTGGCTGCAGTGCCAGATAGATGGCTTTCTCGGATGAAAAAAGGATGTCACTTCGATTGTCGCCATCGAAATCTCCCACGGCAAGATCAACTGGATATGTCCATGACGCGTTCCAATTCACAATGGGGAAGAGCGCTTCGAAGGTCGGCAGAATCGAACTTCCGTCATTGAGTAGCAACACCAGGCCAAGATCTGAGTCCCCAATGATGTCCACGCTGCCGTCTCGATTGAAGTCCACAAGGGTACAATGGTTAAGATACCTCAACATGCCATGCACGAGGTGCGGGGCGAATGACGGGGGCGACTTGCCGAGATTCTCGAACCAATGGACGCCGTCGGTGAGATCCATGTCCCCGTCGCCGTCCAAATCGGCGGTCTTGTAGGAAGTGGGCCCCATGAAATCTTCGTACGGAAGAAAGGGAGGAAGTGATTCCTGGGCGAGAGCTGGTGCGCATGCACCGATCGCTACCCCCAGGGCGAGCGTACGTGAAATGCGAAACAGAGAAGAGTCCATACAATGTCCCTCCGGTCAAAAGTCGGGAGTGCGATGCACCCCTACCCAATATCAAGGTGTTGCCTAGGCAACAATCACTATGCGTCGCTTAACACAGATCGTCAACTGTTCGGCAAATAAAATCGACGTGCGTTAACGATTGCCATACAAGTGAAGAGCGGCCCCGCAATGGGGGCCGCTGCAACACATGGGTTTATCAGAAGATAGTCAGGAGTGAGCTTTCAGCCAATCGCCCGCGTCGGTGGGGCGCTTGTCCTTCAGGTGATCCTTCTCCCAGTTCGCCAGCGCCAGGTCCGTGTCCATCATCATCTTGACCAGGCCCTCGAAGCTGACACGCGGTTCCCAGCCCATCTGCTTCTTGGCCTTGGCCGGGTCGCCGAGCAGGATGTCCACCTCGCTCGGGCGGAAGTAGCGCGGATCGATCTTCACGTAGTCGTTGTAGTCCAGCCCGACGTGCCCGAAGGCGATCTCGAGGAACTCGCGCACGGTGTGCGTCTCGCCGGTCGCGACGACGTAGTCGTCCGGCGTATCCTGCTGGAGCATCAGCCACATGGCCTCGACGTAGTCGCCGGCGAATCCCCAGTCGCGCTTCGCGTCGATGTTGCCCAAGTACAGGGCTTCCTGCTGGCCGGTCTTGATGCGACCGACGGCACGGGTGATCTTGCGGGTCACGAACGTCTCGCCGCGGCGGGGGGACTCGTGGTTGAACAGGATGCCGTTGCAGGTAAACATATCGTAGGCCTCGCGGTAGTTCACGGTCTGCCAGAAGGCGAAGACCTTGCCGCAGGCGTACGGGCTGCGCGGATGGAAGGGGGTCGTCTCGCTCTGCGGGACTTCGTGGACTTTGCCGTACATCTCGCTGCTGGAGGCCTGGTAGTAGCGCGCTTTCGGAACGATGCGGCGGACGGCTTCGAGCAGGCGAAGGCTGCCCATGGCGACCGTGTCGCAGGTGTACTCGGGCTCGTCGAAGCTGACGCGAACGTGGGACTGAGCGCCCAGGTTGTAGACCTCGTCCGGCTGGACCTGGTCCACGATGGCGTGAAGCCGGGCCGAATCGGTCAGGTCGCCGTAAACCAGGTGCAGGTTCACGTTCTTCTTATGAGGATCGGCGTAAATGTGATCGATGCGCTCCGTATTGAAGGAGCTGCAGCGGCGCACGATGCCCCAGACTTCGTAGCCTTTGCTGAGGAGCAGTTCGGCCAGATAGCTGCCATCCTGGCCCGTAATTCCAGTAACGAGAGCCTTCTTCAAAACGTGATCCTTCCGCGTCAGGGAGATTTTGGTGGTGCTTCCAAACGGTGGGAGAGCCTGCCCCCATGGCGCGGCCCAGGACAAGACAAAAAGGGACGCGGAGGGGAAGGGAGTCTGGGAGGTCATGGACCGAGCAGGATGCCGCCTGGATTGTGGCAGCATCCTGCCGGTGGAATCAAGATTGGGATCTACTGCTCAATCCACTTCACTAAGCGCTTTGCCACATAGGGGTGATTCAAGTAGCCATAGAATTTGTGTGGATTGCTTGAGATCTTGTTCGGATTGCCGCGCTCATTCCCCGCCCAGAATGTGTAGATTCGTTTGGGGTTCTCGAGTCGAGTTCGTGGGATCCCCTGCCCCAAAGATCGCATCTCCTTGAAGTCATCCGAAATGTCTTCATCATGAGCCACAAAATCATCATAGGCACTGATGTTCAGCCAGTGGTCGATATTCCGCGGGTACTTCCCATCTGCGGGTTCGTTGGCATCGTACAACTCCCGCTTGATGGCGGGTTCGCCCATGGGATTCCCCAGCGTCATGAACAGGGAAATTCTCTTGTCCCAGCATCTCTGGTACTCGCTCATGCGAGAGAATTTCCACAAGACGTCATATGAGACAATGCACCCCATGCTGTGTGCAACAAGGGCGATGTCATCGCCATCATTCATGGCTTTGAGGAGCGGGCCTTGAAGCCTCTGTCGGATCTTGGAGCCAATCACTCTGCTCAACATGTACCTACCCATGTCAGGCAATTGACTGGTCAGCACTCGATCGCTGAGGCCAAATATATTCAAGGCCGGGCTCAGAATACTTGCCAGGTTGTCCACGCCAGCCAGGTCTTTGTACTCCTCCAGTAATCTTCCGTAGTCCTTCGCCTTGTGTTCCTCGGTCGGGCGACCCAGCAATCTATCCATTCCATCACGATAGTTTCTTGCTGGGACATAGTATGTGCCGTCAGGGTCTGGAACCATCCAATCCTTCAGGCTCCCGCTGCTGAACCAGGATTTCCGTGATTGCTCAGCTTCTATGAGAATGTCGTTGTTGACGTCTCCGTAGTATGCGAAAGAGAGCCTTACGGTCCCTTCGCGGACAGCATCGGCCGCCGCTTGATCAACGCGCTCGAGCCCTGCAAGCAACGCTTCCTTAACAAGCTTCCATTTCTCTTCCCGTCGAGGCTTTACCGACCTTCCGTGTATCAGGACGATGTGTTTTGTTGACATGCGAATGCTCCCTCCATGGATAGGAATATCGATCCACACTCGAATTGACGAACCAATGGCACGGGAAGCTCATGGAGAAGCGATTGTGCAAAGATATGCTCCACCGACAGGCATAATCGACGTGACGAAGACGCATGCCAGGGGGATGACTCCTGAACCCCTCATTCCCAATCAATTCCACAACTCGGTGGATTGCGTATGGCACGAGTTGTAATGGTTACGCAATAGAATTTAGCCAAGAGATGGCCCTGGCAGCAGGGCGAATTGGCAGACAGCAGGGGGGCCTCACCCACTCATCAGCAGGAGGGGAATGATTGCAGAAAGCGTCCAGAAGAGGCCAAAACCGTAGAGTAGCAGGAACCAGATGGCCGCTCCCATTCGGCGGATTCGTTTGTCCCTGTAAGTGGCATAGACAAACGTCGCGCCGACGAACATGGCCAGCATTGGAAGAAAGAGCAGGAAGAAGTTGCGCTGGTAGAAGTGACAAACCCCTGTTCCAAACATCACTATTCCTGGCCAATTCCGGGATGAGTCTGACCAAGCATTCAGAAGGAGAGGAATGGCCTTCAGGCCCAGTATAGGAAATCCGAAGATGCCGACAAAGGTTAGAAGTCCGAAGATGGCGATACCCGGCGCCTCAACGGTCGATGCGACCGACGGCGGAGTGGGTCCGGAGAGCTCCTCTTGAGCCGAGCCTGGGGGGCTTGTCGTCACGTCTTCTCCCTCCAAATGGTTCGCATTTACACAAGTCGACAGTCATGGAGAGCGGGCGGCAAGGGGAATTCAGCCACAGATGGATGGGATGAACACAGATGGGAGACAAGCCGGGTCTTGTCAGCTCGCTACTCCCACTGGAACGTGCCAGAGCTATAATCGACGTAGAGACCCCTGACGGGGCAGCAGATGCGCTCGGAGAGGCTTAGCATCAGAAGGGTGTTGATGCTGACGTCCTGCATGAGAAGCGTCTCTGAGGTCTTGCTGCAAGCCGCCCGCCAGGCCGCGTCGTCCATCGGATCGTACGGGCTGAAACCGCCCTCGATGATCGGCCATGCTTCCTCGTCAAACCAGTCTCCCAGTTCTGCCTGAATCTCGCTCTTCCGCTCGGGAGCAAGCTGACAGTCAGGAGAGAGCCACACGCTGATTCCGTCGATGACGTAGTAGGGACCAGTTTCCTGAAAACAGCAGGCATAGGGAAATTCCTGTTTGCCATCGAGAGGCAGCCGTAGAACGAGAAAATTCTGTCGGTCCGGACCGATGAGATCATAGCAGCGCTCGGCAACGACCTCGTCTTCAGACGTCGAGGAGAAATCTCGCGCGGCAAACGCAAGGATTCCGAGATTCAGGAGAATCAGGAGTGTAGCGATTCTAGCGGTCACCTCTTTGCCTCCATCCCGCGGGTTGTTGACGTGGATTGAGCGATGTCGACGCAAACAGCAAGGAGAATGCGCGAATGTGCCACAGATGGATGGGATGAACACAGATTGGTGCCGGTGATTCAGCGAACGCGCTCCTTGTTGGGCGGTCCTCCATCTCTCCGTCTCACGGTCCGCCTGATGCGAGGCGTTCTTGCAGGATATTAAGTACGAAGTACGCTCCCGCGATCCCTGTCGTCAGAAAGACAAACGACACCGTGTCGAGCAGGATCCACCCCCACCGAAGGACCCTACGTTGCCAGGGGAAGCGCGCGAACGCGTAACAGATAGTCGAGATCACGAACAGAATCAGGGAGAGCTCCACGAATGCCCCGCGAGTCGACAGATAGGCCAAGGCCGTAATCAGCGGCATTTCGGCGCCGATTCCCTCGTAGGCCGGCGCCAGACTGTACTTGAAGATCAGCCGAAACGCAATCATGGGCAAGAACAACGCTGCCGCTGCACCGCCCATGAAGATGAGTGCGCCGACCACGTTTGACGGCCATAGCTTGGTTGTTTTTTGAGGTTCTCCGTCCATTGTCTCACGCCCTGCTCGACAAGAGCGAAATCAACTCGTCACTTGCCACTCGCCACTGCTCTTCACTCCATCGGCATGGGCGTGAGCGTTCCGCTCAGCAGGCGGGCGCCGGGGGTGGTTGGGACGCCGGAGTCCACGGGGACCATGAGGGCGATGGAGGTAGCGGTGCCGCCGCGCCGGACTTCGATACAGCCCTGGTGCGAGCGTACAGTACTCATCAGCACGCTCATACCGAGCGCACCGCGGCCGACGCTGGTCCCGGAGGATGTCAACAGCGCCTCGGCGGTCTGCGCGTCGATCACGCCACGGCGCTCGGAGACCAGCACGGTGACGTAGGGGCCGACTTCGAGTTCGCTGCTGTCGCGCACCCGCTCTTCGTCGAGCAATTCGGAGATGGACTGCACGACGATGGTATTGCCTTCGCCTGCGCGCTCGGAAACGGCCAGCAGCAGGTTGAGGAACGCTTGGCGGAGTTGCTCTTCGTTGCCGCGAACCTTCGGCAGGTTGGGCGCGAGGTCGAACTTCATGCGCGGACGTTCGGGCAGAATGCCTTCAAACAACTTCGAGGCCTGAATGATCAGCGTATTGATGTCGGTCGGCTGGATGCCGCTCTCGGATGTTTCGGCGAAGTTCATGAGCTGGCGCGTGAAGTCCATCGCGCGCAGGATGGCAGCCTCCACAGCGAGAATGCTTCGCTCGGAAGCCTCGTCGCCGAAGCCCTGCATCTTGAGGAACGCGACGTGGCCGAGGATGGCGCTGAAGAGGGACTGGAAGTCCTGGCCGATGCCGGCAGTCAGGGTACCGATGGAGCGCACGCGCATGTCGTTCTGGCGCTGCGTCTGGGCGGCGCGCTTTTCGGTCACGTCGTCGACAAGCAACTGCACGGCGCGCACGCCGCCGTAGTCGATCATCGTCATCATGACCTCACACCAGATGCGGCTGCCGTTACTGCGCTGCATCCAGCCTTCGAGGCGTTGCTCGCGGCCCTCTTCGCAGGCTTCGATCGCGCGGCGCCACTGGGGCTCGAACTCGCTCGGAATCAGTTCGAAGATCGCGAGCGAATTGATGGGCGTGTCGGCCAACTCGAGCATTTCCTGGAAGTACGTGTTGGCGAAGTCGAGCATGCGCTCACGCAGGATCACGATGCCGACGGAGGACGCTTCGACGAGTTGCGAGAAACGCTGCTCGCTGCTGCGGACCTGCTGGAAGAGGCGCGCGGCTTCGAGCGCGGAGGCCATAATCTGTGCAACGAGCTTGACGAATTCCGTATCGTCCGGCCGGAAGCGACCGTAGCGCCGCGAGTCGTCGAGCCGGATTATGCCGACGGCACGATCGCCGACCATGATCGGCGCGGCCATGCAAGACTTCAGTCCACGCTCCTGAATCCATGCCTCGGGAATCAGGCGCGACTCGCGACAGTCATTCTCGACGATTGCCAGGCCGCTGGAGAAGCACGCCGTGATGATATCGAAGTGCGTCGGCGTGTTGCTCTTTGACGACGATAGACTGATGGAAGCGGGCCGGCCGCTTGGGTAAGCGCGATAGAGCGCGCCGGAACTAAGGTCGTCGGAGACCAGCCAGATCTCGATGTCCGAGAGATCCAGGAAGTTCTTCATGTTTGCCGCGACGAGCGAGGCGGCATGCAGCGCGTCGAGATTCGTGATGAGCGAAGGCCCGAGGTCGGCCAGGAACTTCTGGCGACGGACCTGTTGCTGCTGGAACTCGTACAACTGCGCATTCTTGAGCGCGATGCCGGCGATCGAAGCGATATGCTGCAGAAGGTCCAGTTGGCTGCCATCGAACGCATGCCCCACCAGCGAGCCCGCGCACAACATCCCGACGGACTCATCGCCGGCCACCATCGGCACGATCGCCAGCGAAAGACAGCAATCGGGGAAATCGTCCTCGTCGCTGATGCTCGACTGCTTGCGAGTAACAAGGCGGGCTTCGCGTTCCTCGAGCAGGTGCTGCAGGTCGTTGTCCTCCAGACCTGCGCCGACCGGCCCGGGCGGCACGCGCGTCATGACGCCGTTCACCATGTGCATCGTGGCGAGGTTCTCGAGGCGACTCGTGCGATCGTCGAGTGCGTCCATCGCAAAGAAATCGAGGACGAACAGCCCCTGGATGTTCTCATAGAGCAGGCTGCAGAGTTCGTCGGTGCTGAGCGTCCGCGTCAGAACCGTCGACACGCGCTGCACGGCTTGCAACTGGCTGATGCGGCTGGCGAGTTGCATTTCCTGCGCACGCAGATCGCTGATGTCTCGCGTGTGAACCAGCAGCAGATCGCGCCCCCCGACTTTGATTAGCGAACGCGTCAGGCTGATCGGGATCAAACGTCCGTCGCGGTGACGGTGATGAGTCTGGACGGTTTCAGATCCGGCGCTTCGGGGACGGAGTTTGCTCAGTAGACCGGCTGGAGACGTGCCCTGTTCCGGTGCGGCCAGGTCCTGGACCGTCATGCCGAGCAGTTCCTCGCGATGATAGCCGAGAAGGCGACAGCCGCGCGGGTTCACGTCATGAATACGACCGGTCTCCGGATCGACGAGAAAGATCGGATCGCTGGCGCCCTCGAAGAACTGGCGGAATCGAGTTTCGCTGTTCGCGAGCTCTTCGCGGATTTCCTCCAGCGCCACGACGATCGTCATCGCAAAGACGATCAGCGCGAAGGGAATCTCCGCAAGGAGAACGAAATGTGGAAACTGGGGACGGAGGGGCTCGAATTCGTCCATGTGGAATGCGAACGGATAAAGAAGACGCAGGAATCCCCAGAAGAAGAACCCCGCTCCGAGCAGACCGAGGCCGAATGTCCGCGCTTCCGTCCATCGATGGAGGAACAGAACGCCGATCCAGCAGGTGGCCAGTGCGATGAAGAGATAGAGCCCGAGCGTTGTCAGGAACGGGTCCAGCCCGATCGGCCCAACGACAGTGAAGAGCAGAAGCGGGGCGGCGACCCAGAGGATGATCTCGGTTGGCGCGCGCTGTCTGAGGAAGTGGTACACGCCCGCCAGGGTCACCAGCACCCCGGTCAGGAGGAAGTAGCCGCCGATCGCCTCGACCCAAAGTTCGAACTTCGCGGCCGCGGCGGCATCGAGGCCCATGTCGCCGGACTCGCGCAGCAGGGTGATCCTCGCCAGTGACCAGACCACGAGGCACAGCCAGCCGGACGTCCAGAGGAGGAAGTAGTACCGGCGCAGCAGTGTGTAGAGATACAGGAAGACGGAGGCGGCGACGAAGTACACCGTCGTGAGGAAGACCAGCGATGGGAAGTCCGCCTGCATCAATGACCTTACTCGGCAGAGTTAACCGCTAATCTCTGTTGGGAGGTCAGGGCTCGTCAATGCGGTTTGTGCATTGAGAGGGCTTCTGGGAGTCCCAAATCATCCCTCGGCAGCCTCGCCGCGCCGCTCCAGGCGTGTGTCAGGTACTTCGAACGCGTCGATCGGGGCCTTGGATGGCGCTGGGGACACGTCAGGTGAGTCGCTATCAGTTCGAAGCGGATGCATAAGGCGTGACTGGCTACTGCGCGATCGCGGACTCCGGGGAACCGGGTGCACCGACAGGGTTAATGATTCGATAAATATAGGGAGTGGAGGTGCGGGCGGGATTCGAACCCGCGTTGGAGGTTTTGCAGACCTCTCCCTAGCCTCTTGGGTACCGCACCTTGAGGAGGCAAATGTCTGGAGGGTCGTGTTCGCTGTCAATGAGATTGCGCCACCGTCAAGCCGATCTGATGCGCGAAATACACGCATGACTTGACTTGCATCCTAACGGTCTAAAGAACGTGCCTTCTTGCACACGAGAGGGCACATTCTGTGCTTTAACCGAGTTTACCCGCACGATTTCAGCCGGTTTCCCTCCGAAACCCGAAGCCGATTGAGTCCTCAATGGGTGTGCCTTTCTCTGCCGGCCTTCCTCATTGAGGAGCTACCGGTGAGTCCGCCGCTCTTGAGTGAATAGCGCTTCCATTTCTCTCGGGAGAGACAGTGCCGCAATGGTTACGAATGCCTCTTCATCTCGGGTGGTTCTCCCACCCATTGCACTCCTAATACTGCTGCTGGGATTCCTGCCCGATCGAACGCAGGCACAGCCTTTCACCCAGTTGCAGTTCGGTGAATCCGACAAGGCCATCCTTGCGGACATCACGTCGTTCGATTCGTACCTCGGCACGACGTTCAAAGGTTCCATTTCGTGGAGCGATGCCCTGGAAAATGTGCCGGTTACACTAGAGGTCACGCACTCCGGCGTCGCCTCCGATCCGGGCAAGGTCTTCTCGGGCAGTGTGCCCTTCGATCTTCCGCAGCCCTACAAGTCGCCGTCCGGAAACTGGGCGTGGTACACGACCAAAGCAACGCTCTCGTCGCTTGGCGCGAGGGCAGACTTCGAGCTGCAACTGCCTGAAGGCGTAATCGTGAAGCGACGCCTGACGGATCCGTTGTTCCGCGAGGAAAAGCTGCCCTTCGGTTTCGGCAACTTCGACCAGGAATTGCGGTACCTTGGTATTCGGAACTTCGCCGCTGAAGAACTGGATGTCCTCAAGTTGGAGAACGATCCGTTCTGGCTGCTGACCAACGGGAATGCGTGGTTCACCGACGTTGACGGCCTGCAGATTCCCCTGGGCGCGAACGATGTCCGCTATGTCTTCAAGGACGAGTTCGACAAGTCCCCCGGCACTCGCCCCGCCAATGGCGGATGGATGTATTACGCAACGCCGGTGAATAACCTGGCCGTCGTGCATCCGGATGGCCTGCAGTTACTGATCGAGGATTATACGGCGGAGAATCATCTGCCCGGCTTTCCGCAGGGCGTTGTGGCAGGCACGGTTTCCTTTGAAGTTTCATTCCTCAATAGCCAACTGACGACCGGCACAGTGACGTCGGCCGGCGGCCTTCTGAGCTACGGCGGCGAGATTTGCACGGATCCCAACGCCGTCACGCCGCAGTTCTTCGGCCCCAGCGAACTCGAGGTCGGTCCGGATGGGGCGATACTCGGAACCATCGACAATTCGGCCGCCGCGCCGATGGAATTCCCGTTCGACGCGTACGAAGTCGGTCCGCTGGAGGAAGATGCTTCGTTGTACTTCCCCGGTTGGAAGACGTCCGGAGCGTCGCTGAATGCGTTGCCGACAGAGTACCTCCTTGCGGGTCGTACCGATTCTGCCGATGACGATGCAGCACTGGTCATGTCCGGCGAAGAAGAGTATGCTGAAGGCGATGGCTCCTATGCCGGGTACACTCTTGGACGAACCGCGATGTCGGGCGTTTCGTTCTCGGTGGATTTGGCCTGCAACTCGGCACCATTCACATCGTCCAATGGCGGCAGCAAGATCTACGTGCGCAAAGGCGGAATCAGCGGAACGCTGGACGCCTCCGAAGCAGCAGTCGCCGCGCTTCCGCCGCTGATGTTGTTCAACGAGTACGAAACCGTGCTCACGAAATTCAACAACACGTTCCTCGACAATCACCAGCACCTCGATAGCGAAATCAACGGCGCGATTATTCTGCCTTTCCCGTCGGACACACAGCTCTCGTTCACAAACCTCGAGTTAGAGCCCTGCGGCCTGCCCGGCGCGGCGCAGTTGGCCGATGTCACGGATAACGTGCTGGCTTACTGGAACAGAACGTTCGATTTCTCGTCGCTTGAGTTCGTCGACGTCTCTCCGCCCGAGTCGATCTGTGGCGGAACTCCGAAGCGTACGCTCAAGACAACCAGTACGAACACGATTCCGGAACTCGGCGTGGCGCTGCTGGCGGAGACGGAATTCGCAGGCAACGGCGACATTCGCGATGTCGAGTTGCTCGGCGAGCCGGCGAACGACCTGCAGGAGTTCACGTTCACGGTTCGTTCCGCGTATTATTCAGCCTGGGATGGAACAAACAACTTGAACGGCCTCACAGTCGTTCGCGGCGATATCAAGTTGCCCTTCTGGGGTGCGACGCCGGTGACGGCGTTGTGGGACATCGGCGCGACTCCGCGTCTGTTCGATGGCCGCAAAGCCGCCGAGACTCCCCCTGTCGACATCGATCCCGATCACAATGGTTTCCCGGCAGGCATTTCCTCGATCCAGGAATACACCGACAGCCCGACGCAGCGTCCGGTGGTCTCGTCGAGTTTCGCCGGCATCGTCGATCTCGAGTACCCCGTCGCTTACAATAACGTGGCACGCCGATTTGCAACAGCACCAGGCGAAGAAAAGGACCGCGATCTAGTCGTGCTGAGTGTTGCCTCCAGCGTTCGCGGCATCACGCGCGACGATACGGAGATCGTCTTCGGTGCCGGCTATCAGGGCTTCCCCGCGATCAACCTTTCCAGCCTGCTCGATGACTTCACCGATCCGGTGCTGCAGGAGTTGCTTGGTCCGCTGAAGGATGGGATGGGCGATCTGAACGAGGCGCTCTCCGGAAACTTCGGTGAAGCCATTCGTTCCTCGATGGCCGACGTGACGCGTCCCATCGTGACCGATCTTGTGAATCAGTTGCGCGATGTCGGCGACCAGGCCGAAGGCGCGTCTGCCGACCTGGCAGCGATGAATGCGCGCATCGACACAGTGATGGCCGATCTCGATACGTATCTCGCGACCGAGTACGCGAAGGGGACCGGCCCGCTCGTGATGCAGATCGATCGCATGCTCTCCGCCCTGGAGAACATCGAAGCGAAGATCAACAATCTTAACATCGATCAATTGCACCAGGTTCTGGCTGCACTTGTCGACCTGGCCGGGGCAGAGCCGGACGGCATCGATCAGGTCTTTGGCGATGTTGAAGAAGCGCGCGCGTATATTGTCGATAACCTGATCAACGGGCAACTCAAGCCGCAGCTTGAGGAACTCCGTAATCAGATCGGCGAAGGCGCAGAGCTCGCGAATCTGCAGGAGATCGACAATCTGATCAGCGGTGGCGACTTTACGGCGATGGTCGCGACAGTGAAGCAAGGCCTGAAGGACATGGCCAATGAGATTCACTCGAACGCTGCGACGGTTCGTAACCTGGACCCGGAAGTTGTCAATCAACTCGTCGTCGATACGATCTACAACACAGCCTTCTTCCAGGCAGTAAACCAGGTCGTCGCACAGGTCTTCGAGCCTCTTCGAATGCAGGTTCAGGAAATCCTGAACGGCCTGTTCGATACGCTCAACAATCAGGTGAAGGCTTATTTGGATATTGCGGGTTCGGCGATCAACGACGTGACGCAGCAATTGAACGATGTGGTCGGCGTTTCGGCTGCAGAGATCAGCGGCTACGCCGTCTTTGGCGGGCAAACGTTGGATCGACTGCACATTGATGCGGAGTTTGCGTTCGAGTTCTCGGACAGCTTCGAGTTCCGCGCGTCGCTCGACATGGAGCGCCATAAGAACGATTCAGACAAACCCGTTTGCGGTACGCCAGTCGGCGCGGAATCGATCAAGGTAGAAATCGCAGTCTTCGATGTGCCATTGCGTGTTCCGCGCGGCGACCTGAAGGCGGAAGAAATCCAGGTCATGCTTCGCCTGAACCAGGATGGACCTGACCTGCCGTTCTTCCTGTCCGATATGGGCGGCAAGATTGAAACGTCCGGAGCGATCGACTTCGAAGCTGTGCGCATTGTCGCGCCGTTCTTCGCGATGGCCGTTGGCCTGAACGAGATCTACGTCACGTTCAAGGGTGGCGTCGTCTTTGAAGGCGGCAGCGCACAGGGCGGTATCTTCCTCGGCAAGACGTGTAACGGCATCGAGTTGCTGACGACACTCGATCCGGAAGTCGAAGGCGCGTTCAAGGAAGATGAGATCACGGGTATCTACTCGTTCGCGGAGGCCGTGATTCCCGTGTGGGATAATGGGTGTTTCCTGCGCCTGAGCGCCAACGTGGGTGCGGGCTTCTGGTTCCTTCTGGATGGCCCGTCGTTCGGCGGCAAGCTGACGGCAGGTGTCGTTGGCAAGGCCATCTGCCTGGTCAGTGCGAAGGGCAAGATGACGCTGATCGGCGGCAAGGAAGACGGTGGCTATTTCCTGAAGGGCATCGCCTGGCTCGGCGGCGGACTCGGATTCTGCGAACCGGAAGCCTGGTTTGAGCCGAAGGACGTCCTCAACGACAAGTGGTGCGCCTCCTGCGTGATGTACGCCGATGTGCTTTACCGAACTCTCAACTTCTGGAGTTTCAACCTCGATGCTGACTGCAGCCTCTGAGAATAGACGGAGAAACCGCATGCGATTGCCGCGCTTTCATGTACTGATCATCCTCCTGGCAGGCCTGTTCCTGCTCGGTCATGGGAAGCCCCAGGCGGATACGCCACCCACGATTTCGCCGCTTGTGTTCACGGGAATCGTCGGTGGCGAAGAAGATTGGGGACAACGCGTTCTGCTGCGTTGGTACGCGGTCGACGAGATTGTCGATCCGCAAACGACGGTGCTGTTTCGCACGGGCCAGGATGGCGTGCGCCACAAGATTTCCGTGGTGAAGAGCACGCGCAACGGAGCCTTGATCGCCAGCATCTTCTATCGCCCGGGCGAAGATGCAATTCTGCTCGATGCGCGCCATATTCTGGAAGACATCTACGGCACGGCCGGTTCGTCGAAGGAAGAATTCGCGCAGCGCGTGATCGATCTGCTCGAAGGACAAGATGCTTCCGACTACGCCCAATTGCGTCGGAAATTCCTGGAGCAGATCAACTACGGATTCGCTCTGGTCGAAGGCCACGGCTACCTCGATTTCGTCGATCCTCTCGACGGACCGTTCCTGTACGAGCTTTGGGAGGGCAACGCGTCCGGCAATGCCGTGAATGCGTTGGGCAAGGTGACCATCGATGCCAGCCAGCCCGATGTGCTCGCACCGCCGCAGGAACTGAAGGAGGTCTCCCTGATCAGCCGCGACCAAGTGAGCCCCTCGGTGAACAACAACCAACGCATTTACCTCGATTGGGCCGCACCGCTATCAGTCGACGAACGCCCGCTGACGTTTGGCTACAACGTGTATCGTCTGAATCGCGCGCTGCAACCCGGCGAGTTCTTCGAGGATGTTCAGAACGAAGTTGAACGTATCAACGACAATCCGATTCTTGCTCCGTCCCCAATGCCGGACACGCCCCCCGATCAGTCCTATGTCTACGTCGATGAGGGCGAATGGAGCGATACAGCAGACGATGCGGATCTTCTTCCAGTCGGACATGTTTATACGTACTGGGTCGTCGCGCGCGATCTGCTGGGCCAGGAAGGTTACCCGAGCGATCCGCTTCAGGCGGTCGTTCGCGATACCGTACCGCCTGCCGTTCCACGCGGACTGAATGTCTTCCCGGAGCAGTTGGAGGACGGCACGCCGTACCTGCGCGCTCGCTGGCCACATCAAGGCGGCGAGACAGTACTCTATCGCCTGTATAGATTCCAGGATTACGGGCACACGGGCAAGAACACGCCGTTCCCCGACATCAATGGCCTGACTGAAGGCCTGATTGCGGAAGTGCCTTCTCCTGAAGGCGATCCGACACCGACGCACGCAATGCACGACGACAAGGAAGTTTCCTCTGCCGACTTTGCCCGTGGATACTGGTATTGCCTGTCGGCGGTTGATGACTCCGGCAACGAGAGTCCGCTCTCTCCGCCGACTTACGCCGCGATTGACGATGTCGTCGGCCCGTCTCCCGGACGCGCATCGCTGATTTGCACGTCGCTTACCTCGATCAGCGTCCAGGGCACGCGCGAAGCCGAATCGACCGGCCGCGAGGAAATCTGGCGCCCGGCGTTCTTGCTGGTGAAGGAAGATCCGATCTTCGATCGCGTTCACATCTCGCGCGTGTACCCGGGACTGCCCGGGATCGCGGATGAAGTTGTTCCGCTTGGGCCGGTTGTCTTCGGCAACGTCGGCACGTACGTTTCCGGCGACGTGATTGAAGATGTTGTGGACCAGAACGACATCCCAACCTATCGCTTCAAGGTCTTTACAATCGATGGCCGCACGGAATCCGTTGACGTTGCACCACCGCCAGATTGGATGCCAGGTTCGACGCGTGAAGTCTACACAATCACGATGACGGCGCGCGGTTCCGAACAAATCTGCGACCAGGCGCCGCTCGTTCCGGGCAAGATCATCACGGCGATCCCCGGGGGGGACATTCCACCGTTCAAACTCACGTTCCCGTGCAGTGGCGACGTCGAGTCGTTGCGACTGTATCGCAGCGTCGATGGTGGGTCGACTTATCAACTCGTGAATGAAACGCCTTGCGATGGGGCGACGTTGGATCTCGTCGATCCCTACCATCCCGAGGGCCTGGCCGACGTGAAGTACAGCGTCGTTGCCATGGACAAGCACGGCAACCCGGGTCCGCCGTTCTATCTGCCCGCCCGCATTCTGTTCCTGGGCGATATTCCGACGCCAGTTCTGAAGTCCGTCGCCGCATCCGGCCTGCCCGGAAATCCGAAAGCTTCGTTGAAGTGGACCGGCCCGAAGTCGGGCATCCTCTTCTACCGCGTGCACTTTCTGTCGAGTCCCGATGGACTGCCCGATCCCGACAAGGCCGTCGAGTTGGCCGTCAGCGATCTGACCTACAACGAATCGCTGCGCGAATACTCTGCGCTGGTCGACAGCATCGACCGCGATGGGACCGCGATCAGCACATCGGAAGACTATTACGTTCTCGTGGAAGCCGTGACGATGGCGGGAACAAGCCGCTTCGCCACGAAGTCGTTGCCGCTGAACTGGGGCGCATCCAATGCATTCCAATCGCCGGAGTTCACCGGCTTGCGTTGGGCACCGCGCCCGATGCCGCCGGTGATGGCGCGCGGCAGCTACAACAAGGCGTACTTCACTTCCGAGCATGGCGGTGCGATGCTGGTGCTCTACAGCATTCCCAGCCAGGAGGCCGGCGTGGGCGGCGGTTACTATCCCGAGCCGCCCGTGATGGTCTGGCGCAAGCGCACCGATAAGCCGAACACACCGTTCGTGGCCGTTTCACCGTTCATCACCGAAGTGAACTACGTGGCGGACCTGCTCGATGATGCATTCTTCACGATCGAGTCTGTCACGCAGGGCTTGAACGGCGTCTACTTCATTGACAACTCGGGTCTCGTCCAGGGCGCGACTTACGATTATTACTTCATGGGGTTCGACCCGGATAATAACGAAATTACGAGCCTGGTGGGGCCCATCGAGGGCATCGCCGTCATCCCGGGCCGCTGACACGGAGACGCAACGCAATGAGAAAAGCCAAACGCTCGCTTCATCGCTCCACTTGCCTGCTCGGCGCACTCTTCGTATCGGGACTTGCCGTGGCCGATTCTCCGGTTGCGAATGTCGTTTTCTACGACAGCGATCCGCTGACGACGGACGATCCGTACGCGATCGTTGCACACACGGTTCCCGGATATACGGAATCCGTCGGTGTGTACGATGGGTTTTCTGTGGAAGTTCAAACAAGCGATACGGATGCATTGCTCGGATTCCTGATGGGCACGCCTCAGACAGTGAATCAGGAACTGCCGCTGCCCGCCGATCAATATCACATCTCGGTCAACCAGGTCGATTCGCGTCGTTCGTTGGCGTTCTTCGGATCGGTCGGTGTCTACGATCCTCTCGGCGTTCGCATCGATCCGCCGCAGGGAAGTTACCAGACAACCCAGCCGGTGACTTTTGTCGCGCGCGACGCAACGGCAGTGATCAAGTTCTCCATCGATGGCGCGCCCTTCGAAGCATACACGGGACAGCCGATCTACATCACGGGCGACACGACGATTGAGTATCAGGGTGAGACCCTAAATGTTACCGGACCTTTGAAGGCCGCGACGTACGATGTGCAGTTTCCCGATTGTCTCGACCAAGACGCCGATCAGATTCCGGATCGCCTCGAGGTGGAACTGACGCTCAATCCCCTCGAACCCGAAGGCGATGCAAACGACAACGGCCGAAACGACTTCGACGAAGTGATCCGCGGTGCCACGACGATCGCCCCGATGTCGATCGCGCCGCTGTTCGTCGACACAGACGGCGACAATTGGTCGGACTACGACGAAACGCTTCGCGGAACGGCCGATGACGATGCGGAGGACTTCCCCGCGGCGCCCAGCCTGTCCACCGTCGAGATTCACCGCACCGGGACGATCTCCGACTCGGCCGCGGGTGGCACTCCCCCACCGGGCAGCCCGACACCGGGCAAGCCGACGCCCACGAATTGGAGCGTCCAGGTCATTACGCCCGGTGGCACGGCGGCCGGTTCACCGCACGATTCCGACGGCACGTTCGATCTGCGCACGTCCGGCGAGCAGTTCCGCTACTACCAGGCGCTGGCTCTCGATGGCAGTGGCCGCCAGTTGCTGGCCGTGCAATCGCCGAAGACACTCTGCATCGACACGATGTCGTTCTGCGCCGATGCATCGGACCTGAATACGTGGGTGACGTCCTATCGCACCGCCTACGAAGCCGCCATCTACGACGAGCAGGCGAACGCGCTGATCGATCCGCGGACCACGGCGGAGGCGCTGCTGCTCAATCGCTACTACGAATTGCAGGAAGGCGACGGAGCGATCTTCGTCCCGGGCGAGGCAGGCAAGGGCCCCGCCGGTTCGTTGGTTTCGACATTGGCGGCCGGACGCGATGAGGTGGCGCTTTACGCAGATGTCTCCGGCGCGGTGACGACAGAGATGATCGACCTCGTGGCCGATTACTTCCGCTTCTACACAACGCCGCAAAGCCGCTCGATGATGGAACTGCTGTCAGATCACTTTGCAGGGCGCCCGGTCGATGCAGAAGACATTCCGCAAGGCGTTCGCACGGCGAACATCGCGCCGGTGGAAACGCAAGTCGACGCCTTCTTCAATGCACTGCCCCCCGGCTGGACGGAACTGAGCGGCACAATCACGCACGACGAGTTCGGGTTCTTGCTGGATGTCGGCGGCGACACATACCGCCTGCGTGGCCTGGTCGAAACGTTTGTCGATGGAACGCCGGTTGTTCTGCGCACGATCATCGATCGCGATCATTGCGGCGGCGATCCGTTGCATGCGTTCGTGACGGAAGTCGTTAGCCGCGGCCTTGCTCCCCTGCCGCCGATCAACGATTCGGACAACGATACGCTGGATGACGATTGGGAGTTCTTCTACTTCGGCAATCTGAACCAGAATCAGTTCGACAATCCGGATGGCGATGGGTTGAACAACGGCGAGGAACAAGACAATGGCAACAACCCGCTGATCCCAGACGATGTCATCCGCGGCATTGGTTGGATGCTGTATTGACGAAGTTGCAGGCTCGGTAAGAGAACGCCCTCCCGCGAAATACGGGAGGGCGTTCTGCATTCGGTGCACTTACTCTTCAGTCGCTTCGTCCTCGGATGCGCAGGTGAAACTCTCGTAGGAACTCATCAGGCTTTCCGCATCAGCCTGTGAAACCTGGATTCCCAATCGATCGAGACAGAGGCGGAACGTGCGCAGATTCACTTGGCGATCGTACGGCTTGAAGGCCTGGTCAACGTTTCCTTCCAGTGGTGCATGAACATCCAAAATCATCGTCGGCGTATCGCATGAGAAGTCGAACGCGTCGAAGGTGAAGTACTTCAGCTTCGGATTCCGAGAAGTTCCCCACCAGACCTTCTTGTTGGCCACATCGAACACAACGCTCCACTTGGTGTTGGATGCCAGGCACGGACCGGCAAGTGTCTCGATCGCGTAATCCGGCGCGGCCGTCTGTGTCTCAGGATCGAAGGCCGTCATTCGGTTTGCCGCGGTCATGAAGCGCTCCGCCGACCCGCCCGGGTTCGACCACCACCATTTCGGGCCGCCGCGCTCCAAGGACTCGACGGCGCGGTCGTAGGCAATGTTCGTCATCGCTCGAACGGGGAAGTCGTCGCCGGTGTAGCAAACGAACTCCCCATCGTGCCACTCGAACGCGGCCCCTTGGCCCGTTCCGTCGATCACAAACAAGTGACACGGCGAATCGCCGTCATCGACCAGGCGGGTGTGCTTGTTGGCTTCGATCGCTTCCTCGACGGTGCCGCATGTATCGAGAAGATACTGCGCCCACGCACCGACATCGAAAGGCGGACGCTCGTCCGCCCCCGGGTATTCCGATCCCTTCAACTCGAGCGTCGTCAGGCAGAGTCCGGCCTCGTTCATCCCGCTCCATGCGTACTCTCGCCCGGCCATACTGAAGGAGACACTGCCACACTTCGACGTCCACTTCGCCGTCTTTCCTGTCGTACCGGGTCGATAGCTCTGTTTTGCCAGTCCGCGCTTGTTCACTACGACGAGCCCATCGGCTGGAACCATCATGTCGAAGTTGCACGCATAGACCGGCCCGTCGGGACCATCCATACAGAACGCCGTGCAGGCACGCGCCGGGGCGGTCAGCAGCAACATCCCGAGCCCGAATAAGATCATGAATTTCATGGAACCTCTCCGCCGGCCATGTTGTGAGAACCACGCACTCTCGAAGTGCGGCCCAAGGCATGCCCGGCCGTCAAGGAAAGCTCGAAGCGTCAGATGTCGAATCAGGACTGGTTCTGCTTGCTCCGCGCCGGTCTGCGGCATCAGGTTTCGGGATTCATCAAATGGATAAGTTTGCAGCAAGACACGGGGGGAGCGCGAGATGCTCTTGATTTTCTTTGGGCCCAGCTGTTCGGGCAAATCCACCGCCGCCGATGCGATTGCCGAGCGGTGCCAGGCAGAGATTTCGACGGGCAAGGACTACCTTCGCCTCGCGAAGAATGAGACCGAAGCCTGGAGGGCTTTTGTGGAGAAGCTCTGCGCGGCAGCCGATTCCCCTGCTGCAAAGGGCAGCAACATCATCTACGTCGTCACGAATCCAACTCCGGAAATTCCAGAGCTCGCTTCGAAGCCGCACGTACGTCGCTTCGGCTTCACAGCCGATATCGAGACGCTGAAGGAACGCTTCGCGCCGCGCACGGGTGGCAAGGTGCCGCCGCCGGTCGTCGGAATGCTGGAGCGCGCGAAGCAATCCATGGACACCATCGACTGCGACGCGCGCCTCGATACGACAGCGAAGTCGTCGAGCGAGATTGTTGAGGAGATTGTCAGTCTGACCGGATTGTAGGCGCCGCGTTACTCCGCGTTCTCGGGCGGCTCATCCTCGGAGTACGCGATGGGTTCGGCGCCTTCGATGGGGCCGACCTTCGCGGAGTCGTGGACATAGAGCACGACCTTGCGCTTGAAGATCAGCGACCCCTTCACTTCGCAATCCGGGCCGATGATGATTATGGGATCGTGGGTCTTCGGCTTTGTTGTGTCTTCAACGATGAGGTCACCGTTCACAACGGTGCCATTCTTCAGTTCCATCCCGCCGTTCACGTTCTTCAACCCACCTTCGACGGTGGAGCTGTCCAGCGTGATCGTCCCATTCACCGTCGTGATATCGCCTTTCACGACGGACTTCGCTCCGGTTTCGACTTCCCCGTTCACCGTCCGCAGTGATCCATTCACGACAACCCCATCGGCCAGCGTGATGTCGCCGTTCACGGTGCTCAGGCTGCCCGTCACCGACGCCTCCCCCACCTTGACGTAGCCGTTGACCGTTTCGGCATCCTGCATCGTCACAGAGGAACCAATCCGGATGTTGCCATTCACCGTTCGGAAGTTCCCCTGAGAAACGGCGGCGCTGTCGCCAATGTCGATGTTTCCATTCACGGTAGAGCTGCCCTGGGTCACCTTCGCCCCGGCGGCGATCTTGATATTGGAGTTCACGCCAACGTTCATGTTGCACCCCACAATAAAGAGAACTGGAAGGGCGATAACCGCCCAGAGGGTCGTCCTGAAACTACGCAGCCTAGATATCATCGTTTAGCCGCCTTGATTTGATGTGCTTGTGGAGTTCTACGCACCGGCGGCAGGAGCATTCACGGCAAAGCGTTAATATTGGGCATGATCCATCATGCAGCAGCATTGGCTGTGGGAAGTGAGATCACCTGCCTCGGGTCAACCGATCATTGCTGCGACGAAGACCCCTCCGGTGGTCCGTATGCGATGATCTGGGCCTTTGTGAAGATCCGCAGAATCTGAAGCTGCCGTCCATCGGCATAGGTAACAGACTCCAGGTTCCCTTCACGCAAGGCTGTCTCGAGAGACATATCCCCCCATCCGATGCTGAAGCCACGCGTCCAATCAATCCCGGGCACGCTGAAATCCAACTGATAGGACTGTGACCTTCCCACATTCAGAGTCTCCGGGATCTCCGTTGGGGCGCCCGTTCGACGATCCCGATCAATGGTCATCGGTGCCGTTGTATCGCGGTATATCATTGCGGAGGGCAATTCGACGCCCACCCGGGCGCCGGTGCACCCGACGAACAGCATCGCCGATCCCGCCATGAGAATGGCTCTCGGCAGAGGCCCGCTAAGTCGTTTCGCAAGAGCAACCATGGGTCACTCTCCATGAACGATCGTTGTATAGCGCTGATAGAAAAGCATGTAATTCTGGATGCGGTAGTCCGTGTGATTGACGCGCTGAATACCGCCGTTCTCGATTGCCCGCGCCATACCCGAGTCGCCCCACCCCACCAGAAAGAGGATATTGTGGGAGGAGGC
This sequence comes from bacterium, assembly GCA_020444065.1. NCBI lineage: Bacteria > bacterium. Next base: position 677,656 of record JAHLLQ010000003.1, on the reverse strand, counting down.
CTTGCCGATCTTCTCGCCAGGCGTGCCGCCCGGGAACAACGGCGAAGTCTGGTCGTTGTAGAGAATACCCCGCGGCGGGACCACCGGGGCAAACACACAACCTCCAAGTAGGCTCACCAAGCCAATGGCGAGAATCAAACTCATCAGGGAACGCTTCTTCATCGAGAATCTCCTTGGTGCGATCAATATGGGCTCTAATCGAAGCCCCACCTATAGAGCGGGGCACATGAACAGAAACACACGTTTATTGCTTCCTCACGAACCGCATTGGTCTAGGCTTTGCTCTATCCTTCAAGCAAAATCCGGACACAACGGGGAGCCACATGTCATTTACTCGTATCAAATTCGCTGTGCTCATCGCCGGCGCCTTGGCGACATCCGGTTGCGCGATCGCCGCCGGCGCCCTGGGCATCCGCAGCATCTACGAAGAACCGGAGTACAAGACTCTGGCACCGCAAGAGGCGCCGTTTGAGGTGCGAGAGTACGGCGAGCGCCTGGCGATCGAAGCAACCGTTCCCGTTACTTCCGATCGAGGTGACGATAATTCGGCTTTTCGCGTTCTATTTAGATATATCAGCGGCGAGAATCGGGTTCAGCAGAAGATAGATATGACGGTGCCGGTTGAAGTCGAGGAACCAAGGAGTGAGAAGATCGCCATGACGGTGCCCGTGGAAGTCAACGAATCCGGGGAAGAGTCCACGATGACGATGAAGTTCTTCCTTCCGGCCGAGTACACAATGGAGACGGCACCGGCGCCTGTGGATTCGCGCCTTCAATTGATCACGCTGCCGCCCCAGACTGTCGCGGTCCTGCGGTTCTCCGGCGCCCCCTCTCAGGAGGACATAGATCGGCGACAAGAGGAACTTCAAGCCGCCCTGGCCGCGTCGACGGACTGGGAGCCGGTGGGCGAACCGACCATCTACTACTACGACGCGCCCTTTACTCCCCCACTGCTGCGGAGAAACGAGATCATCGTGCCGGTCGAACAGAGTCAGGAAGAAGATTAGTCACGCACTACCGAACTGGAGAAGAGAGGTCTGGCAGGCGACTTCCAACCGTTCTCCACGTGCAATCGCCTTACTCGCTTGAAAGGCTTGCCCGGTACTCCAATACGACGGCGTTGAGTTCCTCCACCGAGATCACGCCGTCCGAATTTGCATCTGCGGATGATGGACAAGGGGCCAGTCCGCGAAAAGCAACGACAGCGGCGTTCATTTCAGCCAGCGTGACGTGACCATCACGATCCTCGTCTCCGGCGGCGAGGGGATCAGAAATCGCCGTTTCATCCACGATCGCATAAGAGGAAGAAGAACTTCCGGCAGCGCCCTCGACAAGAGTTACCGAGCTCGTCACGGTGAGCGTCGACGATTCAATGGTACCTCCTCCGTAATCGATGGAAGTGTCGCTCACGGAAAGCTCTGCCATGGCCGCGCCGACGGACAAAGCCGCCACGCAAACCATGAGGGCTATTGCTCGAACCGATGGGATTAGTTGCCGCATGGATATACCTCCTCATCCTTCGTCTTCGCTGTGTTGATGATGACTAGCATCCGAGCGCGGATCCGCGAACAAGCGGGAAGCGCAGTCTAGTTGACGATAATCATCCCATCGGAGCTGGTCTGCTGATTCGTTCCATTGCCGCTGAAGATGACGCGTCCGCTATAGTACTCGATGGTTCCGCGGCTGAGTCCCTGTAGGCCGTAATTGTTTCCCGTGATATTGATGGGAGCCTCACCCAAGAGAACATATCCGCCCCGCTGGGCACAGACGCCGGCTCCATTGTTGTTGCTGGATGTCATGCGAGAGGTCGTAGCAAAAGCGTTGGAGAAGCAGTAAAGACCGTGTCCCGTTCCCGCCGTACCGTTGTTGTTCAACACGCAATCCCATAAGTGGACCCGCGAACTGTCTGTGTATATTCCGGACATCCCTGAGTTTTGCGCAGTCGTGTCGTACAGTTCCACGGTGCTGGAATACATGATCTTGATTGCGTTCTGGGTCGTGTGATCGACAATGGAGTTCTTAACAATCGCGTAAGTGCCGTTCTGGAAGTTCATGCCGATCGTATTATCATCGACTGTGCAATCAATGATCAGGAAGTCGCTTCCGCGATCGGCGAATATCCCATTCGCCAGATTCCCAAAAGTGCAGCCATAAAGCCCAACGGTTGATCCGTAAGTGACGATTCCCGCGCCAGTCCCGCTTCCCTGCACGGTGATGTCGACGAATTTGATTCGATTTGTGGCGCAACCATCTACTCTGATTGCCCTGACGGAACTGGGGTGGAGAATGACATCGCCTGTCGTGGATGGGTCCTTCTGAACGGTCAACGAAGCCGAATCCCCGGAAATCAAGATGCCGAACATCAATACAGTCTCGGTATAGGTCCCGTCAGCGATCTGGATGATCGTCTCGCCAGTAAGAACAGGTGGCAGGGCGTCAACGGCGGCCTGGATCGTCTTCTTTGCGCGCCCCGGGGTCAGACCGGAGTACATGTCATTGCCCGAAGCGTCGTCGACATAGATGACGAGCCCGTCCTCAGACTCATAGCCAAATCCGGGTCCCAGGTGAATGGCCCGGTCGGGGTTCAACTGCTCGATTCCCTCGCCGGCGTCCACCCACACGCGCATGAAGAGGTGAGCTTGCTCGTTGAAAAGCGTCGACGGGAGGGCGGACATGTTCGTGAGCGTCGTATCCCCAATGTCGAGGGAGAACTGCCCATCTTCCACGGTCACAGGGACCGCTCCGGTCGGAGGCAAAGTGCCCAAATCTCCACCGTCATTGACCCAAAGGAACGTCTCGGTCGGACCGTCCTTGCGATAGATCGCGAAGTAGAAATCGGCTGTGCCGGTGTAGTTCGCACCATCCTTCTTCAGGTGCCCTTGATAGTTGAAAATGTTCGCAGCAGGGACAACCGACGTCATGGCGAACAGAAGTAGCAGTGCAAAGAGGTAAACTCGACGCGACATGAGAATACCCTCCCTCTCCGAGAAGTAGCCTGACAAGCAGCGCTCTCTTTGTGTAGCGCGTGGATGAACGGGTGGCAAGACAAAAACATGATCACATGTCTTTTTAGCATGTCGGAGAGATTAGTCTATGCCGACATTCCGATTCCGAGGTGTCGCCTGGACGCATAAGAAACGCGCGAATTGCAGCACGGTCGCCGCATCTTCATCGCGTGTTTGCAGTCCTCTGTCCCGCTTTTACGGCGCCGGCACGGAGAACACCTCCACACGCGAAAGGTAAATCGAGTCGCCGACGTTCAGCGACTGGATTTGCGGGTCGACCCGCATGTCAAAGCAGCAGAGCAGCTCGAAGCCCGTCCCGTAACCCGCCGGGAAGTACACCGTGTACTCCCGCGGCGAATCCGGAGTCGGGACGTTCGGGGCTGTGCCCGTGGCTGCTACGCTGGTGAACTGACCGGCACGGAAACGCGACTCGGTCAGGCGCAGGCGGAATTCAGGCACCTGGCGCGGCTCGGCGATGTCCGTCTCCACCGTGAACACCGCGTAGTACATGCGACCCGCCTCGATGGCGACATTGTTCGAGGGCTCCAGCGTCGATCCCCAGAAACCGAACTGGAAGTCCGGCGACTCACCGACGCCGATTCCCAGCCGGCTGTTTGCCTGATCGTAGGAGAACGTCGGTTCCGCATACTCGCCCGGCACCGTGTAGGAATCCCAGCCGTCCTGGTCGCCCACGAAGTCGTAGACGCGTTCGGACCAGGGACTGATGAAGGTCGTGTCCGACACCGGCTCGACCGAAACGGTCTCGAGCTGCACCTGGGCCGATGGCGAATCCAGCGGATAGAAGTTCAGCATATCGAAGTGCAGGCTGAAGATCGGGCTGCTGGCCGGCGGCTGGAACATCAACGTGTAATCCGTGCCGGCCGGCGTGGCCGAGTAAGCAGCGTCGTAGTTCGATTCGATGGCCAGCACTTCCGATTGCTGAGCGTTCACGGCCGTCGCGCGCAGACGAATCTGTGGTACCAGCGTCGGATCCGCTTCATCGGTCAGCACCCGATAGGTCGCCGCAAAGACAGCGGAGCCATCAGGCACGGCCGCCGCCAACGGAATCGTGTCCCGGCGCGCAGACACAAGGTCGGGCGTAACCAACTCGAATGCCGGCGACTGCCACACACCCGCCTGATCCGTATTCGAGGTGGCCGTCATGCTCAATGTCCCCGGGTCGGCCGGCGAACTGCTGAAGTCTGGCGCCGAGTATGGCGGAATGCCGAAGGGTTCCCAGCCCTCGCGACTGCCGACGAACGTGAACTCGATCGGCGTCGGACTGGCCGTCGGCGTGGACGTTGGTGTGGGCGTTGCGTCCCCGATTGGGTCGGTCAGTGAGTTGTCGTAGGTCCCCACGGAGATCGGTGAACCGTATGGACTAAGAAGTGGAAAGTCTGGCGGATCGGGGGCAACTCTCACGCTGTAGCTGGCCGCCGGCGAGGCCGTGTTGGAGAACAGGATCCGGCACAGCACAGGATTCAGTTGCGTTGAGGAGTGATCGCCAAGCGATTCGAATCCCATATATGTTCCCTGTGCATCGGTGACCGGATCGCCACCGTGGTTGAAGACGGGTGGATAGCCGCCCAGGGCGACGTCGCTGATGGCTATCGGCAGCGTCGACGCCGGATCATAGTAGATCCTCAGCGCGTATGAGGCGATGGCGGGTCCTGTGTTTCTGGAGACCGCAACATCCACAGACCACGAGGCATTGGGGGCGTAGGGATCGCCCTGGATATTGACCGTCGAGATCGTGAGCGCCGGTGAGCCCGAGGGCGTGGGGGTGGGTGTTGCCCCCCCGACCGGGTCTGTCAGTGTGTTGTCGTAGATCCCAACCGAGATCGGCTGAAAATCCACATTAATCAGGGGGACGTTTGGCGTGTCGGGGGCAACTTCCACACTGTAGCTGCCAGCGGGCGATGCCGTGTTGGTGAATAGGATCCTGCACAGCACAGGATTCTGCTGCGTCGAAGAGTAGTTGCCAAGCGAGTCGAACCCCATATATGTCCCCTCTGCATCGGCGACCGGATCGCCACCGTGGTTGAAGCCGGGCGGATAGCCGCCCAGGCCAACGTCACTGATAGCCGTCGGCAGGGTCGATGCCGGATCATAGTAAATTCTCAGACTGTAGGCGGCAATGTTGGGGCCTGTGTTGCCGGAGACTGCAATATCCACGGACCAGAAGCCGTTGGGAGCACAGGGGTCGCCCTGGATATTGGTCGTCGAGATTGTCACCTGCCCCAAGGCCGTCAGCGGGCTGAATACAAGCAGGGTAAACAGAAGAAGATAAAGTCGGCGCATTTCATTGCCCTCCCAGCAACTGAATCGCCGCGGCCGCCAACCTCCGGCGCTACCGCAGTCATTGGAATTGTCGATCTTCCGAACTGATCCCTGGTACATCCGGAACGGTCCGGCCGCTTGAGCAGCCAAATCCCTCTCCAAGTGAACTGGCGTGACAAGCCGCGCTCCTGTTGCCTAGCTCGCAGATGAACAGGTAGCAAGGCAAAAGATAACCAGGTGTCGCTTTGGCATATTGCCGGGGACAGGTCGTGTGCCGAGTACGACTCCGAGCTGGCGGTGTAGGACTCTTCTTGGCCGGACGCAGACTGCACAAGTGAGTCGCGCATCCCGTTTGCGCACCCCAAACGAAGAACGCGACCCGGAGAAAACTGGGTCGCGTCGCATAAGCGCAGTGAAACGAATTCTGTGTGGAGGTGCGGGCCGGATTCGAACCGGCGAATAGAGGTTTTGCAGACCTCCCCCTTAAGCCACTTGGGTACCGCACCTCGGGGGCGGTTAAGGTGTTCAAGTCCCCCCCGGCCCGTCAAGCGCAAAGCGGAGGCGAATGGCTGGGCTTGCTCCGGTTTCCGAGGTCGCGTCCAATCCCGCCATGAATGTGGGGGCAATGATCGGACGCGTTGTGGAACGTCTCGGCCGGCGGCCGGGAGCGTTCGATCCGTCGTGGTCGGCTCCGCAGGCCGGCGCGTGGGGCGAAGAATGGGCCGCGTGGCATTACTTCCACCGGCGAGGCGCGGCGATCCTGTCGCGTAATTGGCACGGCGGGGGCGGTGAGCTCGACCTGGTGGTGCGCGAGAAGGAAACGTTGGTGTTCGTCGAGGTCAAGTTGCGCGATCCGAAGAACCCGGACCCGCTGGCGGCCGTTCGGGATTCGCTGCGCAAGCGCCACTTCCGTTCGGCGGCGATGGCGTACTTGCGGAGATTGCCGAAGCCGCACCCTCCGTATCGTTTCGACGTATTGTTGGTGACGCCGAATCCGATGGATCCCCGCCGGCCGCAGTTGGATTGCCTGGAGGATGTGCTGCAGAAAAGCAGCGAGGGGTAGGCGGGGGCGTCTTGGCACCCTGATGTTGCGCACTTTCAGCGCGCGGGGATTCGCGTTCGGTTACCCAGGGCGGCGCTTCCCGTTCCGCCTTATCGGCGGTACAGGCGCTTGCCCTGGGCTATGTATGTTGAGTCCCGTTGGGACTCTCTCCAATGCAAACATCAAGTTATCGTGGGGCCCGGCGAAGTCCGAGCAGGCGTCGGGCGCCAAGTTGCGCTGCTCGGTTTCTTTCGCCTTGGGCTGCTACGTTGAGTCCCGTTGGGACTCCTTGTCGGAGAATGGGGCTGGCGATCTATCGCGCGTACAGGTCGAGCATCTTGCGGCCGGCGGCAGCCCAGGTGAACTCGGCGGCGTGCTGTAGGCCAACGGCGCGCTGGGCGTCGTGGGCTTCCTGGTCGAAGACCAGCGTGCGCAGCGCTTCTGCCCAGGCGTCGACATCGGCGCCTTCGACGAAGGCAACACCGTCGCCTCCGATCTCGGCCAGTGCGCTGTTTCGTCCGCAAACGACCGGCGAGCCGCAGGCCTGCGCCTCAAGAACCGGAAAGCCGAAGCCTTCGTGCCCGGAAGTGATAAACGTGGCGATGGCGCCGCTGTATAGTCCCGCCAGGTGCTCGTCGGGGACGGAGCGCAGGACGAGGACGTTCTTGTGCAGCTCGGGGCGCTCGCGCAGTTCCTGGGGGGGGCGGCCGCGCCAGCCGAGCACGGCGAGCTTCGGCGTGCCGGGTTCAAGCTCACGCAGGCGCGCGTAAACGTCCAACATCAGTCCGATGCGCTTTCGCGGCATGTGGTCGCTGACGGCGAGGATGTAATCCGGTGGCGTTATTGCAGCGTGCCGCGCGCGTTCCACCTCGGGTTCGCTGGCCGGCCGGAAGAGCTCGCGGTCGATGCCCCAAGGGACAACTTCCACGCGATCGGCGGAAATGCCGTAGCGATCAATGACCTGCTCGCGCACGAAGGCGCTGGGTGTCGCGATCAGATCGCACTGCGGCAGAAACTTCGGGAAAGTCTCGCGGAAGTAGGCGCCGCCGAGTTTCTCCAACTGCTCCGGTGGTTCGTCGATGAACGACAGGTCGTGCACCGTAATCACGCGACGCGCTGATCTGGCGGGGGGAATGTACGACGCCGGCGCGTGGAAGAGGTCGATGTTTGGACCGAGCAAATCCTCGACGGCCGGGCCTTTGCCCTGGCGCCAGGCCTGAACGAGCATGCCGCCGGGGCGGCGTTTCCGGAGGACCTTCACGCGGGGAGTTTTGAGGAAATCGTGCTCCGGCCCGGGCGACCGGCGGAGCGAGTTCAAGAGCACGCGGAACTGAAAACGCTCGTCGTCGGCCTCGACCATGGCACGCAGGAGTTGCAGCGCCGAGCGGCCAATGCCGCTTCGGGGCGCCAGGGTGCTGGATGCATCGTAGCCGATGGTCAGTGTGCTCATAGATTAAAGGGCAAGGCCGCCGCTCTTACCAGTCGATGCAGAGATCGTACCGGCTGAAAGCGGCGGCCGCAAGGTCTGAGGGCAGAGGCGCGATCAGGCGCGCTCGACGTACTCGCCCGTCTCGGTGCTGACGACGATCTTCTCGCCGATCTTGATGAAGGGCGGCACCTGCAGGACGTGGCCCGTTTCAATCGTGGCGTCCTTGGTAATCGCGTTGGCGGTGTTGCCCTTCACAGCTTCGACGGTATCGGTGACTTCGAAGACGGCCTTCGGGGGAAGCTCCACGCCGATCGGACGGCCTTCCCAGAAGGAGACGATCACTTCGGCGTCGGGCTGCAGGAACTTGGCGCCGTAGCCCAGCATGTCCTCGGGCAGGAAGAACTGCTCGTAAGAGCCGAGGTCCATGAAATTGTAGCCATCGGGATCGCTGTAAAGGAACTGGCAGGTGTGCTTCTGGAAGTCGGCGGTTTCGAGCATTTCACCGATCTTCCAGGTCTTCTCGAGCACACGGCCGTTCTGGAGATTCTTGATCTTGCATTTGACGAACGCCTGGCCTTTGCCGGGCTTCGTGTGGGCGAATTCGATCACTTCATAGATGTCGCCGTCGACGACCAGTTTGTTTCCCGGCCGGACCTTGGCAGGTTCAATGGGCGGCATAGTAGCACCTTCTTTGTGGAGGAGTTCAAAGCGTCGGGGCGCCCCTGGCGGGCGCAACGCGCGGAAGGATATGCAGGAACGTGAGGCGGGCCTGTCAATGGAAAGGGGATTTCGAGGCGTGTCGCGGCGTACAGGACAGGAGGATTTGGGGGAATTCAGGGGTTGTGATGACTTTCTTCGATTTTTGAGTTGCCAAATTTCCACGCCTGTTCAATAGTTATGGACAGATGTCGTCGCGGAGCCCATCCCAGGGGATTGTCTGATGTTGGTCTCAGGTCTTTCAAAAGGTGCGCATATTATTGAATTCACATCGGTTGGCATCCGGGTCATGGATGATTTCGGACGCGAAAGGTTTGTCGATTTCGCGGAATGCAACCGCAACTGGAAGCGATTCCTGGTGGACTCGGAGGATTTCCCCCTGATCACGCGGGAAACGGATCTGTCGGAGAGCTTTGGCGTGGGATGGCGCCGATCAACCGGCAAACCTCCGTTCGTGGAGTTCTTCTGCGACCCCCACGTGCGGATCGAATTCCCGAGGCGGTGGCCGTTCCATGATGCCGATGCGGATTTTCGCCGCCTGCATCGCCAGGTGGCTTCGGCTGGATGGTCGACCCTGGAGTTGGGGTAGTCCGCGCGTCTCACCGCTTGACGGCTTGGGGGGTAGTCGGTTGGGGTAGCCCGAATTGACTCCAAGTCGTTGCGCGGCAAGGCATCGTGTCTGATTCCCAGGACCAGAAAAATCAAGCATTCGGCCGTTTCGACGACGGCGGTTCGACCGACGATGCGCCGCTCGAAGGGGCGCTCGCCCGGTCTGCTGACGAACAATCCGAGCCGAAGCCTCCGGCCGAGCCAACGCCAGAGCCCGCTGCCTCTCTGGAACCTGCGGAAGAACAAGTCGCTGAGCCCGTCTCGGATGAGCCCGCGACTGCTGCGGCGGAGGCGCCAAAGGTCCGCCGCAACCCAGCCGAGTTGCTCCCGCCTGCCCCGCATCCGAAGCCGCACCCCAAGGGCGACTGGGTCGAGTCGCCGCTCCGCAAGTGGTGGGCGAAGTTCCGCGGCGCACAGAAGCGCGGAGGCAAACTGTACTCGGTTCGCGATCTCGGCGTGGGTGCGCTCGAATGCTGGCGACGCCCGACGACGTGGTACCTTGGTCTCGTCTTTCTGGTCTGTGCGGGGATCTACCTGGCGGGAATCTCGTACTACTGGCCTTCGATCATCGACGATTCGTACATTACGTTTCGATTCAGCGATAATCTGATTCACGGCCATGGGTTGCGCTTCAACCCGGATGGAATGCGCGTCGAAGGCTACACGAATTTCCTGTGGATGATCTTCATCGCTATCGCGCTGGTTCTGGGCATCGGAGCCATGTTCGCAGCGAAGGTGCTCGGAATTCTGTGCGGCATCGGGACGATGTTCGTCGCATGGAGATTCGCCGCCGCACTGCGCGGTCGAGACGATGTCTTCAACCTGCTGCCGGCATTCATCTTGGCAACAAACGCACACTTCCAGTTCTGGGCGGTACAGGGACTTGAAACGCTGCTTCAAGTTCTGCTGGTCTTCTGGTCGTACTATTACTTCTTCCTGGAAATGAAAGACGGCCGGCGCTGGTTGATCAGTCCACTGCTGGCGGCGCTGGCCGCGATGACTCGCATCGACAGCTTGTTCTTCCTGTCGCCGCTCGGCCTGTGGGGGCTGTGGCAAGTGCTCCGTATGGAGACGCGTTGGGTGCGCTTCGCATGGTGGGGCGCAATCGCGGCGATCGTCTTCGGCAGCTACTTCACGTGGAAGGTTGCGTACTTCGGAGACATCTTCCCGAACACGGTGTATGCCAAACTTGGGCGCGATCAAATCAACTACGAACGCGGGCACTCGCACCTTTACAACTACTACTTCAACCAGGCGGGATGGGATCGTCCATCGACAACGCCGAAACCAATTTCTGAGCTGTCGAAAGACGATCCGCGTTACGAGTCGATGGTGCGCGATCGGTTGCTGTATCTGCTGAGTGGCGGGCCGGTGAACAACTGGGCGTGGTTCAATCTTTGGCTGGGAGCGCTGCTGCTATGCGTCGCTATCTGGCGAGCACGCGTCGCAATGCTGATCCTCGTGCCCATCGCAATGCAGGCGTACTTTATCCATCACGTGGGCGGCGATTGGATGCCGGGATTCCGGTTCTTCCAGATCGTGCTGCCGTGGCTGGCGCTGAGTGTCGCCGTGGCAATCGGCCTTTGGCAGGAGCTGATGGAACGAAACTGGGGGCGGCGCTGGCCGGCGCGCCTGGCCGTGTGGCCCGTCGGGGCATTCTTCGCCGTGATGGCTCTGTCGACGGCCTTCGAGCAGGCGAAGATCAATACGGTCTATATCTTCGGCAAGGACCCTATGTGGCTGAAGAAGAGTGGCGATTGGTATTCCTGGGATGCGATCAAGGCGAACTATGCAAAGAGCTTCGCCGGTCCGCTGGGTGAAATCGCAGACTATCTGCTGCTGAATACACAGGATGATGCGTGGATTCTGATGAGCGATATCGGCCAGCCGATGTGGTTTGCCGAACACCTCAACCTCGTCGACGTCGATGGTTTGACCGACAAATACTTGGCGGATGCGCCGAGCGTTCGCGATGAGACATTCGGCGGGGAGCCTTTGATCTCGCGCGAGGAGATCTATCGCTCGATTCTCAAGGACCGCAACATCGTCGATCCGAAACCGGATCAGGAGAAGCAACTCCACGAGGAAGCGAATCGTCGCTACATGGAGCGCATGTGGGATCGCAACACGCGCTACATCATGGAGGAAGTGAAGCCGGAGTATATCATTGTCTTCATGCTCCACAACGGCAAGGGGCCGGACGTTTGGGGACGCGCCTATCCGGACGCCGTGATGTATGCGACGCAACATCCCGGCTTCCAGGATTACGAAGAAGACTGGCGCGGAATCAAGCAGCCGGGCGACGTCTGGAACCACATCTATCGCCGCAAGGACGTTCCGAAGACGGTCTCGAAGGATACACAGATTGCGCGTCTCAAGGGCGCCATTCGACGCAATCCGCGCATGCCGTACCTGGTGATGAAGCTCTATGAAGAGACGACCAAAGACGGCGCGAAGATCGATGATGAAACGCGCAAGATGGTCGTGAAGATGGCGGAGCGATTCTACTCCGACGAAAACCTGATCCGACGCATCGTGACGTTGGCGCGTAGCCACAACGACGCCAAGCTCGCGACGGATGTGCTTGAGCAAACATTGAAGAAGAGCCCTGAGAACACGGGCCTTCTGAAGGTGAAATCCGAGCTGCACGAACAGCAAGGTGAGTTCGAGGAAGCGGCAGAGACACTCGAGCAGGCGCTACTCTACCTGGACTCGAAAGACAACTCGCTGTACTACCACTTGGCGTACCTGTACGAGCAGCGACTGAATGATTCGATGCGCGCGCAGGAAATCGCCCGCGAAGCGACGGAGCGCAATCCGGACGACCCACGTGCGTGGAGCGATTACGCGAGTATCGCCGAGCGCGCTCAGAGGTGGGAGCAGGCTGTGGAAGGGTTCGAGAAGTTAGCCAAATTGCAGCGACCGACAAGCCCGGCGCTGAAGACGAAGCTGAATGCGTTGCGCCTGAGGCTTGAGCAGGAAAAGGGGACGGAGACAAAGAAAGAAGATTCAAACTCAGAAACGGAGTAAGCAAACATGGCAGTCGAAACAACGTTGGTCTTGATCAAGCCGGATGGCGTGCGTCGCGGCCTGATTGGCGAAGTCACCGGACGCTTTGAGCGCAAAGGTCTGGAAGTCGCCGGCATGAAGATGCTGCGCATGAGCGATTCGCTCGCGGACAAGCACTATGCCGCGCACGTCGAGAAGCCGTTTTATCCCGACCTGAAGGCCTTCATGACGGGCGGCCCGATCGTGGCCATGGCCGTGCGTGGCGAAAACGCCATCGCGCACGTCCGCAACATGATGGGGGCCACGAATCCGGTCAATGCCGTGCCCGGTTCGATCCGCGGGGACTTCTGCACGTTCATGACCGAAAACGTCGTGCACGGTTCCGACAGCCCCGAAGCAGCCGAGAAGGAATTGGCCCTGTGGTTCGCAGACGGCGAGGTGTTTTGATTAGTGGCGAGTGACGAGCACGAATCAGATTCCCGCCACTCCGCCAGACCAAGCGCCACAATGGCTTCTCGATAACCACGCATGGACCAAAAGCCCGAAGGGCTTTGACATTCGATAGCCCGGGGCAAAGCGGCTCGTCCGCCGGAGCTTCAGCGAAGGCGGAAGCGGCGCCCCGGGTTCCATCCGATGGAGGCATCGAGCCCTGAAAGGGCTCAAGACAGTTCCGAAGGAGTCCCGGCATGCCTCAGTCCCTGGTCCAGAATTACGTGCACCTGGTGTTCTCGACCAAAGGACGCCGGCCCTGGTTTCAGTCGGAAGAAGAGCGCCAGCGACTCCACGCGTATCTTGCAGGCGCCTGCCGGAATCTCGAATGCCCGGCATTTCAAGTCGGCGGAGCAACGGATCACGTTCACATCTTTTTCGCGCTATCGCAGAACGCCAGACTGAGGGATCTGGTCAGAGACGCGAAGAAGGAAAGCTCGAAGTGGTTGAAGCGGGAGTTCCGCAACGCCAAGGACTTCCATTGGCAGTCGGGATATGCCGCGTTCTCTATCAGTCCTGCCCACACGGCGAAGCTGAAGGAGTACATTCGGACTCAAATGGAGCATCATAAGAAGGTCTCATTTCAGGAAGAACTGCGAAGGTTGTTGGAGTTGTATGAGGTGCAGTACGACGAAAGATACGTGTGGGATTGACGATGTTGCACCCCTTCAGGGTGCGGGGTGTTGGGACCTTTTCCCCAGGGCGTCGCTTCGCTCGCCCTGGGCTATCGGTTGTCGAATCCCTTTGGGATTCTAATCGGATAGGACGAATGCAGGTCTCGAGGCAGGCCTCAAGCCAAGCTCCCAGAGGGGAGTCGGCAGTAATCACAGCAGAGCAAGCGGCGAAACCATGAAACACATCCTCCTCTTCAGCAAAGCCCCGATGAATTACTTGATGTTCGCGCGCGTGGCGGGGCGGTTGCTCGCGGACGAGCGCGTTCGCCTCGACATCTTCGCAGTCGGCGAAGAAGGGCAGGATGTGCGCGCGCTCTATGAAGGCATGGGCGTCGATCCGCAGCGGCTCGTTTCCAAAACGACCGCGCGATGGAAGAAGTACGACCTCTACGTCAGCCCCGACATGCGTATCGTCGGTAAGCGCGCTCGCAAGAAGGTCCACGTTTTTCACGGCATCTCGTTCAAGGGCAAAGCCTACAGCGAGCAGATTCGCGACTACGATCACGCTTTCCTGATTGGCCCGTATCAGCGCAATCAATTCGTGAAACGCGGGATCCTGACCGAAGACGATCCGCGCATGGTCAATATCGGGATGCCGAAGACCGATCCGATCGTGAACGGTGAATTCGTGCGCGACGAGGTGCTTTCCTCCCGCGGATTGCCGACCGACAAGCCCGTGGTTCTATACGCTCCGACGTGGCGCAAAGAGGCGTCGCTGAACACGATGGGCGAGGAAATCCTCCGGGCTGTCGGTGGCATGGGCGACGTGACATTGCTGCTTAAGTTGCACGACTGGTGCCTGGATCCGGCGCGCAATCGACGCGACTGGGGTGCGTGGCTGGCCGATCAGCAAGAGGCCAACGCCCCGTGGACGTGGATTCGAGAGCGCGATATCGTACCGTTCCTGGCAACGGCCGACTTGTTGATCAGCGATGCTTCATCGACAGCGAACGAGTTTCTGCTGCGCGATCGACCGATCCTGTTCATGGACGTGCCGGAGCTGTTTGAAAAATACGAGCAAAGCATTGACCTTGATACGTGGGGTCGGAAAACTGGGGTTGTGGTGCAGAGGCCGGAGGACGTTCCCGCAGCAATTACCGCGGCGTTGTCCGATCCCGGCACGCACAGCGAAATCCGTCGGGCGGCGGCTGCGGATTACTTCTACAACCCCGGCCAGGCAACCGACGCCGCCCATCGGGCGATCCTGAACCTGCTGGAGCTGACCCCGCCGTGACTTCTCCCGTTATCAACAATGCGATCATCCTGGCTGCGGGCCAGGGCAAGCGACTGAGCCCAAACGATGAAGGCGCTTCGAAGGCCCTGATCGACATGGGCCCGGAAACGTTGCTCGACTTTCAGATTCGCCAGCTCGAAGCAGCCGGCATCGAGAAGATCTCGATCGTGACGGGCTTCAAGGCCGACGCGGTGAAAGAACACCTTCGCGAACGCCGCGTGGTGACGTACCACAATCCGGACTTCGCAACGACGAACAGCCTGTACTCGCTCGGGCTGGCGGAACAGGCGGCGCGCAAGGGCGCCCTGATTGTAAACTCCGACGTGCTGTTTCACCCGTCGCTGCTCAAGAAGCTACTGAACGATCCCGCACCGAATGCGATCCTGGTGGATTTCGACAGCGATCTTGGCGAAGAGGAAATGAAGGTTCAGGCAGAGAATGGGGTGGTGACCGCAATCTCAAAGGAATTGGCTCCGGGACCACAGATGGGCGAGAACGTCGGCCTCATCAAACTCAGCGCCGAGACGTCGGGGCTCTTTTTCAAGCACGCGCGCGTTCACCTGATGACGGGCGGCCAGAAGGCGTGGGCACCGAAAGGCATCGCCCTGCTCTTTGGCAAGGCGACCTTCAACGCCATCCCTGTCGATGGCACTCCCTGGACGGAAATCGATTTCCCGGAGGACCTGGATCGCGCCCGGAACGAGGTCTATCCGCTCTGCACGTCCTGAGCGGTAGCCAGAGCTTCTCGCTTTTCGCGACGTCGGCTCAGGAACCAGATCACCAACACGTACAACGCAATCCCGGCAACAATCCCAAGCCACCCGGCCGACAGGTCTCCCCAGGACGCAACGCGGTCGGGCAGATCGCGCTGCTGCCACTCGTCGAGTCCCGCCCAGCCGAGCGCGCATAGCCCCAGCACGGGGAGCGTCAGCCACCGGAGTCGATCTCGGGCGCTCCCCCGCCACCACCCGCGGGCCAGTTCGGCGCCAATTCCCGCCAGCAGCCCAAACGGCAGGTAGAAGAGGAAGTGCTGGTACTGATCCATGTTCTTGGGGCGATTGCGCAGAATCACGTCCGGCAGAACGCGGGAAGAAACTTCGCGCTCCAGATTGGCGATGGAGAGATACGGCGCGCTCGTCAGACGCTCGGTCACATATCCCCAGGACAAGGCGGCCGCCAGGAAGAAGACGGTCAGGGAGATGAGAACCCATCGGGAGCGCTTTGAGGGCGTGGCCATCCGGTTTTTCCCCAATCCTGATGCCGAATCGCAAGGTTCAGTCGCGCCCAGGCAATGTTTTCATGGCCCGGGCGCTCTGTGCGTCCTCACAACAACAAACGTTCCAGAAGTAACATGCAAGGGCCTTGTGCGGCCCCGGACCCTAAATCAGGTCATTCCCCCAGCTTTGCCAGGTCCTCCGGTTCGCCAAAGACCAGGCGGTCCGGGCCTGTCCAACGATAGGACAGGCGAGTCGTGCGAGCGAGTATTCCCAAGACCTCGCGCGCCGGCTTGTCCTTCAGGACGATGGACGCGCGAGTCAGCCCAAGGTTATCATCCACTGCGATCGTGAGCCCGGGGACCGAGTTGCCGATCACCATCAGGATCTGGCGGATTTGGGCCTCCTGAAAGATTGCTGTAACGGGTGCATTGGCGTACTTGTCCGGAAACCCGACGATCCACGCGGTCTTGTCCCCGAGGCGAAATTCCACCTCGTAGCGCTCCGGACGCACAGCAACGACTTCCGCCAGGAAAGCTCCCCCACCAATGAGCGGGATGGGGATCCTTGCACCGACAGTGACCTCCATTGGCCCCTCGATTGTGCCGATGACGGCCTTGTCGGCATCAATCGAGATCAAGGTACATTCCTGTGACAGAGCTCTATTCAGATCAGGAGCCAAGGGATAGGCTCGAAGCAGCGCGCCCCCCTCAGTCAGATCGAAAGTCCATCCTTCTTTGAGGCAGATATTGCGAAGAATCGTGCCCGTCGGCACATCCTTCTGCACCACACTGACACGTCGCCCGGCGAGCGATGGATCCACGTCGATTCTCACCCCGGCGGCATTGGCGAGAACCTGGCAAACCTGCTCGACCTTGGCCTGCCGGAACATCGCCGTCGCGGGCGGTCCCCAGGATTTTAGCTCATCCAGGTGGCGGCGGCGGATGAGATCCAGTTCGCCGATCGTCATCGGCCGCGTGGTGCCGTCGCTGGACACAATCCAACGAAAATCGCCGGCCTGAACGATGGCTTCGGCGCGGATCACATCGAGCCGCATCGGAGGCAGGCCCTCGATCTGCACATCATCCACGTACGCGGGCAAAGTGACTTCAATACCATCGATCGCAACGGGTTTTGGGACGAAGCGCACCCGATCGATCAACGCTTCGACACCGCCCTGCAGGGCTGGATCTGCCTGCAAGTCTTCCTCAGTCATCGGAAGGGGCGCCTGCGGGATCGGCCGAGGAGGCAAATCGGGCAGTACCGGTTCGGCTGTCGCGGTCGAAACGGCATCGCCTTCTGCGAGGCGCTGCAGGCGTCGCTCTTCAATGATGCCGCGCACGCGCTCCTCGTGCTCCTTGATGCGCTCTTCCCGCGTCTTGCCGTTGATCAAAGTGGCCCCCGCAGGGCTGTAGGGCATGGCCGGCGCGAGGCCGCTCAGCAGGGTGATGCACAATGCGAGAAGAACTGGACGCATGATCCGCCTCCGATCTCGGGATTGTGATTTACATGAGATGATGATCTGGGGCGGCGCAAGCCTTCACTTGCGGCGAAAACGATCCGCGATGCGAACGAGCCGAGAGCCGAGAAGGCGGTCAAGCTGACGCTGCAGGCGGGCGGCGTCGGCCTCGCTCCGCCGCGCTCGAGCCCGCAGGCAGAGGCGCTCGGCCTTGGAATCGCGCGTGGTCCAATCGAGCATGCGGAAGTTCACGGCGGCCAATTCCCGGGCCACCCGCGGCGTGATCCGGTCCGGCTGAACGGCGGCACGGAAGACGATTCCTTTGTGAAGGCCGCGCCCGTGGAGGCGACGGGCGAACTCGCTCCAGCGAGCCGGATCGCCAACCAGCCGGTCGTCCACAATGCGAATGCTCTCGGGGTTCTGGTGCTTCCGGATGGCAGCCACCTCATCCACGAGGCGCCGCGGCGAGAAGGGGTGGCCGCAATGGTGAGACTGCATGTGCGCAATCTTGGGATCGTCGTCGCCGATCAGCTCGCGATCCGCGGGCGGCAGGCTATCGACGATCTCAAGACCGCCAGTGCCAGGATTGATCACGGCCTTGCCGTCGCGTCGCCAACGAAGCCCGGGGATGCCCTCGAGCTCCTCGGGGGAGGGGCTCTTTTTGTCGTTGAAGAGCCGGACGGCTTCCAGGAGCGCCCGGGCTCCTTCCGGGCCGACGCCGACACGCGCCGCAGCATGCAGATCGTCGAATATGCCTACTTCTACGGCAAGATCGGCGGCCGGGAGATCCTCGGCTGTTCCTTGCAAGCTGGCCTCGATCCACCAGCAGTGGGCCTTGACGTAAGCGGCCAGGTGGCCCGCTTCGAGGGGCGGGAAATCGGCGGTGGATTCGGGGATGATCAGGGCCAGTCGCATGGCGGTAGTTGGTGCCGAAAGCGGCAGGGTGTCAATGGGCGGGAGACGCCACCCTCTGTCGATTTCTGGGCCGGGAGTGCGAACGCCTCTTGCTCCTGCGGCGACGATATGCTCCTATGTGACAAGTTAGTCCCGCTTGAGAGGGGAGCTGGGATTCCGAATGCCACTTGTCTATTAAGTCCATCCTGAACGGCATCCTCCCGAAAACCATTGAGGGCGCGGCGGTTGCCAAGTTTAAAGGGGTGGGTTTTCGCATTGCGGCAAATCTCGATATTGGCATCGAAGGATAGATAACCCCTCGGAATACTTAAGGATACACTGGGAACCATGACGATTCAGGAATTGAACTTTTCCAAACCCGAAATCGCGCAGCGCGTCGAGGAGTGGACGTCGGACAAGTTCGACGCAAAGACGCGCGGCGAAATCCAGGCTTTGGTCGACGCCGGCGATGTGGCGGAGTTGGAAGATCGCTTTTACCGGACGTTGGAATTCGGAACGGGCGGACTGCGCGGCGTGGTAGGCGCCGGCACCAACCGCATGAACGAAACGATCGTGAGCTGGGCCACTCAGGGCCTGGCCAACTACGTCAAAGAAAACGCAACAAAGCCCGGCCCCTTGCGCGCGGCGATCTCGCACGACTGCCGCAACTTCTCGCGGGAATTCGCAGAGACGGCCGCGGCGGTGCTGGCTGCGAACGGCATCATCGTTCACATCACGCGCGAACTGCGCCCCACGCCGTTTACTTCGTTCGTGTGCAAGGAACTGGGCTGCCACACGGGCATCATGGTCACGGCCAGCCACAACCCGAAGGAATACAACGGCTACAAAGTTTACTGGGATGACGGCTCGCAGGTCGTGCCGCCCCACGATAAGGGCATCATCGCCGAGGTCGCCAAGATCACGGACATGAGCCAGGTCCAGACGATGGACTTCCAGGAAGGCATCGCCAAGGGCATGATCAAGATTATCGGCGAGGATCTGGAAGATGCCTACCTGGCAGCCGTGAAGCGCCAGCAGTTCTCGCCCGAGCTTTGCAAAAACTCCGGACTGCGTGTCGTCTACACGCCGCTGCACGGCGTCGGGTCGACGATGGCCGTGCGCGCGCTGCGCGGATGGGGTTTCACCGAAGTCTTCCCCGAGGAAGAGCAGATGAAGCCGGATGGGAATTTCCCGACGGCGGCGTCGCCGAATCCGGAAGAAGGCGCCGCGCTCGGCCGTGCTATCGAACTGGCCAAGAAGGTTCGTGGAGAGCTCGTTCTGGCGACCGACCCGGACGCGGATCGCCTCGGCATCGCCGTGCAGCACAACGGTGAGTATGTCCTCGTCACCGGCAATCAACTGAGTGCAATGGCCTGCGATTTCGTTCTGGCTCAGCACAAGCGCACCGGCCGCATGCCGAAGAAACCGGGCACCGTGACGACGATCGTCACGTCGCCGCTGGTCCAGGAAGTTGCCGAAAGCCACGGCGCGCTTTGCCCGCTGGTGCTGACAGGATTCAAGTGGATCGCCCGCCAGATTCGCCAGTGGGAAGCCGAGGATCCGGAAGTCGAGTTCCTCTACGGAACCGAGGAGTCCTACGGTTACATGATCGGCGGTCACTGTCGCGATAAGGACGGTATCGTGGCCAGTTGCGTCGTCGCCGAAATGGCTGCCTGGGCAAAGAGTGAAGGCATGACGCTGATCGACTATCTCGAGAACCTCTACCTGCGGTTCGAGCCGCGTGTGGAGTGGCAGAAGTCGGTCGTGATGCCGGGCCAGGAAGGCGCCGGCAAGATCAAGGCGATCATGGATCGGATTCGCAACGATCCGCCGAAGGCGATCGGCTCCGACAAGGTCGTCCGCCGCACGCGCATCGACGTAGGCAAGATCTACGACGGCCAGACGGGCGAAGAGATTGGCACGGTGGATCAACCATCGAGCGACGTTGTTCTGTTCGATCTCGAAGACGGATCGAAGGCCATCGCCCGCCCGAGCGGCACCGAGCCGAAGATCAAGTTCTACTTCTTCCTGGCCGCCGAGAAGCAGCAGGACGAAGACGGCGTGCGCGCGGCCTTGAGGCAATTGAACGAGCGCAAGCCGCAGTTCCAGAAGGAGTTCTTGAACGCCATCGGCGTCGACGTCTGATCGCGCCGTAGACTCATTCACGCCACCCCGGGAGGAGGAGGCCGAGAATGTTGAGACTGAAGACTCTGCTCGCTGCATCGATGTGCTGCGTCGCCGGCTGGGTAAGCGCCCAGCCGTACGGCATCGATACGCGGGTGGAGAACACGTCTCTGCTGATCGATTCGCTTCCAAACGACAATCCCGGGACGATGCAACTGGTCGAGGCGTTCCCCGATCTTTCATTCACCTACTCGGTGCTGCTGGTGGAGGCCCCGGACGGTTCCGGTCGCCTGTTCCACGTCAGCCAGGGCGGAGTGATTTCGGTCTTTAATAAGTCCGGTAATCCCACGTCTACGACCCCATTCCTTGACATTGCCGATCGCGTACGGAACTCCGGCGAAGAAGGCCTGCTCGGTCTCGCCTTCGACCCGGACTACGCAACGACGGGCGAGTTCTACGTGTACTACTCGTGGAACGGGTCCTATCCAGGCACGTCGCGGGTCTCACGCTTCACGAACGACGATCCGACAGACAATTCGGTCGACCCCTCGACGGAGGAGATTCTGCTCTCCGTCCCGCAGCCCGCGACTAACCACAACGGCGGGATGCTCGTGTTCGGCCCGGACGACATGCTGTATGTGTCGCTGGGGGATGGCGGCGGCGGCGGGGACACTTATAACAACGGCCAGGATCCGACAACACTCCTGGGTACGATCCTGCGCATCGATGTCCTGGGGACGCCGGACGCAGGAAAGCCCTACGCCATTCCGCCGGACAATCCGTTCTACGCGGGCGCCGGCCCGGCCGGTGCGCGTGAAGAGATCTTCGCATACGGTCTGCGCAACCCGTTCCGAATGAGTTTCGATCCGGTCACGGGTCTGCTGTACGCCGGCGACGTCGGGCAGGGCGCATGGGAAGAAATCGACATCATCGAATCCGGCGCAAACTGTGGCTGGAACATCATGGAGGGCACGCACTGCTATCCGCCCTCGACAACGACTTGCGACCAGACCGGTCTGACCCTGCCGATCGCCGAGTATCCCCACGCGGACGGCGATTTGTCCGTGACGGGCGGCTACGTGTATTACGGCACGGACGTGCCGGACCTGTATGGGACCTACATCTACGCCGACTACGGCAGCGGCCGGATCTTCGGCCTGAAGTACGACGGCGAGAATGTGACCGCCGGGCCGTATACGCTGGTCGAGAACTCCGGCATCACGCCGACGGCGTTTGGCCAGGGATCGGACGGTGAGGTCTATGTGCTGGACTACTTCGGCAAAATCTACGTGCTGCGCCCCGCGACGCCCGGCGGAACCACGGACTTCCCGACGAAGCTGAGCGACATGCCTGCGCTGCTGGCCGTCGGCAGCGGTGAGGACCTCACGACTTCCGGCATCATTGCTTACGAGCCCAGCACGCGCCTGTGGTCGGACAATGCGGAGAAGGAACGCTACTTCGCAATGCCGGGCCTGGAGCAGATGGGCTATCAGCAGTACCGCGGTTGGGACTTTCCGGAACAATCGATTTTGGTGAAGAACTTTCTGCTGTCCCTGGACGAACGCGATCCAGCCGGCACGCTCCAGCGCATCGAGACGCGTTTGCTGATTCGCAATGGCGGCGCGTGGCACGGGTTCTCCTACGAGTGGAACGAGGCGGAAACGGACGCAACGCTTCTGACCGGCAGCAAGTCCCGCCCCTTCATGATTACCGACAAGAACGGCGATTCATTCGCCTACTCGTGGGAATACCCAAATCGGAACCAGTGCCTGCAATGCCACACGGATGCGGCCAATGGAGCGCTGGGGCTGAATACGCCGCAAATGAACTGGAACTTCGAGTTCCCGAACTCGGGAATCGTCGACAACCAGTTGCGGACGTACGATCACATTTCACTGTTCACGGAAGCACTGCCGGACGATCCGGCGAATCTGCCCGCCATGCCGCGGGCGAAAGGAACGGAGGGAACGCTGCAGGACCGAGCGAGAGCCTACCTGGCCGCAAATTGCTCGATGTGCCACATTCCCGGTGGCACAGCACCAACCGTGCTGGACCTGAGATGGGAGATCACAAACGCGGAAATGGCCGCCATCGACATGGTGCCGGACCGCGGGGACTTGGGCATCACCGATGCACGGATTATCGCATCCGGAGACCCGGACCGCTCAGTATTGGTCGAGCGCATGGAGACCCTGGATTCGATGAACCGCATGCCACCGCTCGGAACGAGCCGAGTGGACGAGGAGGGCGTGCAACTGATTCGGGACTGGATCGCGACGCTGGAGCCACCGGCGGGCGCGGCTGACACCTGGATGATGTACTGAGACGCGGAGGAACCGCCCCGCCATCGGGGTCATTGTGACGAGAGGGAGGACTCTCGTGGAGGAGAGAACGCCTGGGACTGTGCAAGGGTCCCACAGGCCGATTCCGACGAACCTGAACCTGAAGCCGATCCTGGCGTAAGCCAGGTATCCACGCCTGTTTTTTCGGGTATAGAGCTTTTGGCTTGACCCCGGCACGCCTGTGTAGGCAATATTGCAATATAACACTATGGGAATAACTGAGATGACTATTAACAACTGCGAAGCATTCCACATCATTGCTGCTCATCTGAAGGCCCTGGCCGATCCCCTTCGGCTCCAGATTCTGGACTTCATCCGCTTTGAGGCCCACTGCGTCAAAGACATCGTGGAGGAGACCGGCGTGTCTCAGCCGACGGTGTCGAAGCACCTTGGGATCCTGCGTCGTGCGGGTGTCGTATCAACGGAGCGTCGGGGAACGCTGGTCCTTTACCAGATTCGTGACCCGCGGCTCTGCGATCTGTGCGATCTGCTTGAGGAAACTGTCCTGAACCGGATCAACAAGGATCGTAATGCGTTCTCCGCCGAGCTGCACGCGGCGGAGGAAGCGCACGTATGAGTGAGAAGGCAGCGCCGTCTCCGGAGGGCGAGCCGCAGGAACGCCTGGATTGGGGCTCGAAAGTTGTCGCGTCATTCCTGACCGGTTTCGGTCCGGCCATCCTTGGCTTCCTTGCGCTCGCCGCCGGGATCATCGCTCTCTACATCATCCCCCGCGAGGAGGAACCGCAGATCGTGGTTCCTCTTGCGGATGTGTTCGTGACTGCACCGGGACTGAGCGCCGAGCAGGTTGAGCGCCAGATCTCGACTCCTCTCGAGAACCTGCTCTACCAGATCGACGGCGTGGAGTACGTGTACTCCATGTCACGGCCGGGCCAATCGGTCGTGACCGTGCGCTTTTACGTGGGCGAGGACCGCGAGGATTCGCTGGTCAAAATCTATAATCAGATTCACTCGAACTCGGACAAGGTTCCATCCTCTGTCTCCGGCTGGGTTGTGAAGCCATTGGAGGTGGATGACGTTCCAATTGTGATCGCGATGTTGTGGAGCGAGGACCCGGAGAAGACCGGCGACCATGAATTGCGCCGCCTCGCGGAAGAAGTGGTTCTGAAGCTACACAGCATTCAGAACACGAACCGCGTCGAGGTGACCGGTGGCCGTCCACGTGAGATCCGTGTGGAGCTCAATCCGGAAGCCCTGGCCGCGCGCCGCACGACTCCAATGGACGTGGCGTGGGCGCTGCAAGTTTCGAATGATGAATTGCCCGCCGGCCAGATTGATCGGATGGACGAGGCAATTCTGATCGAGACGGGCGAGTTCTTCCACAATGCGACAGAGTTGGGAAATGCCGTCGTCAATGTGGTCGACGGCGTGCCGGTGTATCTGAACGAAGTCGCCACGGTGATCGACGGCCCGATCGAGCCAGACAATTACACGTGGATGGGCTTCGGCGCGGCGAGTGGTGAAAACGATCCGAAGACGGGCATCTACCCCGCCGTGGCGCTGTCTGTCGCGAAGCGCAAAGGCTCCAACGCCGTTTGGGTCGCGAACGACGTCGTCGAAATGATGAAGCAACTCGACGACGAGTTGTTCCCGCCGGAAGTTCACTATCGCATCATTCGCAACTACGGCGAGACGGCGAACCAGAAGGTGAATGATCTGGTTTCGAGCCTTCTCGTCGCGATCATCACAGTCGTGATCTTCATCGGCGTGGTGATGGGCTGGCGCGCCGCGCTGGTTGTTGGCCTAGCCGTTCCGATCTGCTACGGCGCGACGTTGGGTTTGAATATGCTGACGGGTTATACGATCAATCGTGTGACTCTGTTTGCCCTGATCCTGGCGCTCGGTCTGCTCGTCGACGATCCAATCACAGGTATCGACAACATCGATCGCTACCTGACGATGGGCAAATACAAGAAGCGCAAGTCGGTACTGCTGGCAATCCAGGAAGTGCGCAACGCGCTGATCATGTCCACGATCGCCATCGTGTTGTCCTTCATCCCGATGTCATTCATTACGGGCATGATGGGACCGTACATGGGACCGATGGCGGCAAATGTTCCGCTGGCCGTCGTGATGAGTACCTTCGTGGCGTTCCTGATCACGCCATGGATGTCGATGAAGCTGTTGCGACCCAAGGCTCATGACCAGAAGTGGGATATCCGCAACACGATGCTCTACAAGATTTACAATCTCTTCGTGCGACCCCTTGTGAAGTCACGCAAACGCGCCTGGCTCTTCGTCGGCATTGTCGTCATCGCATTCTTCGCTTCGGCGGCGCTGCCCGCGTTCCGACTGGTTCCGCTGAAGCTGCTGCCGTTCGACAACAAGAACGAATTCCAGGTCATCGTTGATATGCCGGAAGGCACGACGCTGGAACGCACGCAAGCGGTGACGCAGGCCGTGTCTGACTACTTACGCGAGGTTCCGGAAGTCGTCGAGTTCGCCGGCTTCGTAGGCCTTTCCTCGCCGATCGATTTCAATGGCATGGTGCGGCACTATTACTTGCGGCATGGTGGAAACGTCGCCGATCTGCGTGTGACGCTGCTGGACAAGACGCAGCGCAAGCATCAGTCGCACGACTTGATCCTGCGCATTCGCAAGGACATCGATGCGATCTCCGAACGAGAAGGGGCGAACATCAAGCTGGTCGAGGTGCCGCCCGGACCTCCCGTGATTTCAACAGTGACCGTGGAGCTGTACGGCGAGCCGGCCACACCCTACGAGCAGATCGAAGAGGCAGCGTTCACTCTGGCGGACCGCCTGAAGAAGGAACCGCTCGTGGTGGACATCGACACGTCGGTCGAAGCCGATCAGAAGAAGCTGATCTTCGTGACTGATAAAGAGAAGGCATCGCTTTCCGGCGTGGCCACAGAGGACATTTCGGGCACGGTGAACCTTGCCATCGATGGTATGGTCGCCAGCGACCTGGAAATCCCGTCGGAAGCGAACCCGCTGCCGATTCGCCTGCAGCTCCCGGTCGATCGACGCTCGACGCCACACGATGTGCTGACGTTGTTCGTGCGCGGGCGTCCCGGCATTGTGAAGCAGCGCCAGAACGGCGGGCTCGTCGATGCGCCCCAGCCGCTTGTGCAATTGGGCGAGATCGGCGAGTTCCAACAGACGGTTGAAGACAAAACGATCTACCACAAGAACCTGAAGCGTGTTTCGTACGTATTCGCGGAACTGGCTGGTCGTGCGCCGGCCGATGCGATCCTCGACGTAATGGCCGACAAGGGCCGCACCGAGGCCGTCGACATTCCGCTGGAGGGCCGCAACTACCTCGTGCGCGGCAGCGGCATTCCTTGGGATCTGCCATCGGACGTGAATGCGAAGTGGAACGGCGAAGGCGAGTGGAAGATCACGCTGCGTGTGTTCCGCGACCTCGGCATCGCGTTCGGCGCGGCGCTGCTCGGCATCATGGTTGTCCTGATGATCCAGACGGGCTCCGGCGTGATTTCATTGATTATCATGACCGCGATTCCACTGACGATGATCGGCATCATGCCAGGATTCTGGCTGCTGAATTCCATTGGGCCGGGCCCGGAAGAATTCGGCGGATTCCCGAATCCGACGTTCTTCACGGCAACAGCGATGATCGGCATGATCGCGCTCGCCGGCATCGTTGTTCGTAACTCGCTCATCCTCGTGGAATTCATCCATCAAGCATTGCGCGAAGGTATGGAACTTGAAGAAGCACTGGTGCAAGCCGGAGCCATCCGCATGCGCCCGGTGTTCCTGACGGCCGGCACGACGTTGCTCGGCAACCTGGTCATTACGCTGGATCCGATCTTCAATGGCCTGGCGTGGTCGATCATCTTTGGCATCGCTGCTTCAACGTTGTTCACGTTGGCGGTGATTCCAGTGGTTTACTACCTGGTCTACGGACGCAAGGAAGGCCACGGCCTTCCGGTTGAAAGGAAGGAAGAAGAATGAAGATGCTCGGGCGAATCATCGTTGTACTGCTGGCCCTGGCATTCCTGGGCGCAGTGATGGGTTACCTGGCGGGCTGGTTCACGCCGTCGGTGGCGCCGGAGCACGTCGCTCCGCCAATTCGCGCCGCGGCTGACGAAACCGTCGCCGTGGAACACGTCCAGGAGCCGGTGATCGAGCAGGCGACGGGAACGATGCGGGCGAAGAACGAGACCTCCGTGTCGCCACGCATTACGGCATCGATCGTTTCCATCAACGTGCGGTCCGGCGATCGCGTGGAAGAAGGCGACGTTCTGATCACCCTCGACGACCGCGACCTTGTTGCGCGCGTTCGGCAGGCCGAGAAGAGCGTCATGGCCGCACAGGCGAAGCTGGACGACGCAAAGAGCGAGTTCGAGCGCAAGCAGGCGCTCTTCGAGCAAGGCGTTGCGTCCGAGTCGGAACTGGATCGCGCGCAAGCCGACTACAAGGCGCTGCAGGCGGAAGTCGCTCGCGCAGAACGCGGCATGGATGAAGCCGAGGCGTCGCTATCCTACGCGACAATCAAGTCGCCGATCACAGGACGTGTGATCGATCGCTATGCAGAACCTGGCGATACGGTCACGCCCGGCCAATCGATCGTGAAGCTGTACGATCCGAAGAGCCTTCGGCTGGAAGCAGACGTCCGCGAATCGCTGGCGACGAAGCTGGCAACGGGCGATCAGCTCGATGTGCGCATCGATGCGCTAAACCAGACGGCCGCCGGCGAGGTGGACGAGATTGTTCCGCAGTCGCAGAGCGGCTCGCGCTCATTCCTGGTGAAGGTCTCGCTGCCGCCGGTGGAGAACCTTTACCCCGGAATGTTCGGACGGTTGCTGATCCCCACGGGCGAAGTCGATCGCCTGTATGTGCCGCAGTCGGCGATCGCGCGCGTAGGACAGCTTGAGTTTGTGTTGGTCGAGGAGCAGGGCGACCTCGTGCGGCGGTTTGTTCGCACGGGGATGGAAGAAGACTCGCGGGTTGAGGTCCTGAGCGGCCTGACCGCGGCGGAACGCATTGCCCCGAAAGTGCAGTAGCAGAAAGAGGATCGAACCATGACCAATGAGAACATCATCCGTGCAGTTGCCGGAACATTCGTGTTAGTGAGCCTCGCGCTGGCGTACTTCGTCAGCCCGTGGTTTCTGCTCTTCACGGCGTTCGTCGGATTGAACCTGCTTCAGTCGGCCTTCACGCACTTCTGTCCGCTGGAGATCATTCTTCAGAAAGTGCGCAAGGGAGCTTGACCCGCATCCCTCACGGGGGATCACAATAGATTACCACCCCGGAACGCGTCGCAATCAACTCTGCCTGCTCAGTGCATGAGAAGTCGCGCGAATCCGGGGTGGTTGTGTTTTTAGGCGCCCTCAGACGGTCGCTGACTTCTCCATCGCGAAGAAGTTATTCTCCGTTTCCTGGATCTCGACGGTGATGGTGTAGGCAATACCGTGATCGGGGTACTTCTCGGTGATGTGCGCCACGACGCCATCGTAGATGAAGGCGGCGACGTTCTCAACGCTCGGTCCCTTGCCGGGAATAACGACGACGCCTTCCTGCTCGAAGATCTCCGGATCGTTGAAGGCCTTGTCGCCGGGGACGACGATCATCTTGTGATCGAACTGGCGCATGATCTTCTTCAGATCTCCGAAGTCCAATGCCATGTCCAGCTCGTCGCGCGGGAACTCGTCGCATTCGACGCGGATCGTTCCGCGCCAGGTGTGGCCGTGGACAAAGCGACACTTGCCCGGGTAGCCGAGTTGGCGGTGGCCGGTGTGGAATTTGGCGTGGACGACGATTCTTTCCATAACGAGTGTTCATTCCTGTCTGGTGTGTTAATACTCCTGCTGGGCTTCGTTTCTTGCCAAAGCAGTGCCATCCCGATGTGCGCTTCATCTTGCCCCGCCCGTCGGCCCCGGCGAAACCTGGAAATCATAGGATTTGTGAAGAAAGCGAAGACTTGGCCGTAGAGGGTACAAATCGCGTCGGAGGGAAATTTATGTCCGATAACCAGCATCCATCCTATCCACCGCCCCCCGAGGGAGGAGGCATGCCTCCCAAGCCCGTAGGTGGGACCGGACCTCAGCAGCCCGCCGCGCCGCCGCCTCCCGGGTATGCGAACCCGATTCCCAACGCACTGCCCCCTGCGCAAGGGAACGTGCCCCCCGCACAGTACGCAGCGGGCGCCAAACCAGGCATGGTGACGGCGATCGCCGTGCTCTATCTGGTCGGCGGCATCTTCAGCACGCTCTCGGCACTGATCTGGGCGGTCAGTTCGCTTTGCATTTGGATTCCGTGGGTTCTGGAAATCGTGGCCGGAATCTGGTCCCTCACACTCGGCATTCAGATGCTGAACAACGACAAGTTGCCACCGAACCGACTGGTCGGCGCCCTCTTGATCGGGGCGATTCTCGACTGCAATCCGGTTTCGATGACGCTGGGGATTCTGATCGTTGTCTTTGCTGGCAGCCAGGATGTGCGAAACTACTACCAGGCGCACGGGATCTACTACTGAGTCCTCTGCCACTGCTGCAGGTGCGGCAGTAAATCGGCGATCGTCGGCACAACCAGAAGACGGTCGAGTTCCTCCGGCAAGTCGTGTCCGCGGCTGATCCAGACGCAATGCCAGCCGCGTTCGTGGCTGGGCTGAATATCGCTGCTCCAAGAATCGCCCACGTAGAGGATCTGTTCGGGCTGGGGATGGCCGGCGCGCTTCTCGGCCATTTCAAAAAACTCGGGACGGGGCTTCAGGCATTGGGTTTCGTCGATCGTCAGCATCCACTCCACGCAGTGCCGCGCATCGAGATGCGAGAGCTTGATATCCTGCGTTTCGTGCGGCGCGTTGGTCAGGACCGCGACACGGCCGATGCGCGCGGCCTCGCGGAGGACTTCAGAAGCACCTGGGAGTTCGCTTTCGCGCGAGAGGTAGATGGAGAGGTAATCCTCGCTCATCTGATCGGGGCGGCCGACTTCCCCGTTTGCGAGGATTTCACGCAGCGTATCGCGAAAGCGCTGGATGCGGAGCGTCGCCACGTCGATGCTGCCGTGGGCGAGTTGTTCCCACAGGGCCCGATTCGCTTCGTGGAAGATGGGCATGAATTCGTCGAAGTCGCATCCGTGCTTCTCGCAGGCGGCGCGCAGGGCAAACTTCGACGCAGAGGAGTGATCCCAAAGCGTCTCGTCGAGATCGAAGAAGATCCACTGAATGTCATCGGGCAGGGGCATGGCGAGAGGCCTCCGGGGAGTTTGAAGAAGGACTATGCCCGACGGTGGGTGTGCCGTCAACGAAGGGACGGCGCCAAAACGTCCATTGACGGGAAGCCCCCGACTTTCCGAGCCTCCACCCAGGTTCGAGGAGGAACCGCAGATGCCTGTTCTGACGATTGAAGTCGAGCAACTTCATCACGGCCCGATGGAGCTGTCGGCGAAGATGACGCCCGCCCAGTTCGAAATTGCCGAAGATCCGGAATTCCGGTTCGACCAGCCCATCGAGGTCGCCATCACAGCGCGCCTGGTGGGTAAGGATAGCGTGGGCGTGCGCGGAACGGTTCGCACGTCCGCAGTGGCGGAATGCGTGCGTTGCCTGTACGAACTGCGCATCCCATTGGAAGCCAACGTCAACCTGGTCTTCCTGAAGCGTCCGCCGGCCGGGACGGAAGAAGCCGAGGGGCTGGATAAGGACGACGAGAAGCTGTACTACCGCGGCGAGGTAGTCTATCCATTGTCCCAGTTGCGCGAGGAATTGCTGGTCAACCTGCCTTACTTGCCCGCTTGCGAGTTGGAGGATGGCAACTTCTGTCCCGTTCGCAAAGAACGCGTGAAGCTGGGCGCCGGCGAAGAAGCGGCGGATGAGAAGTCGGAGTCCACGAACTCCTGGCAATCTCAGTTGGCAGAATTGAAGAAGAAGCTGGATAAAAGCGAGTAGTCAGCGGCCGGTCAAAGGCGCCCGCGTTCATGATCACAATTCAAAACGTCAGCAAGAAGTTTCGACTCTACCGGCGCCCGGCGGACCGCATGCTGGAGTGGGCCGGTTTCGGCCCCCGGCATCAGGAATTCTGGGCGCTGCGCGACATCGACCTTGCGGTTCCGAACGGGCGAACGTTCGGAATCATCGGGCCGAATGGCGCGGGCAAGTCGACGTTGCTGAAGCTGATTACCGGAACGCTGATCCCCACGACCGGCAGCATTGACGTGCAGGGGCGGGTGGCGGCGCTGCTGGAGCTCGGCACCGGATTTCATCCGGAATTCACAGGCCGCCAGAACATCTGGGTGAATGGTCAGATGCTCGGCCTTTCCGCGGATGAAATCCGCGAGCACGAACGCGAGATCATCGACTTCTCCGAATTGGGCGGTTTCATCGATCAGCCAATCCGGACGTATTCCTCGGGCATGATCGTCAGACTGGGCTTCTCGATCGCCGCATCTGTGAATCCGAAGGTGCTGATCGTGGACGAAGCGCTTTCCGTCGGCGATGCGCGCTTCGCGCAGAAGTGCATCCGCCGCATCCGGCGCTTTCGCGAAGCGGGCACGACGATCCTGTTTGTCAGTCACGATCCCTCCGCCGTTTCGACATTGTGCGACGAGGCGATTCTGCTCGAACAAGGTCGCGTGATCAGTCGCGGTCTCCCCTCGGATGTGCTCGACGAGTACAACGCGTTGTTGGCTTCGAAGGGTGAAGGAAACGTCGAGATGCGGATCCATCGCTCGCACGATAGTGTGGATGATGGCCCGCGGCGTTCGGGCACATTCCAGGCGCTGGTCACGCGATTGTCGCTTCTGGATTCGCGCGGCGAACCAACGGAGATCTTCACGCCCGGCAGCGCCATGTCGCTGCGCATGAGAGTTCTCTTCTTTGCGCCGGTCGAGAATCCGACCGTGGGTTTCCTGATCAAGAACCGTCTCGGGCTCGATGTGTTCGGAACCAACACGGCGTTGCAGGACTTGCAACTGGGCTCGTTCCAGCCGGGTGAATCCGTCGAAGTCACGGCCGAGATTCCATTGGAACTGGGAGAAGGCGAGTACACGCTGACGGTCGCCGTTCACCAGGACGAAACCCACCTGGAAGAATGCTACGATTGGTCCGACCGCTTTGCGCTGTTCCGGGTACGCTCGGCGGAGAAGAACAAGTGGTCCGGCATGGTGCGACTGGCACCCCAGCTTTCTGCAGAACGCTCGACCAGTTCGGCGGGCGATATTCGCGCGGCGCTGGCGGAGGTCTTCTCCGAAGTGGCCGATCCCCTGCTGCCCGGCGCGCACGTGCCGTCGCCCTTTCTGCGCGGCTTCTATGCCCTGGAAGAAGCGCCGGACGGACCGTTCCGGTGGACGGCGGACGAGGCAGTCTTCGTCTTCCGGCCGGAGCACAACCGAATGGAACTGGCGATCGGCGCGTTTGCCCGGGAAGGTGGCCCGAGCGACGTCAAGGTCCGCCTGCACTCCCAGGAATTCGGGGCGATCGGCGAGGTGCAGCTCGAGAAGGAGCGATCGGTCGTCGAATTCCTGCTGCCCCAGGAAGCGATCGGACGGTTGGGAATCTTCGAGATTGTCGTCGACCCGCCCTTCCAACCCATGGAGGATTGTGTTCCTGGACGCACACCGCGCGAGCTTGGCGTCGCCATTTACGCGATCCGTACAATCCCTGATTGGGAGGAGAATCCGACGTGGCAGACTATGATCCGCAGCAACTCGCAAGAAACATCGAAAACTTCGTAAAAGGCGACGGCTCCTCGCAGGCAGAGCCGGACGAGTCGATGGAAGAAACGCTTCTGCTGACTCCGCCTGACGGCGGGGCGGAAGAGGAAGAGCTCCCATCGGCAGCCGCAGAATTCGCCGGCTCCACACTGCCTGAAATGCGGCGTGTCCAGGAAGTCAGTCGCCCGGTCGCCGGGTCTCGGCTGCAGTTCTTCAAGAAGGTGATTCTGCGCCTGATGGCGCCGATCGCGCGCCGACAGCACACGTATAACGAACTGAACACGCTGGCAATCGAGTCGCTGGCAGATCACGTGGATCGACTGTCGCGCGACATGTCGAGCATGCACAAGCGCAGCATTCGGGAACTCGATGAGTTTCACAAGGAATTGTCAGGCACGGTCGAGCAATTGCGGGAAGACCTGCAGATGCGCCTGAACGCCGACAATCACCAGATGCGTGCGTCGCTGGAAAATTTGCAGACGCAGTTGAGTGACAACATCCAGGGTATCTGGAAGGCGTTCGAGGACATGAACGCTCGCCTCGAGCAGGCGCGAACAGAAGCGCGAGACGGCGATCTCGGCATCTGGAAGGGCATGGAGTCGATGCGCGACGAGTTAGAAGACACTCGGCAGATGGCCTGGAAGGTTCAGGAAGATCTGCGCGAAGTGCGCGCGCGTCTGATCACGAATTCGGAATCGTTGAGCAAGCTGGTCGATCATCTCGAGAAGCTGGAAGAGCGCGTCGCGAAGCAAAAGACCGCGCCGCCACTGTCGCGTCCTTCGATGTCTGCGGCCGACACGATCGTGGAACAGAAGGGGCTGTCCCCACTCGTGCAGCACCAGCTCGATCTGGCGTACTTGCGCTTCCAACGCCAGTTCCGCGGCGAAGAAGAGGATCTCCGCCGTCGCCAAACGAAGTACCTGCAATTGATTCGACGACATCTCGAAAGCCAGGACTTCGAATCTACACCGAGCGTTCTCGACGTGGCGTGCGGCGATGGAATCTTCCTGGCAATGCTTGTCGAAGGCGGATTCGCCGCGAAGGGCATCGACATTAATCCTGCGATGGCGAAATACGGACGCGACAAGAAGTTGCCGATCGAAATCGGCGACGGTATCGCCTACTTGTCCGAAGGCCCTGAAGATCATTGGAGCGCAATCACGGCATTCCAGTTCGTCGAGCACCTGGAACCGCCGACACTCCTGCTGTTCCTGCGTGCCGCACGGCGAGCTCTTGCCCCCGGCGGAATCTTGATTCTCGAGACGCTGAACCCGAACACGCTGATGGCGCACAAGTGGTTCCATCTCGACTTGTCGCACGAGAAGCTCGTCTTCCCGCAAATGCTGCAGTTGCTTTGCGAAGTCGTCGGCCTGCGTCATGTCGAGACGAAAGAGATCAGCGAAGTGCCCGAGCACGAACGCCTCGTACGCGCGGGCGATCCGGCATCGCAGGCAAACTTCGATCGGCTCAACACGCTGCTGTACGGGCCGCAGGATTACTTCCTGGTCGCGCGCAAACCCAGCTGAAAAGTGCGACCCTCCCGGCGCCTGCAAGACCGGGAGGGAGCACACGAGGGTGAAAGCGCCTGTCCCGCAGGGGAACGGGACAAACTACCTGGAGCAGAGTAAACTTACCAAACGGGCGATCCAGGCGACGTCTGGGCGCCGATTGTCTCGCCGTCCAGCATGAAGCGGCCAGAGGTATACATGCCGCCGAAGCGGTAAATGTCGCCAAGCGACACGGTGCCGTTCGTCGGATCGTAGCTGGTGTAGCAAAGGGGCTGTTCTTTGCCGGGGCGAAGAGCCGTGCTGGCCCCGCCCTCGTACATCGACATGAACGGGAAGTTCTTGTATCCCATGCGGGCGCGCGCGCCATCCGGGCCAACGCCGATCATTACGTACGCAGGCACGGGACCAGTCACGGGGAACGTCAGGTGAGAGTCCTGGTGGTCATCCTGGTTGGGCGGGGCCTGTCCACCGTCCCACGCGCCGTATGACCAGGAGCCGGAACCAATGCGGTATCCCTGCGCACCGGCGCCTTCGATAGCAACCTGCGTCACGAATGGGTCGTGCAACAGTGTCGTCATGTAAGCGATCGGCGTGGTGAGCTGCAGAGCGCCATTCGCACAACGCGGAAAGACGGCGCTGTTCGGGTTGAGAGCGTCGGGGCCGACGTCGATCTGGTCGAGCGACGAATCGCTGTCGCGTGTGTAGGAATTGTAGTCCACGAAGTACGATTCCATGGCGGTGGCCTGCGTGCGCAGATCGTTCTGCGTGCGGGCGACTTTGCTTCGCGTCTGGGCTTCGAGGAAGTTGGGAACGGCGATGGCGGCGAGGATCGCAATGATCGCGACCACGATGAGTAGCTCGATGAGAGTGAAACCTTTGGGGCTGCGGGCAGAACGCATTTCGGAGAACCTCCGGAATTGTGAGTCGGGCGCGACAATGCGCGCGGCGTTTCTCAGGCTGCGGCCGGAGGAGTAATTCGAAGTTGTTAAGAGAGAATTAGCGATCTAAAAAGAGTTCGCAAACGCAGTGTCTTAATTCGTTTGGCGATCTGTGTTAAATCGTTGAGGATGAATCGGCCTCGCGGAAGTCATGCGCGAACGCGTCCATGCGTTCCGACTGCGGATCGTACCAGCCTTCTTCATGCTGAATGCGAACGATCTCCATCAAGCCCGTCAGAAACCAATCCGGCGGAGACAGCACCGTGCATCCGCGGTTCCCATGAAAGACGATAAAGCGCACAGAATCCTGATGGCTGAGGTCGACGACCCAACTGCGCTGGTAGTTGGAGTAGGCAAGCACAACGGGCTCGCGTCCCGTCTGGTGAATCACAAGCCGATCGCGTGTGAAGCGGATCTCGCGAGCCAACGTCAGGTGGGAGATCAGAAGAAGAACGAGCGACCCGCCGGCCGCGACAATCATCAGGAGACCCGTCGTCAGCTCGGCGAGATTGGATTGCGAGAGACTGTCGCGAATGAGTGCAAGACCACCGACCATAACACCGATCGATACAAGCGGTACAATCCAAGTCAGGCGATCGATCAATGCCGGCCACCGGTACACCTGCGTGGAATCCTCGGCGACTTCGGGAGTCGCCCAACTGCGGCGGCGGGGCTTCAGGAGCAGAAAGGCCATGCGTTGGTTCTCTTGAGGCGATCTCGTTCCTCGAAGAGAACCAAAGCATGAATCCTGCCGGGGGAAGGTGGCTTACAGGAGGCCGGGAGGGGTCACGCCCAGCGCGCGCAGCACCGTGTAGAGTTGGGCGCGATGGTGGATCAGGTGCAGAAATTCCAGCATCGCCATCGTGCGGGCGGGCATGGGTCCGCGCGGACCGTTGACCGTCTCGCTCAGTTGCTCGCGGGTCAACGCATCGATCTGACGGACAGCCCAATCGGCCTTCTCGCGCCCGATGGCGGCGATCTCCTCGAGGGGCTTGGATGCCAGCTCATCGCGGCTTGTCCGGACGTTGGCGAAGCTATCCGGGGTGAGCTCCATCTCGCCATTAGCGATGGCACAGAAGAACGTCATGGCGTTGACCACGTCGGCGGCCAGTTCGGCGGGGGTCATGGCGGCCATCGGCGCATCGTTGCCCTCTGCGTCCTTGAAGGTGCCCTCCCAGATCTTGAAGTCGCGCTGCTCCTCGGGGATCAGCTCGATTGCTTCCATCATGCGTTCGGCCACGGGGCGGAACATCTCGCCGGTGATTTCCAGAGCCATACGTAGTCTCCTCGGTGGGAAAGATTTCCACCGCTCTGTGCAAGTTTTGTGCTTATCGGGGGGTCAAGGCTTCTTGCCGAGCAGGTGCCCCAGATTCTGGTCGAAATCGCCGGGGCTTTCCATCAGCTCCGCCAGGCGATTCTGCAGGCGAGACAACACGACCACATCCCCGCTGCCGGTCATGGCAATGACCATATCGAAGCGCTTTGTCATGTGGGCGATCGCGGCTTCGGACTCCATCCGCGGCAAAAGCAGCACAAGGCCGCCCTTGCAAAGACGATAGATCAGCCCGTCTGGCGGAACCGCCAGGGGCACGCGACCTTCCAGATCGGTGATGACCTTTAAAGTCGATAGGCGGCGCACAAGTTCATCGAGATCCTGGGGCGGTGCGTCGAAACGGCCCGGTCCAGTGGCTGGGGGTGTAGGCGGCCGCTCCGGGGGGTACATGGGGACCGGTTGCTCGCCGGGCTCTGGCAGGGGCTGTTCGTTCTCGATCTTGATCCAGCGTTCTTCCTCCGCCGCAGGCTCCTCCATCAGACCGAGCTGTCGCAGGACGCTTTTCTCGAAGGCCTGCTCGGCAGCCTCCATGTCGCGGTCACGGACCTCCAATTGGCGCTTCGTCTTCATCAGCACCAGGAGAATCGCGCCAATGCCGAGAAGAACGATCAGGCCGAAGGCAATGGTCAGCATGAAGTTTGTGGATGAGGAGCCCTCGGGCGGCGGATCGCCGAGGGTGGCGGCCGCAGAGGAAACCAGTGCGACAAAGGCGCCCAGCGCGAGCGAGCGGACAACAATCTTGGAGGCAATGCGACCCATCGTCGTCTCCCGGGGGTTCTGGTGAGAGAATCGCTGCCGTCCAGGATCGGACTCAAGCCTCTTTGGCGGCGAAAAGCAGGCAGCCAGCCGGTTTTCGAGCCAAAGACAAGTGTCTGTTGATGGTCGAATCGGGCGCAAGCCCCGGTTCTTAATGTTCTGATTGTTGAACTTGCGGATATAGGCATGATTCGGCCGGAATTTTGCTCCATCGTCCCCCAAGCAGAATTCTACTGCCCGGAACAGTCCGGAAGAAACACCCAGACAGAGGAGTCTAAGTGATGGTTCGGAAACTAAGCGTACTGTTGATGGCAGCCCTGATGACGATGGGCAGCGTTGCCCTGGCCGACGGCCACGGCGATGGAGAAGGGGCCGCATGCAAAGAGAAGGCAGCCCAATGTGCTGAGGGCATGAGCAAGTCGGCCTGCAGCGCGGCGTGCAAAGAAAAAGCCGCCGAGTGTGCCGAAGGCAAGATGAAGGGCGACTGCAGCGCCGAGTGCAAAGAGAAGGCGGGCGAATGTCCCGAAGGTAAGGAAAAAGGCGCTTGTTGTGCCGAGGGAATGAAGGCTGGCGAGTGTGCTGAAGGCAAGGCGAAGGCCGATTGCTGCAGCGCGGACATGAAGGCCGGAATGAAGAGCCTCGAAGGCAAGGGCGAGATGATGCGCGAGCACGCCCATCAGATGGTCAAGAACACAGCCGCCAGCCCGTACCGCCTCGGTTCGCAGGTCGAAGATTTCTCGCTGACGAACGCCGCCACCGGCGAGTCGGTTGACTTCAAGTCCGTCGCCGGCGAGAAGGCCACCGTCGTGATCTTCTGGAACCAGGAATGCCCGTACGTGAAGGAAGCCCAGGATCGCATCGCGCAGTTCCAGAAGGACTATGCAGCGAAGGGCGTGAACGTGGTCGCCATCGACTCCGGCATTAACAACGCCTCGGCTGACCTGGCTGAGCACGCCAAGTCGAAGCCGTTCCCCGTTCTGGAGAACAAGGACAGCCAGATCGCCGCGAAGTTCGGCGCTTCCCGCACACCGGAAGTCTTCGTGCTGGATGGCAACATGAATGTTCAGTACCATGGCGCGTTCGACAGCGGAAAGTTCAACGAGGACGGCGAGTTGAAGTCCTACGTCGAGAACGCTGTGAACGATCTGCTGGCCGGCAATGCACCGAGCGTGAAGGAAACCCGCGCGTTCGGCTGCGGCCTGAAGTACGCCCGCGGCGTCCGCCCCACCAAGAGCTGATTGCCGAAGGTACGTAAGTCTCTGGCGCCCGGATCGGCAATTGCCGTCCGGGCGCCTTTTCACATCTTCCCCGGAGTTCTCGATATGCTGCGCCCGCTCGCGATTCTTGCACTGGCTACGATCTTGTTCCTGCCCGGTTTGGCGCAGGCGGATGATTCGCCGACGTCGCCGACGGTGACGCTGCCCGCGGCGGGCGAATCGGCATTGATCCATATGGACGAAATCGAGGCGCTGCTGGCTGGTCACGATCACGACCTGCTGGTCGTGAACTTCTGGGCAACGTGGTGTGCACCGTGCGTCGCGGAACTGCCTGGCTTCGTGGCGGTATCGAACGAGTACAAAGACGAAGGCGTGCTATTCGTCGGCCTTTCTGCGGACTTTCCCAATGAATGGCAAGAAACAGTCCCCCCGTTCCTGAAGAAGAAGGGGATTCCCTATCCCAACTTCGTCGTCAGCGCAGATCCCGACAAGCTGATCTATGCGTTCTCGAAAGAATGGTCCGGCGCGTTGCCCGCGACGTTCATTTACGACCGCGAAGGGAACCAACTCGAAGCACGGCTCGAGCCCCTGCACGAAGAGGAACTCGAGGCGCTTGTTGAGAAGCATCTTCCCAAAAACAAATAGAGTGAATTAGACCAGATCTGACCCTGTTGCACGCCTTCAGCGTGCAGATTGACGGGCCCGGTGCCCCAGGGCGGCGCATTCGCTTGCCCTGGGCTGTCGGATGTTCAAGTCGTTCGGACTTGTCAGTAGAACAGTCCGCCCGCAGGCTTAACAGAATCCCAGAGGGATTCCACGTCACACAGCCTGGAGCCAGTTGTCCCAGGGCGGAGGGTTTGCTTGCCCATAGCTTCTGGATGTTCAAGTCCTTCGGACTTATCGACAGAGTATGCGGCCCGCCCGCAAACCGAGATCCCAACGTAACTACAAATCAGATAGCCTGGGGTACCCATCCCAGGGAGGAGCATCCACTTGCCTTGGATTTCCGGATGTTCGAGTCCATCGGACTAATCGCCAGAATGCACTTGGCGTCGCCATCTTTGAATCCCAACGGGATTCCACATCAGATAGCCCAGGGTCAGCGAACAACGTGAGCGCCACCCTGGGTGTGCGATTCGTGGAACTCAGGCACCCTGAAGGGGTGCAACAACAAGAACACGAAGGCCTCCGTCCCTCTTTTACGTCTCCCCCACTCGATAGGCGCGCGAAACGTCCAGGTCGCCAAGCGCGTTGCGCACCCAGTCCTTGACGTCTGTGCGAATCAGGAAGGGTTCGCGATAGAAATAGATCGGCGCGACGACACAATCCTCTTCGACCAGAATTCGTTCCAACTCGATCATGTACTCGAGGCGCTTGTCTGGATTCGTCTCCTGGCGCGCCTTCTCGAGCAATTCGTCGTAACGCGGATTTGAATAACCCGCATCGTTGTTGCCGCCGCCGGTTTCGAAAATATCCAGGAATGTCATCGGATCCAGATAGTCACCGATCCAACCGGAGCGCATGAACTCGTAATCCTGAGTATTGCCGCGATCGATTTTGACCTTCCATTCAACATTCACCAGATCGACGTTCGCGCCAAGCGATACCTGCCACACCGCCTGCATCGCTTCGGCAATGATTTTGTGCTCGTCCGCTGTATTATACAGGTAGGACACGCGCGGAATCGATTTGCCATTTCCGTATCCAGCCTCGGCCAGTATGCGCTTGGCCTCGGCGAGATTCTTCGCAAAATCGCCCGTCGGAATGAACTTCGGAGCAACCTCGCGATAGTCCTTCCCGTTCGGAAGAGGAATGCCCTCCGGTACGTAACCGGTGGCGGGTGTTTCGCCGCGCCGCGTCAGCTTGTTCACGATCATATCGCGATTGATTGTCAGCGAGAACGCCTTGCGCAGCGCCAGATCGTCGAACGGTGGCTCGGTCACGTTGTAGCAGACGTAGTAGCAGCCCAGGTACGGCGGAGCGGCCCACTCGGGCGTCTCGCGCAGGCGCTTCACTTCCGGCAGAGGGATGCGATCGATGATATCGAGATCGCCGGCTTCGAAGGCAGCGAGCGCGGTGGATTCGCTCTCGATCATGCGGAACACGATCTTATCAAAATTCACTTCGTCCGCCCCGTAGTAGTTCGGATTCTTCGTGACGATGATGCGATCCTTCGGCGCCCAGTCTTCCAGAATGTACGGACCGTTTCCAACATAAGTGTCTGCGCTCAATGCCCAGCGATCGCCGTTCGCTTCCACGGCGCGACGATTCAGCGCGTACCAGCTCGGGTGGTTCACAACAGTCGGGAAGAACGGCGTCGGCGCCGTCAGACGAATCTCCAGCGTGTGATCGTCGATCGCCCGAGCACCGAAGTTCTCGTCATCTTCACCGTTGGATGAATAGAACTCGCGGCCACCTTCGAGGAAACCGAAGACCATCTGCGCATACTGCGCCTGGGTCGCGGGCGTCAGAATTCGCCGCAGGGCAAACACGAAATCACCGGCCACGACTGGATCGCCATTCGTCCAGGTCATCCCGTCACGCAAATGGAACGTCCAGACCTTGTAGGCATCGTCGTGCTCCCAACTCTCCGCGACGGCAGGTTTCGGCTGCGCGTCGCCGTCCAATCGAATCAGCCCCTCCTGCAGGTGACGAATGACCTTTGAGGACGGGATGTCGTTGGCGGTGTTGGGATCGAGGCTGAAAGGCTCGGCGCCAAGATTGATGCGGATGGTGCCCTTTGGCGCAGGCGGGAACGTGCGCTCATTTTGCTGTCCGGCGTTAGCGGATTCCGAGGAGCCACCGCCATTATCACCGGCTTCCTGGGGCGAGCAGGCCACCAGCATTCCGATCATAAGTAGCCCGAAAAGGCGCGTGAGTTTCATAGATGCCCGTCCTTCAGTAGTGTTCAGTCCCCGACTCTCGGGTGCGAGGACGACTCTGAGAGTCGGACAGCGAGTCCGTGAAAGACAAGGACTTTGACCGCCACCACGCCAGTTCTCGCCGGTTCCGGGAGCCCCAAAAGAAATCCCGGCGCCTGGGTGGGCGCCGGGAGAATGATTGCGATGTTGGTCGGCTTAGTAGCGACGAGGGCGATTGTCCGAGCGGCGTTGGCCCTTGGGCTTGAAGCTCTTCCTGGCGGGCGCAGGTGCCGGCCGGCGCCTGCGAACCGAGGATGCCTGGTAATCGAGCATGGCCTCGCCATCCCACGAAATCCGTTCGATCTGGCGACCGATAGCCCGCTCGAGCAGCGCCAAATCGCGGCCTTCGTCGGGACAGACGAACGTAATGGCATTACCTGTAGCGCTTGCGCGGGCGGTGCGGCCGATCCGATGGACGTAGTCGTCCGAGGTTGCCGGAAGGTCGTAGTTGATCACGTGAGAGATGCCCTTCACGTCCAGGCCACGTGCGGCGACGTCGGTGGCGACCAGGATCTTGTGGCGCCCCTTGCGGAAGCCATCGATTGCGCGCTGGCGGCGGTTCTGCGTGTAGCCGCCGTGAATCGCGGCCGCGCGGTAGCCCTGGCGCTCCAGCGTCTTGGCAACGCGATCGGTCGAGCGCTTGGTGCGAACGAACACGACCGTCGAGGTGACATCCTTCTCTCGAAGAATATCGGCCAGCAGTTCGGACTTCTGGTCCCGGGCGACGGCGTACATCGTCTGGTGCACCGCATCCACGGGCTGAGCAACAGCGCCGATTTCAATCCGGTGGGGGTTGTTCTGCATCGACTTGGTCAGATTGGCGATTTCGTCAGGGAACGTGGCGGAGAACATCATCGTCTGGCGCTGCGCAGGCAGTTCCGCCATGATCCGGCGAATGTCCGGCAGGAAGCCCATGTCGAGCATGCGATCAGCCTCGTCCAGGACGAGCTCCGAGATCTTGCTGAAGCGCGTGTTGCGGCGCTGGATGTGATCGAGCAGCCGTCCGGGCGTGGCGACGACAATGCTGACGCCGCGGCGCAGGGCCTGCTCCTGGGGAGCCATGCCGACACCGCCGTAGATACAGGCGCTGGTCAGCTTCATGGCACGCGCAAGAGGCGCGAGTACGTCGTGGACTTGCTGCGCAAGTTCGCGTGTGGGGGCCAGCACGAGCATGCCCGTGTGGCCGCGGGGGGTGTTTTCAAGCCGAGCAAGCGCGGGCAATCCAAAGGCGAGCGTCTTGCCCGTTCCAGTTTGCGCGATGGCGATCAAGTCCCGACCACTCAAAGCGACGGGAATTGCCTGTTCCTGGATGGGCGTAGGTGTGGTGATCCCCTGCTTCTCAAGAATTCGGAGACAGCGGGGGTCGAGGTGCATTTCAGTAAACGTCATATATGTGGAAGAGTCCTTCCGGGGATTTTGTCTTCAGTGCGAATGGCGACTGGTTCAGGTGCTCGCCAGCCGCATCGCGCAGGCGCGAAGACGGAACCCGGAATTCGGGGGAGGAGAGCGGTACGCAGGAGTGA
Organism: bacterium; assembly: GCA_020444065.1. NCBI lineage: Bacteria > bacterium. The sequence continues at coordinate 635,291 of JAHLLQ010000003.1, read as the reverse complement.
GGAAGGGGAAGAAAGCAGAACCTGCATCAATCATACGTCAGAACAACGACGGACGGAGGGTCGGCGGCCGCGGCCCCCCTGGCAAGGGAAAACATTCGCAAACGCTTAATCTGCCGATTTAGAGCGTCCGAATGGCGACAAAGCGGTGATTTTGGACCGATGATGTCCAGGTCAGGGATTGCACCCGTGCCCCGAAATGCACTATCGATACGCGTCGGCCGCGAGAAGGACAGGCCGCCGCTGAAAACCCTCTTGGAGTTTCCTCTCCTCCCTTGAACGTCATCGAGTTTTTGCAGGGCAACACCACCCTTTCTCTGTTTCTCATCATCCTTCTGGGCACCTTGATCGGCAACCTCAGCATCCGAGGTGTGTCTCTCGGCGCGTCGGGCGTTCTGTTTGTGGCGCTGGTGTTTGGGCACTTCGGGATCGCAATCCCGGGAGCGATTACGACGCTTGGCGTGGCGCTATTCGTCTACGCCGTCGGCCTGCAAGCAGGGCCGCGCTTCTTCAAGGCCTTCCGAAGCCGGGGAATCGCGTTTGCCATGCTGGCTATTGTGACGCTGGCTGCGGGCTTCGCTGCGACGGTTGCAATGGAAATGATTTTCCACTTCGGCGCCGCGCTCTCTACGGGTCTGTACACCGGATCGTTGACGACGACGCCGGGCCTGGCCGCCGCGCTTGAAGCCCTGAAGGATCCGAACGTCTCCGTCGGTTATGGTGTCGCCTATCCATTCGGCGTCGTGGGTGTCGTGCTGTTCGTTCAGTTGATGCCGCGTTTCCTGCGAATCGATCTGAAAAAGGAAGCGAAAGAGGTCGAACGCAAGATGAAGGGACCGGGCGTCAAGGTCGTGTGGCTCGAAATGAAGAACCCACAGTTGCACGGCAAAACGGTCGACGAACTGTCCTCCGCCCACCTGACGACAACGGCCATTTCACGCATCACGAAGCTCGGACACACAATCCCCGCTCGCAACGAAGCGGAACTGCAGTTGGGCGATCGCGTGCGCGCAATCGGCACCGACGACAATCTGCACAAGCTTGAGATGCTGATAGGCCCACAGATTGAGAATGTTGAAGAGCCGCCGTCGAACATCGTGTCGCACACGCTGATTGTGAGCGAAGACGCCGTGGCCGGCAAGCGCCTGGATGAACTGCACATTCGCGAGCGCTACGGCATCGTCGTCACGCGGTTGTGGCGCGACGAGATCGAGATGGTACCGACCGGTTCGTCGACCCTGGAATTCGGCGATACGATTCGCATCGTGGGCGATAGCGCTGATTGCCAGCGCTTCATGCCGCTGGTCGGTCACCAGGAGCGCCGCCTGCAGGAAACACGTTTCCTGCCGTTGTCGCTGGGACTGGCGGTCGGTGTGGCGATCGGCCTCATTCCATTGCCGTTCCCCGGCGAGTTGCGCGTTGCGCTCGGCATGGCCGGCGGCCCCCTGTTTGCAGCACTGATCGTCGGTCACTTCGGGCGCATCGGTCCGCTGTCCTTCCGCATGCCGCTGGCAGCCAAAATCTTCATCCGCGAAATGGGCCTGATCTTCTTCCTTGCGGGGGCTGGGACGAAGGCAGGGGCGAACTTCGTCGAGGTGTTGAAGGCACAAGGGGTCCAGCTCTTCATCGCAGGCGTTGTGATCGCCGCGGTTCCGCTGGCCGCTTCCTACATCTTCGCGCGCTGGGTCCTGAAACTCGACATCTTGAGCACGCTGGGCGCGATTTGCGGCGGCATGACCAGCACGCCGGGCCTCGGCGTCGCGAGCAACGCCGCCGACTCAGACGTGCCCGCGGTCGCCTACGCTACGGTGTATCCGGTGGCGTTGATCCTCGTCACGATTCTGTCACAAATTCTGGGACTCGCGTTGAAGGCCTTGGGTGGAACGTAAGTGGGGAGCGGCTCTGTTTGTGCCTACTGCAGAGCACGCTCCACTTCCGCAAAGAACTTCCGCATCTTCTCCGGCGACTTCACGCCTGGGCTTTCTTCCAGGCCGCTCGAAACATCGAATGCGTAGGGCAACGCGCCACGGGTTCGGAACTCCGAAACGATCGAGCCGATATTCTCCGGATTCAATCCGCCGGCAATGAACACTGCACCCTGGCCAAGGAATGGCTGCGCGATCGCATGATCGAACGTCTTGCCGGTTCCGCCCATCTTGCCCTTCACAAACGTATCCAGCAGCACAGGTCCGATCTTCAACGCCGTCTCAATCTCCTCTTCGTTCTCTGTCCCGCCAACTCGTACGGCTTGAATGACCGGCACGGGAACCACACCGATCTCTTCCGGCAAGCGCTCGGAGTGCATCTGCACGCCGGCCAGACCCAACGTTTCAACGAGGTCGACGATCTCTTCGATCGGTTCATGAACAAACACACCGATGGGAAGAACAGGGTTCTCTTCGGACGTGCGAAGGCCATCGAGAACCGCCTTGGCTTGCTCTCGTGTGACGCGACGAGGGCTTTCGGCGGCGAAGATCAAACCAATAAATGACGCACCCAGATCCAAGGCCAGTTGCGCATCCTCCGCTCGCGTCAGACCACATACTTTGACATGAGCAGAACCTTTCAGGAGGGGTGGGAAACTGGTTGGGAGCATGCGAAATCCTTTCAAATCAGGCCATTGGATGAATATCGGCCCGTGTGTATGCGTAGAATGGAGCAAGGGGCGCAGGTCGCTCAAGGGAAGTTCCGGGCGGTCTGTGCCATCACGCCGGAGGGCGCAATGACTCTTGCCGCCCCCTGGAGATCAGGGGTAAGGGTGTCCGAACCCTCCGAAGACTCACAGATGGTCGCACCGAATCGTGCGGCCAAGGGAGATAGAGACCATGAAGAAATTCCTGATCGGTTGCGGCGTCCTGGCGCTCCTTCTCATCGTGTTGGCTGTCGGCCTGGCTGTATTCGTCGGCGTGAAGATCAAGGGAATGGCGAACGCATACGAACAGGCCGCAAACGAGATCCACCAGGTGCAGGAGGACTATCCGTTCGATGCACCGGAGGATAGATCCATGGATCCGGATCGGTTCGAGGCCTACCTGATTGTCCGCGACAAGACGGTCGACCGTTTCCTGCAGATCCCGGCCATCGGCGAAATCGTTGCGGCGGCCCAGGAAAAGCGCAAAGCGGATCTTTCCTTCGGCGATGTGGTCAGCCTAGCGATGACGAAACTGCCCCCGGCCATGTCGGATGTGGCCCTTATCATGCGCGAGCAGGAGATGTCTCCTATCGAGTTCAATTACTACTCGGAAACGACCCTACTGACCATCAAGTACGCTGCCGACAATGGGAACGAGGAGATGATCGATCTGTGGGAGAATCTCACAGAGATGATTTACAAGGTCGACGATGAACTGCGGAACAACCAGAACGCGGACGTGAACATCAACCTGGATCGCGCTCTACGTGATCTCGATGATTCGGGTATTCCACAGGCCAACATCGACATGATTCTGCAGCATCGCGACAAACTGGAAGAGCGGCCGATGGTCATCGTCATCGAAATGGTGATTCGCGAGGCCTTCAAGGATTGGCAGCGCCAGCAACAGCGCCAGATGCAGTATCAACAACAGAATTCGGACTCATCGACGAGCGATGCCGATGCAGGCGAGCCGGCGCTTGCCCAGTAGCAGGAGGAAGAAAGCGTGAGCGAACAGCGGCGAGGATCGACTGGTTGGATTTACGCGGTGCTCGGGGTTCTGGCCCTGAGCGCCGCGCTCTACTTGGTGTTCTCCGGCGGCGGGGATGAAACGGTACGCTCCGGAGTGATATCGACGCCGCACACGCAAGCGCAGGCAGTCGCCACGCCAGTGCCGACTCCGCAGGAGCCGGCCGCTCCGACGGCCACTCCGACCGAATCCGCCACAGCAGAACCTGCGCGACGCGACGAAGAATCCAAGCCGGAGTTGAAGCCGCAAGCTCTGCGTCTGACGGCGACGCTTCTTCCTTCCGGCGGAGCCGATCGCAAATCGCTGCGCGCACAAGTGGGCATCACGGAAGTCTCTGCGGAAGATCTGGCCGAGTACAACTCCTGGGTGGAAGCCGGCCGCGAAGGCGCCGGCCCGGAGAGCGCTCTGGACCTGGCGAATGTGGTGCGCTGGATCAATGCGCCGGTCGAGATTGAGGAAGATGGTTCGGCAATTCTCGGCCCCGTTGAAGTTCCCGAAGCGCCCGCCTATCGGATTCTGGCGTGGGAATCCGATCTTCGCTACTACATGGGAACGGTCGCGTTGCCGGATGCAAAGCCGGAGGATGCACTGATCGATGCCGGCGAGTTGAAGGCTCACCTGCCGACTGGGCTGCGAGTGCAATTGATCAACAATCCGAATCCGATGCCGCACTACCTAGCGAACTTCAGCCGCGTGACCGGCGCGAATGCAGAGGAAGCATCGCGCATCGCTCCCTTGATGGAAGCCGCCTCGAAAGACCTCTACGATGCACTCCAGAACAACCTGATGTACTTAATGACGGCCGATGAGGACGCGGAGCTGATTCCGTTGTTTCCCGACGATGCCTTGCGCATTCGCCTCTCCACGCTGGAGGGCCTGGAAGCGCAGCCGATCGAGATCGAATTGGACGCCGAGTCCGTACGCACGGTGCAGTTGGATCTGAGCAAGCTGTTCTCTGAGGAGGACATGAACGTCTACGATCTACATGGGCGACTGGTGCTCGAAGCCGGCGATCAACCTCTGCCGGATGTTCCCGTTCGTTGGATCGATGCGCCCATAGCATCCGTCCAGACAACTGACGCGAATGGCGATTTCCTGTTCCAGGATCTGCCGATGGATCGGGTGGCGCGGTTCCAGGCCACCATTTCGCAGCCGGAAGGCAAGCGCCCCCTCACGCAGACGGAATTCCGATTCGACTACAACCCTTCGCTGCGCCGCGACGATCTGGAAGATCGTGATGCGTCCGCAGAATACACGGTCCCCGTCTATCGATGGCTTGTGTTGGATATCCCCGACGACTTGAAGGGCACGCTGGAATCGCAGAGCGCCGATCGCTATCCGATCTACTTGCTCGAGCGCTATATCGAGCCAATCGAGACCTGGCGTGCCGTTGGTGCGGACGAGTTTCTAGCCGAGCCGAATTCCATGGCCGTATCGATCATTACGCCTGGCACGTATCGCATCTCGACGGCGGTCTCGCCGGTCGAGGTCTTCCCCAGCGACGCCGCGGACATTTCAAAAGACGATCTTGAGAAGCACGTCGAGTTATCGCTGAACGCCGCGCAACCGCCACGAATGATTCGCGTGGAGTTGAATCCGCCTGCCGCAGGACGCCCGGCGTTCGTATCCGGCAGCTTCGGATCGTTGCCGCCGATCACGAAGCAAACCGACGCCGACGGCGCGTTTTACCTGGATTCCGTCAATGTGCCAGAGATTTCTGTCGAGATCACTCCGCCGAACGGAAAGGCGATCGAACGGCAAGTTTCCATCGAGGAAATCCCCGACGATGGGATCGTCACGATCGATTGGGAATAGTCAAACAGGCTCGGCCCAGACTTTCTTGCCCTCGCGCTTCAACCGCCCGAGCGCGGTCTTCGGATCGTGCTCGAACACGCACAGCCAATCGCCCGCAACAATCTGGTCGATGATCTTGATGCGATTTTCGATCACCCACATGGGGTACAGATCGAAGCCCATCGTGTAGTTCGGCCGCACATGGCTGGTCGTTGGGATCAGGTCGGCAAGGAAGATTGCAGCCTCGCCGCCGGATTCGACGATGATACTCTGGTGGAACATGGTGTGACCAGGAGTCATGATTGTCCGAACTCCCGGAAGGATCTCCGTGTCGCCGTCGATGATCTCCAACTGCCCACTTTCCTGCAGCGGAAGGAAGTCCTGCCCCATGTAGCTGGGTTTGCTACGGATGTCGGGATTTGTAGCAACATCCCATTCGCCCTTCTGCACAACGTAGCGCGCCTTCGGAAAAGTCGGGACGCAGGAGCCATCTTCGAGTGTCCGCGTGCTGCCTCCTGCATGGTCGAGGTGCAAATGGGACTGGATAACGATGTCGATGTCTTCGGGCTCTAAATCGAGCTTGGCGAGTTCGCCTAGCAGTCCGTCACCCGGACGGAAATCATAGATGCTGCGCATCTTGTCGTCCCACTTGTCACCCATTCCAGTGTCGACGAGGATGTTCTTCTCGCCGGTTCGAATGAGCAGACAATTGAGCCCGAGTTCGATGCGGTTCATGTCGTCCGACGGGTTTGTCTTCTGCCAGATGATCTTCGGCACAACGCCGAACATGCTTCCCCCGTCGAGCTTGAACAAACCGTCCGAGACGACGTGGATTTCGAATTCTCCCAGTTTCATTCCCCGCTCTCCTCTCCATCTGCTTCAATAATCACGAGTGGCTGATCCTTCTTCACCGGCTGGCCGGACTCAACGAGGACTTTCGTCACGGTGCCAGCGCATGGAGCCTTGAGTTCGTTCTCCATCTTCATGGCCTCGACAGTGACGACGCCTTGTCCCTCTTCGACGCGGTCCCCCTCCGCGACTTCGATCTCGAGGACAAGCCCAGGCATCGGCGAACGCACCTCGGCAACGCCCGAAAGGGCCGACTTCTTGGGCGCGAACTTTCGCAACAGCAAGTCTCGCTCGGTCGCCACATCAAGTCGCGTGTTCCGCCCGTCAAGCTCCAACACCATTTCGCCGGCGCTGCGAACGAGCACGGCGCGATGCACAACGTTGTCGATCAGCAAAGACCACAGGGGGGTCCCGCTCGTGCGCACCATATCGATCGCGTATTCGCGGCCGTTGCATTCAACCAGCCAACGTCCCTCGTTCTCGCGGATCACGACGGGGATCTGGTGCCCTTCGACCGTCACGACATAACGCGCGTCGCTCATCGAACGCCTCCCCGCCCGGACATGCGCCAGGCCAACCCCTTGGTGTCGACGGGACCCGAGTGAGTCGACTTCCCGTTTTTGCCGTTCTTCTCGTTGTGAAAGAGAAGCGCACCAGCAACCGCCAGAAGTTCCTCATCGATGTTCGTCTTGATGTCTTCAGGGTGATAGTGCTCGTCCACGAACTTTGTGCTGAGGCGCCCGCCGAGGAACTCCTCGTTCTCCATCAGCCAGCGATGAAACTCGAGGCTCGTATCCACACCATCCACCTGCAACTCGTTGAGCACGCGCCGCATTCGAGCAATCGCGTTCTCGCGGTTCGCTGCCCAGACGATCACCTTTGCAAGCAGCGAATCGTAGTAGACGCTGACTTCGCTGCCGGCACGAACAGCGCGATCGACGCGAACGCCAGGGCCATCCGGGACTTTCAGGAATGTAATCCGACCCGTTGAGGGGGCAAAATCTGCGCGCGCATTCTCGGCCGTCAGGCGACATTCGATCGCATGACCGTGTGGACGCGGGTTATTGCTGTAGTCGATCAGATTCTGACTGATCGGCAGCCCCCCCGCGATACGCAGTTGCTCCTTCAACAGGTCGGCGCCGGACACCAGTTCCGTCACAGGATGTTCAACCTGCAGGCGAGTGTTGACTTCCAGGAAGTAGAAGTTTTTTTCGGGATCGACGATAAACTCGAACGTCCCTGCATTCTGATAGTCCATCGCGCGTGCCGCATTCACGGCCGCCTCGCCCATGCGGCGCCGCAGCGCGTCGTCCACAAATGGGGACGGAGTCTCCTCAACCAGCTTCTGAAAGCGCCGCTGGACGGAACATTCGCGCTCGCCGAGATGGATGTAATTGCCGTGCGAATCGCCGAGTATCTGAATCTCGATGTGGCGTGCGGGCGAGACGAACTTCTCAAGAAAGACGCTCGGATCGCCAAAGGACTTCTGCGCCTCGCTCGTCGCCTGGCGGAAGGCCGTCGCGATGTCCTCGTCGCGGCGAACAATGCGCATGCCCTTGCCACCGCCTCCGGCTGCGGCCTTCAGCAAGACCGGATATCCGAACTCGCGCGCGAAGGATTGCGCCTCTTCGGCCGAAGAGATGCTCTCCTCCGTGCCCGGGATCGTCGGCACGCCGAACTTCTTCATCATATCGCGTGCGGAGACCTTCTCGCCCATCTGGTCGATCACTTCGGGCGATGGCCCGATGAAGATCAAACCGGCGTCCGCGACAGCGCGAGCAAACTCCGCGTTTTCCGCGAGGAAACCATAGCCCGGGTGGATCGCATCCGCACCGGATTTCTTCGCCACGTCCAAAATCGCTGCGATGTTCAGGTAGCTGCGCGCGGGAATCGCCTCGCCGATGCAGTAGGCCTCATCGGCGAACTCGACGTGCATGCTGCCGCGATCTATGTCGGAGAACACGGCGACGCTGCGAATGCCCATCTCGCTGCAGGCGCGCAGGATGCGAATGGCGATCTCGCCACGATTCGCGATCAGGACTTTGCGAATGGTTCTTTGAGCAGTCATGCGAAGTCCTAGAGCGGAATGTTGCCGTGGCGCTTTGCCGGCAAGGTCTTACGTTTGTTGCGGAGCATCTCCAGCGCCGCGATCAGCCGCGGGCGCGTATCGCGCGGATCGATCACCGCATCCAGGAAGCCTCGCGATGCCGCGACGTACGGATTCGCGAAACGATCGCGGTACTCTTCGACCTTCTGTTCAAGCATCGCATCCGGGTCGTCGGCCTCGGCCAATTCGCGGCGGAAGATAATTTCTGCGGCGCCCTTCGGCCCCATGACTGCGATCTCCGCCGTTGGAAACGCAAAGTTGATGTCGCTACGAATGTGCTTCGAGCTCATCACATCGTACGCACCGCCGTATGCTTTGCGTGTAATCACGGTTAGTTTTGGAACCATCGCTTCGCAGTAGGCGTACAACAACTTTGCGCCGTGCTTGATCAAGCCGCCGAACTCCTGGGCGGTTCCCGGCAGGAAGCCCGGCACGTCCACGAAAGTCACCAGCGGAATGTTGAACGCATCGCAGAAGCGCACAAACCGGGCCCCCTTCAGCGACGCATCGATGTCGAGCACGCCGGCCAGGTTCGCCGGCTGGTTTGCGACGACTCCAATTGACCTTCCGTTCAGCCGCGCGAAGCCGGTGACGATGTTGCCGGCGTAGTTCGGCTGCACTTCCATCAACTCGCCATCGTCCACCACGCGATGAACAACCTCGCGGATATCGTACGGCTTGTTGGGATCGGCAGGAACAACGTGAAGCAGCTTCTCATCGCGCCGATCGATGGGGTCTTTGCATTCGCTGACGGGGGGATCGTCGAGATTGTTGCTCGGGAGAAAGGAGAGCAGCCGCCGAATCGCCGCTAAGGACTCGACCTCGTTGGAGTGCGCGAAGTGCGCGACGCCGGATCGGCCCGTGTGAACATCCGCGCCGCCCAACTCGTCGAATGTCACTTCCTCCTGCGTCACCGTCTTGATGACGTTGGGTCCGGTCACGAACATGAAGCTCGTGTGCTCCACCATGAAGATGAAGTCAGTGATCGCCGGCGAGTAAACAGCGCCACCAGCGCATGGCCCCATGATCGCAGAGATCTGCGGCACAACGCCGGAAGCCATCGTGTTGCGATAGAAGATCTCCGCGTACCCGCCGAGACTCGCAACGCCCTCCTGGATGCGCGCGCCACCGCTGTCATTCAGCCCGATCACAGGTGCGCCGTTGTCGAGCGCGAGGTCCATGATCTTGCAGATCTTCTGGGCGTAAGTTTCAGACAACGCTCCACCGAAAACCGTGAAGTCCTGCGAGAAAACATACACGAGCCGGCCATCGATCGTGCCCCAGCCGGTGATCACGCCATCGCGCGGATACTGCTGCTTCTCCAAGCCGAAGTCGCGGCAGTTGTGCGTGACGAACATATCCAACTCGTGAAAAGAACCCGGGTCCAGCAGCACATCGAGACGCTCCTGGGCGGTCAGCTTGCCCTTCTTGTGCTGAGCTTCGATGCGCTTCTCGCCGCCGCCCAGGCGGGCTTCGGCTTCGCGGGCGCGCAATTGCTCCAGCTTCTCCTCGATGTTCATCGGCGCTTTTCCTTACTCGCTGTAATCGTAGAATCCCTTGCCGCTCTTCCGTCCCAGATAACCGGCGGCGACCATCTTCTTCAGCAGAGGACACGGGCGGTACTTCGGATCTCCCAGGCCATCGTGCAGAACCTCCATGATGAACAAGCACACATCAAGCCCGATAAAGTCGGCCAGCGTCAGCGGCCCCATTGGGTGATTCATGCCCAGCTTCATCACGGTGTCGATCGCCTCGGGCTCGGCCACACCCTCCATCACCGCGTAGATGGCCTCGTTGATCATCGGCATCAGAATACGGTTCGACACAAATCCGGGGAAGTCGTTCACCTCCACGGCGGTCTTGCCGAGCTTCCCCGTCAGTTCCGTGATCGTTGCGCAGGTTTCGTCGCTTGTGGCGATACCGCGGATGATCTCGACGAGCTTCATCACCGGCACGGGATTCATGAAGTGCATCCCAATGAAACGATCCGGTCGGCTGGTCGCGGCGGCCAGTTCGGTAATCGAAATCGAAGACGTATTGCTGGCGAAGATCGTCTTCGCATCGCACAACTGGTCGAGTTCGGCGAAAATCTTCTTCTTCAGATCGGCATTCTCGATGATGGCCTCGACAACCAACTGCGCATCCTTCGCGTGGCAAAGGTCCGATTCGCCATGAATGCGCCGCAGGGTCGCCGCCTTGTCATCCGTGGTGATCTTCTCCTTCTTCACCATGCGATCGAGATTCTTCTCGATGGTACCAAGCCCGCGCTTCAGCGCGTCGTTATTCACGTCAATCAGGTGCACGTCGAATCCGGCCATCGCGAACACATGCGCGATGCCGTTGCCCATTGTTCCGGCGCCGAGGACGGCGATTTTCTTGATAGTCATGTCTCTTACCTCCCGGTCGGAGAGTGTGAATCGTCAGATGAGTTCAATTGCCATGGCCACGGCACCGCCGCCACCGAGACAAAGGGACGCGAGGCCGCGCTTCTGTCCGCGGTCCTTCAGTGCATAAATGAGCGTCGTCAGAATCCGCGCGCCGGTTGCGCCGATCGGATGGCCGAGCGCTACGGCTCCGCCATTCACGTTCACTTTCTCCCGATCGAGGCCAAGTTGATCGGTGCAGGCCAGCGCGGCGCAGGAGAAGGCCTCGTTGAGCTCCACGAGATCGAAGTCGGCGGCGGTGAACCCGTTCTTTTCCATCAGCATCTTCACGGCATTCACCGGCGCCAGCATAACCCACTTCGGTTCGCGCGCGGCGGAACTGTACGCCAGCACACGCGCCAGCGGCTTCACGCCGAGTTCCTCGGCCTTCTTGGCACTCATCACGACAGTCGCAGCCGCGCCGTCCGTGATTCCGGGCGCATTGCCGGCCGTCACGGTGCCGTCCTTCACAAATGCGGGACGGAGCTTCGCCAACTTCTCTGCGGTTGTACCTTCGCGCACGCACTCATCCGTATCGAAGACGATCGGATCGGCTTTGCGTTGGGGAATCTCAACTGGGACGATTTCATTCTGGAACTTGCCGGAGGCAATTGCGGCCGCCGCACGGCGATGGCTCTCGGCCGCATACGCATCCTGGGCTTCGCGGCTCACGTTGCAGGTGTCGGCAACCAACTCCGCCGTGTTGCCCATGTGATAATCCTCGTACGGATCCCACAGGCCATCGTGCACGCAGGAATCCAGCACCTGGCCGTGACCGAGACGGAAGCCCATGCGGCCTTGCTTCAAGAGGTACGGCGTGTTGCTCATGCTCTCGCATCCGCCGGCTACCACGATATCTGCATCGCCGCAACGAATCGCCTGCGTTGCAAGCATCACCGCCTTCAGACCCGATCCGCAGACCTTGTTGATCGTCATCGCCGGAACGTTGTCGGGAATGCCGCCTTTGATTGCGGCTTGGCGCGCCGGATTCTGTCCGAGCCCTGCGCCCACAACATTGCCCATGATGACGTCTTCGACCTGGTCGGGTGCAATTCCCGCGCGCTTTACGGCTTCGCGGACTGCGATTGCTCCGAGATCCGTCGCGCTCATCGGCATCAGTGTTCCGCAGAACTTCCCGATCGCCGTACGGCATGCGCTCGCGATGACTATTTCTGTTCGTTCCATTTCTCGCCTGCCTTCCTGGCTATTCGTCCTTGAAATTCGGGCGACGCTTCTCGATGAACGCCGCGAAACCTTCCTTCATGTCATGCGTCTTCGAAATCTCGCCAAATGCGACTGATTCCATCTCGCTCGCCTCGGCAAAGGGCGCCTGAGTCCCTTCCTGCACGAGGCGAAGAATTCTCTCAACGACCATTCGACTGTAGCGCGCCATCTTGCCCGCCAGCTTCGTAGCTTCCTCGATCGCGTCGTCCGCCAACACGTCTGCGAGTCCAAGTCGGTGCGCTTCCTCCGCATCGACCTGATCGCCGGTCAGGAGAAGACGAATCGCCTGCGGGCTGCCAATCAAGCGCGGCAATCGCTGCGTTCCCGCGAAGCCGGGACAGATTCCGAGCTTGACCTCGGGCTGGCCGAATACGGCTGTCGCGTCGGCCACGCGCATGTGCGCCGCCATCGCCAGTTCGCACCCGCCCCCGAGGCAAAAGCCCTTCACCGCGGCGACGACGGGAATCGGACAATCGGCGATCCTCATGAAAGCGCGCATCCCAACGCGGCTGAACTCCGCAACGGCTTCGCCTTCTTCGAGGGCAGCGATCTCTTTGATGTCGGCTCCGGCTGCAAAGTTCTTTCCTTCGCCACATAGGACAACCGCACGGGCGCTCTTCTCCCCCGCAAGTTGCGTGAAGGCGGCATCGATCTCCTCTAGCAGTTGCCGATTCAACGCATTCACCGGAGGGCGATTCAGCTTCACAGTCGCGACGCCGTTCTCTGCGATTGCGATGTCCAAAAGTTCGAAATCAGTCATGGTCGGTCAACCTATCAGGTTTGGATCACGCCCGTGGGAAAGTCGGGACGCAGTTGCGCGTGGTTGCAGAGACGAATCAGATGCGACGCCATTTCGCGCGTTCGCCTCGGATCGATGATTCCGTCGATCCACAATCGCGACGCTGCATGGTAGGGATTCGTCGTCGATTCATAATGCTCGCGCATGTGATCGAGGAAGGCCTTCTCCTCTTCTTCGGTCATCGGATTACTTTTGCGCTTCTGCTTTTCGAGCGAAAGGAGAGTGCGGCTGGCCTGCTCGCCACCCATCACGGCAATGCGCGCCGTCGGCCAGGCGAACAGGAAGCGCGGCCCATAAGCCCGGCCGCACATGGCGTAATTGCCGGCACCGTTGCTGTTTCCCATCACGAAACTGATCAGCGGCACGCGGCTGTTCGAAACGGCGTTCACCATTTTCGCGCCGTCCTTGATGATGCCGCCTCGTTCGGCGCGCGAGCCAACCATGAACCCGGTCACGTCGTGGAAGAACAAGATCGGCAGACTCTTCTGATTGCAGTTCAGAATGAAGCGCGCCGCCTTGTCTGCGGAATCGGAGTAGATCACCCCACCGATCTGCATCTCGCCTGTCTTTGTCCGAACAAGCGTGCGCTGGTTCGCCACGATCCCGCAGGCCCATCCATCGATGCGCGCCGTCGCGCACAAGATCGTCTTGCCGTACTTGGCCTTGTATTCGACGAGACTGCCTTCGTCGACAATACACTCAAGCACATCGCTGACTTCGTATGTCGCGCTGCCATTCGCAGGGAAGTGCTTCAACACGTCGTCGGCCAGTCGTGCGGGCGCGATGCTCTCTTCGCGAAGAAGCCCGGCGCTCTCACCCTTGGGCAGGGAACGCACAATCTCTCGCACGCGCGCGAGGCAACTCTCTTCGCTTTCTTCTTCGTAGTCGCAGACGCCGCTGACTTCGCAGTGCGTTTCCGCGCCGCCGAGTGTCTCTTTGTCAACCTTTTCGCCGATTGCCGCTTCTACAAGAAACGGTCCCGCCAGAAAGACGCTGCCCGTTTGCTTCACGATCAGAATCTCGTCCGAAAGGACCGGCAAGTACGCCCCACCGGCAACGCATGGGCCGACTATCGCCGCGATCTGCGGAATGCCGAGCGCCGACATGCGCGAGTTGTTGTAGAAGATCCGTCCCGCGTGCTCGCGATCGGGAAAGATGTCTTCCTGCATCGGGAGGAACACGCCCGCCGAATCAACGAGATAGATCGTCGGCAATCGGTTCTCGATGGCGATCTCCTGCGCGCGCAGCATCTTCTTGATCGTGATCGGCAGCCACGCCCCGGCCTTCACCATCGAATCGTTCGCGACGACCAACACGTCGCGCCCTTCGATTTGACCGGCTACGGTTCGCACACCGCCACTCGTGATACCGCCACCAACTTCTTCGTACATGCCGTCGCCAACAAGAGCTCCGATCTCAACACGCGGAGCTCCAGAATCGAACAGCAAGTCGAAACGTTCCGGGATCGTCAACTTTCCCTTGCTGTGCTGGCGTGCGATCGCCTTCTCCGTCCCTGCTTTTGCATTCTCAGAGAGACGACGCTGCAGTTCCTCGCACAGTTCGAGGTACTTTGCTTCGTTCGCTTGCAGTTGGGCTTCAGTCGGCATGGCTATTCCGCGCCCTTCTTGTCGGTTGCGGCCAACATCTCGGCGATGTCCATCACCTTGACACTGTCGTCCTTGCCGCACGCCTTGACACCATCACTCAGCATCGTCTTGCAGAACGGGCAACTGGTCACGACCGTGCTGGCCCCTGTGCCCAGAAGCTCTTCGGTGCGTTCGATGTTGATGTTCTTGTCGCCGAGATTCTCTTCCATCCACATGCGCCCGCCGCCGGCACCGCAGCACAATCCCTTGTCGCGATTGCGTTCCGGATCCACGGGGAGAGCCCCGGTGGCTTCGGCCACGACATTGCGCGGCTGCTCCGTCACACCGTTGTGACGCGCCAGGTAGCACGAATCATGAACCGCGGCGACGCCCGGCACCTTCTCCGTGCCGGCTTTCAAGCGACCGGTCGCGATCAGTTCCTCAAGCAATTGGCTATGGTGAATGACCTCATAGTCGCCGCCGAGGCCCTTGTAGTCTTTCCCAAGCGTCTGGAAGCAGTGCGGGCACGCGGTGACGATCTTCTTCACGCCAAGATCGTTGAGCGTCTCGATGTTCTGCTGCGCCAGAATCTGGTAGAGGTACTCGTTGCCGGCCCGTAGAGCGGAATCGCCCGTGCAGGTTTCCATTTCGCCAAGAACGGCGTACTTCACGCCGGCCTTGTTCAGCAGACGCGCAAAGGACTGTGTGATGCCGCGCGAACGGGCATCGTACGCTCCGGCGCATCCCACCCAGAACAGGTACTCGATTTCCTTCGCATTGTCCTCATCGATGATCGGGACTTCGAAGTCGAGATCGTTGGCCCAATCGAGACGTTCCTCGGGGGATTTACCCCACGGATTTCCCGACTGCTCCAGATTATTGAACAGGATCTGCAGTTCTTCGGGGAATTCTGCCTTCATCAGCACCTGGCCGCGGCGCATGTCGACGATCTTCTCGATCTGCTCGATCATCACGGGGCATTCCTGCTCGCACGCGCCGCAGGTCGTGCAGGACCACAGCTCGTCCGCGGTAATCAACTCACCGACAAGTTCCGGGCGATCGTCTTCGCCGGGAAGTTCCTGGCCTGCCAACGCCATTTCGGCCAGCGGCCGCCATCCCTCGCGGATGGAACGCACAATCTTCTTCGGCGAGAGGGGCTTTCCTGTCGTCCACGCCGGACAAACAGTCTGGCAACGTCCGCACTCGACACAACTGTCGGCATCACGAAGGTGCCGCTGGTTGAATTGCTCCAGCGTCAGAACGCCGTACGTCTCCGCCTCCTCGATATCCTCGATGGGGGACGGAGTCGCGCCGGAGGGAATCTCCCGCGCCATAAAAACGGAGACGGCCGTCGTGAAGATGTGTCCCATCACGACAGATCCGAATGTGCACAGGAACGCGATGCTGATTGCCAGGTGGAACCACCAGAGCATTCCGTGCAGCACTGGCGCGGAGCCCTGCGGAATCGCCAGCGAGAACGCGTAACCGACGAATGACCAGATCTTCTCGTACGTCTGCTCCGGATGCGACGCGATGCGGGCTCCCTCGATCACGAATCCCGTGATCAGAATGACGAGCAGGATCCAGATCGACGGAATCCACTTCAACAGCCCACCAAGCGAATCGGGCTTGGTGACATAGCGCCGATACAGCGCCATCACACAGCCAATGATTCCCGCGATTCCTGCGAGTTCCAGAACCAGCGAGAAGATGCGATAGAAGTTGCCTTTGAAGAAATTCCAACCAAGGAGCGGACGCACGAGATCGTGCTGGATCGCAACGATGATCGTGCCGATGAAGAGCAGCAGGAAGCTGTAGAAGATCGCCGTGTGCATCGTGCCGGCATAGCGTCGCCGCGTGATGCGTTTCGTAGCGAAAACGTGCTTCAGAACGCGTTGCGCGCGCCGACCCCACTCTTCACGCGGCGGAAACTTCTCTTCGACGCCGATTGCCTGCCACAATTGCCAGCGTCGCCGCAGCGCCATCGCGATGAACACGATCGGGATGATGGACAACACGGCCATCAAGATCGTGCGATAGGGCTCTGCGATGTCGATATTCCACAGAATGTCGCGTGTTGGCACGGTCGGGTCCATGGGCTAATCCGTCGATGGGGCTGGTCGAACGGGGTGCGGCTTTCAGGAGGTTTTGACCTTCTTGATCTCCTCCGTCATGACCGGCACAACCTTGTGCAGATCTTGAACGATTCCGTAATGCGCGACCTGGAAGATCGGCGCCTCGGGGTCTGTGTTGATGGCGACGATACACTTGCTGGTGCGCATGCCTGCCTGGTGCTGGATCTGGCCGCTGATGCCGCACGCAACGTAGAGCGAAGGGCTGACCGTCTTGCCTGTCTGTCCGACCTGGTGATCCGGGTCGATCCAACTGGCATGTACGGCCGCGCGCGATGCGCCAAGAGCCGCGCCCAGTTCCTTGCACAGCGCCTTCAACGGCGCGTAGCCTTCGGGGCCACCAACGCCCATACCGCCGGAGACAACGATGTCCGCTTCGGTCAGTTCCACCTTGTCGAGGCCGGTGCTTTCGATGCACTCGCGAATGCGGGAGCGCTCCGACGCGCCGGTGGCGCTACACTGCTCCACAGCCACGTTGCCCGCGGCCGCATCTTCGGGCATCGGGAAACTGTTCGGGCGCAGCGTAATGAAAGTGGTGTCGCTCAGCATCTCGACAAACTCGGTTGCCTTGCCGGCGTAGATCGGGCGCTCCCAGTGGACGGCATCGCCGGCCTGCGCGTAACCCGTCACATCGCCAAGATAGCCGCCATCGAGCTTCTGCGCGAGGCGCGGAAACAGGTCGCGCGAAAGGCCAGTGGCACTGCCCAGAAACAGGCAGGGCGTCTTCCCGGCAAAACACTCGGAGATCAGTTTGCACCAGGTCTCTCCGAGGTAAGTCCCAAAGGCGGCATCGTTGGAGATAATCGCCTTGCCGATTCCATATCGGCCGAGTTCCTTCGAAACGTCGTGCGATGCCGCGCTGAGAACGACGGCCGCGACGTCCGTCCCTAGTTTCTTCGCCAAGTCTAATCCGACAGTCAGAGCCTGCAGCGAGCCCTTGCGGAACGCGCCGTCCTGCTCTTCCATGAATACGTAAATTGATCCCTTCATATCTTCATCCCGTTGCTGAGAGTCGATGCTGGCGCGTGCTCAGACGACGCCTTCCGTTTCGCGGAGAATGCGAACGAGTTCGGCCGCGGCCTGCTCGGGCGGGCCTTCGATGAATTTGCACGGCCCCTTCTCCGGCGGCAGCGCATAGCGCAACGTGCGCCGTGCGGGCTGCGGTTCGCCGCCCAGGACATCCCCAATCGGAACCGTTTCCATCGGCTTCTTTTTCGCCTTCATAATGTTCGGCAGCGTTGGATAGCGCGGCATATTCAGGCTCTTGTCCGCACCGATCATTGCGGGCAGATCGACTTCGACGACTTCTTTTCGTCCATCCGCTTCGCGCTCGGCGACGACCTTGTCGCCCGCCGGCTCGACCTTGCCAACCGCGCTGACAAGCGGAATGTCCAGCACTGCGGAAACGCGCCCGGGAACTTCCATCGAGTTCGAATCGACCGCGACCTTGCCGCACAGAATCAAGTCATACGACATCTTCTGCAACTGCGCAGCGAGCGCCTTCGCGACGACTGCCTCGTCGATCTTCGCGGCGTCGATATCGGTCGTATCGACGACGACGGCCTGGTCGGCACCCATCGCGAGTCCTTTGCGCACGGAATCGCGCACGGCTTTCTCGGCACCGACGCAGAGCAGCGTCACTTCATCGACGTTGCCGGCTTCGCGCCATTTGATCGCCTCTTCAATCGCGAATTCGTCGTAGGGATTCACGACGAACTTCACGCGATCCTCGGCGATCGTGTTTTCATCCTTCAGATTGATCTTCGCTTCCGTTGCGAAGGTCTGTTTCAGTAAGCAAATGACTTTCAAGCCCATGAATGGTCCTCGATCATCAAGAAAGTGGGGACGCAGTAGTTAGTGATTCAACAACTCGCGCGCGATCAGCATTCGTTGCACTTCGCTGGTCCCTTCGCCGATAGTGCACAGCTTCGAATCGCGCCAGAACTTCTCGACCAGAAAATCCTTCGTGTATCCATACCCGCCATGAATCTGGATCGCTTCCTCGCAAACCGCAACGGCCATTTCGGTCGCAAATAGCTTAGCCATATTCGCCGCCGCACGCAAGGGCTTGCCGGAATCTTTCAACATCGCCGCGTGGTGGATCATCAGGCGGGCGCCATGAATCTTCGTCGCCATCTCTGCCAGTTTGAAGCGAATCGCCTGATACTTCGAGATCGGATGGCCGAATGTTTCGCGTTCGTCGACGTATTTCAGCGACGCATCGAGGGCGCCCTGCGCGATCCCGAGGGAAATCGCCGCCACGCCGATTCGCCCGCCATCCAGAATCGTCAGAGCCTGCGCGTAACCTTCGCCTTCCTCGCCCATGCGACAGGAAACCGGCGCGCGGCAGTCCTGCATGACGAGGTCGCCGGTCTCGCTGGCACACATACCCAGCTTCTCCTCGTGCTTGCCGGGGCCAAACCCCTCGAGGCTCTTGTCGAGCACAAAGGCCGAAATGCCCTTCCCCTTCTTCTCGGGGTCGGTGGAGGCCATCACCACGGCGACATCGGAGAGGATTGCGTGCGTGATCAGCGACTTACGGCCGTTGAGGACGTAGTGATCGCCATCGCGACGGGCACGTGTCTTCAGGGCTGCCGCATCCGTGCCGCAGGAAGGCTCCGTCAGCCCCCAACAACCGATCAGCTCGCCGCTGCAGAGCTTCGGGACGAAGCGCTGCTTCGTCTCTTCGTCTGCGTACTTCAGAATGTGACTGGTAGCGAGGCCGTTGCTGGCGGAAACGGACAGCCCCACGCCGGCATCGATTCGCGAGACTTCCTCGATCACCCAGGCGAGCTGCAACATTCCGGCGCCGCCCCCGCCATATTCCTCCGGCACGGTAATGCCGAGCAGCCCCATCTCACCGAACTTGCGGAACAGTTCGCGCGGCATGCGGCCGGCCTTTTCCAGGTCCCGCGTGATGGGGAGCACTTCTTCGAGGCAGAATTCGCGCACGGCCTGACGCAGGGTCGCTTCCTCTTCGGAAGCGAACGGGTCCTGGCCGATCTGTGTATCTTCCAGATTCGTCATGGTGGTCACTCGTCGGGAGAAATCCGTGAAGCCGAACTGCCCTCCCTCGCGGGCAATCCTCCTCCCGAGCTCAACCACACCTTCACGGGCCACAACCCGCAGCAAAGCAAGCCATGGCTGGCAACACGTCTGTGGTCAAGCGCATTATGACAAAGCGAAATCTGGACCGCTCCACACCAACACCTACAGCACTGATTAGACAAGGATTAGACACTTTTCCACCCGCCGAAGCCTCGTCGTTTTGCCGCGGTTTTTCAGAGGAATTGCGACGAGAGTTCGGCGGCGCGCGGAGAAGCCAAGCCTGAGCCGATTAAGAGGCCGTTCACTGGCCCAAAACATGCACCCGCTTCTGCCATCCCCCACCGGAGCCAATCAGCATGTGCGGACGTTTCACCTGGACCGAAGACCTCGAACAAATGGTCGCGTCGATCCCCGGCTTCAAGTTGGCCGAAGGCGCACCCGCGCGGTTCAATGCCGCGCCCAGCCAGCAGGTGCCGACGATTCTGAATGACGGCTCGCGATCGGTTACGCTCAGCCAGTGGGGGCTGATCCCGTCCTGGGCGAAAGACCCCGCGATCGGAAACCGCATGATCAACGCACGGGCGGAAACGATCGCGGAGAAGCCCTCGTTTCGCGTGCCGCTGCGGCGGCAGCGTTGCCTGATCCTGGCAGATGGCTTCTTCGAGTGGTTTCAGCCCGCCGGCGAGAAAGGCAAGCAACCCGTCTACGTCCGACTGAAATCGCGAAAGCCCTTCGCATTCGCCGGCCTGTGGGATCGGTGGCAAACGCCATCGGGCGACAAATTGACGTCCTGCACGATCATCACGACGACTCCGAACGAGCTGATGGCGCGCTTTCATCACCGCATGCCGGTGATTCTGCCGGAGGAGAGCTACGAGGCGTGGCTCGCGCCTGGGGAACAGCCGGTCGAGGACCTGCTCCCGCTGCTGACGCGCTACCCGGCCGAGCTGATGGAGGCCTTTCCCGTCTCGCGCCAGGTCAACAACCCGATCCACGAAGGCCCGGATCTCGTCGAGCCGATCCAGATGGAACTGCCGCTGGAGTAGGTCTCCTCAATTCCGATTTTCCCCAATCTCTGCCTTTCCATTTGACCATCGCCGCCGAAGGTGTGCCCTATTGAGCCATCAACGTTCACGATAACGTTGCTTGTCGGGATTGGGGAGACAACGTATGAAACACCTGAAGACAATCGGGCGTTGCATGGCTGCCGCCTTGGCAGTCCTGGGATTTGTGGGATGTGCAAGCACGCCAATCAATGATGACATCGGAGCAGAAAGTATGATCGAGAAACGCGCAAATGAGATCCTCGGGCAGATGACCCTGGAGGAGAAGATCGATTACATCGGCGGCGACCGGGAGTTCTATATCCGCCCGATCGAACGGCTCGGTCTGCCGGAAATCAAAATGGCGGATGGACCTATCGGCGTTCGCAACTACGGCAAGGCGACCGCCTATCCCGCATCGATCGCATTGGCATCGACGTGGAATGTGGATCTGGCCGAGCGCTTCGGCCGCGCGATCGGGCGGGACTCGCGTGCGCGCGGCGTGCACATCCTGCTGGCGCCGGGTGTGAACATTACGCGCAGTCCGCTGTGTGGACGCAATTTCGAGTACTGCGGCGAAGATCCCTTTCTGGCCGGTCGCATAGCGACGGCGACCATCCGCGGCGTGCAAGGCGAGGAGGTGCTGGCCACCGTCAAGCACCTTGCCGTCAACAATCAGGAATACGAACGCCATCACGTCAGCAGCGAAGTCGACGAACGCACGCTTCGCGAAATCTATCTGCCCGCGTTCGAGGCCGCCGTGCAGGACGGCGAAGTCGCGTGCGTGATGAATGCGTACAACCTGCTCAACGGCGAACACTGCACAGAGAACAACTGGCTGAACAACGTGTGGCTCAAGAGCGAATGCGGGTTCGATGGCATTCTAATGTCCGATTGGGTTTCGTGTTACGATGCGATCGGCTGCGCGAACGGCGGACTGGACCTGGAGATGCCGGACGCGCGCTACATGAATCGCGAGAATCTCCTGCCCGCAATCGAGCGAGGCCTTGTGAATGAAGCGACGATCGATGACAAGGTACTCCGAATCCTGAGGACAATTATCGGCGCCGGCTTTCTCGATCGTCCGCAATTGGATGAATCGATCCCGATGGACGATCCGGTGTCGGCGCAGGTCGCGCTCGAAATCGCCCGCCAGGGCATCGTGCTGCTGAAGAACCAGAACGAGACACTTCCGCTGAATGAGAAGACGCTGAAGAAGATCGCCGTTATCGGCCCGAATGCCGGCCCGGGAGTCCCGGTTGGTGGAGGCAGCTCTCACGTCGGAGCCTTCCACACAGTCAGCATGCTCGAAGGCATCCAACACCGAGCCGGCGATGCAATCGAAGTCGTCTACGAGTCCGGCAATGTCGTTCCGAATGTCGGCGCAATGGCGAAGGCCTGCGCATTCGAACACGAAGTCGATGGATCGACAGCGCCCGGACTGATGACAGAGTACTTCGCGAACATGGAATTGAGCGGCGAACCCGCCCGTCGGGATGTCACCGAAACGCTGAGTTTCAACTGGAACCACAAGGCGCCGGAAGGCTTGCCTCGCGAGAAGTTCTCCGTGCGTTGGACGGGCCGCATTCGTCCGACCGAAAGCGGAAACCACTGGTTCGTTGCACGCGCCGATGATGGTGTGCGCGTCTGGCTCGATGGCGAGCTGATCCTCGATGACTGGTCCGACCACGCGCCGCGGGTCTGCGAAACCTTCCGGACCCTCGAGGCGAACCGCGCCTACGACATTCGCATCGAGTTCTACCAGAACGCCGGCGGAGCGAACATGGAATTCGGCTGGATACCGGTTGTCGGCGAACGCGATTCGGCGGCTGTCGCCGCGGCGCGCGAGGCCGATGCGGTAATCGTCTGCGCCGGATTCGATTGGAGTTCCGAAGGCGAAGGCTCCGATCGCGAATTCATTCTGCCCGGCAAGCAGGATGAACTGATCGAGCACATCGTGGCCGCGAATCCGAACACGATCGTCGTGCTGAACTCCGGCGGCGCTGTCGACATGACGCGCTGGGTCGATCGCGTTCCGGCCGTCCTGCAGGCGTGGTATCCCGGACAGGAAGGCGGTACGGCATTGGCGCAAATCCTCTTCGGCGATCAAAGCCCGAGCGGCAAGTTGCCCCAATCGTTCGAACGCGAACTGAAGGACAACCCGAGCGCGCCGTACTATCACTCCGAGGATGGGCGCACGACCCACTATCGCGAAGGCATCTTCATCGGCTACCGCGGTTACGAGGCGAACAACGTCGCACCGCTGTTCTGCTTTGGGCACGGGCTCTCGTACACGAGCTTCGAGTACAGCGGCTTGGAGATCGATGGAAAGCGCGTGACATTCACGATCACCAATACCGGCTCACGTCCGGGGGCTGAGATCGCCCAGCTCTACGTCGCCGATCGCGAAGCCAGTGTAAAGCGTCCGCCGAAGGAACTGAAGGGCTTTGCACGCGTGGAACTGCAACCGGGCGAATCGCGCGAAGTCTCCATTGATCTCAACGATCGCGCGTTTGCCTTCTACGATGTTGACGCAAAGGACTGGATCGTCGAGCCGGGCGACTTCGAAATCCTCGTCGGCTCCTCGTCACAGGACATTCGCGCAAAGGGCACGCTGACGATTCAGTAAGACCAACGCTCGCAGGAACAAACAAAGACCGGCGGGTGATTGCCCGCCGGTCTTCTTGTTTATCGATTGTAGGGGAATGATTATCCGCGCAGTTTCTTGTCGATCGCGCGGGCGGCAAGCTTGCCTTCTTGCACCGCGTTGACGATTTCCTTGCCGCCGCTGGTGCAGTCGCCGCCGGCGTAAAGACCGGCAACGCTGGTCTGGAACGTGTTCGGGTCGACCTCGATCACGCCCTTCTTGTTGAGTTTCAGGCCGTCGATTTCCTTCAGGAAATCCACAAGCGCAACCTGGCCGAGAGCCTTGATCGCCATATCGCACGGAACGACGAACTCGCTGCCGGCCACTGGGTTGAGGCGCGCGCTGCGCCCTTCGCCGTCGAGTTCCATGCGCTGGAATTCCACGCCGGTCAGCTTGCCGTTCTCGCCGACAAAGCGCGTTGGCGCGGCGAAGAACTTGAATTGCACGCCGAGTTCCTTCGCGTGTTCCTGCTCGTGTGCGTAGGCCGGCATGGCGTCCTGGCCGCGACGATAGACCATGATGACTTCTTCGGCGCCGAGGCTGACCGATTCGGTCGACATATCGATCGCCGTGTTACCGCCACCGATCACGACGACTCGGCGACCAACCTTGATCTTGTCGTACGGTACGGTGTGCACGGTGCGAACGAAGTCGATCGCTTCCTTCACGCCTTCCAGATCGTTGCCCGGCAGATCGAGCGATGCCGTCTTGCCCAGGCCGATGCCCAGGAACACCGCGTCGTACTCGGCCATCAGTTCCTTCAGCTTCGCGCCGTCGACGGGGCTGTTGGTGCGGTACTCGACACCGATCTTCTTCACGAGTTCGACCTCGGTCAGAGCGAACTCGGTCGAGATCTTGTAGGGCGCGATCCCGAGCGTGTTCAATCCGCCCGGGACATCGTTGGCATCGAAGATCACCGCTTCGTGACCAAGGCGACGGGCTTCGTGGGCGCAGGCCATACCGGCCGGACCGCCACCGACGATGGCGACCTTTTTGCCCGTCGATTCGCCCGGCTCGAACATCGTCACGCCGCGTTCCGTGGCCGTATCGCAGGCGTACCGCTGCAGGCGACCGATCTTCACCGGATCGTTCAGCATCGTGTTGTCGACGCATGCGCCTTCGCAAAGGACCTCTGTCGGGCAAGCACGTGCGCAGGATCCGCCAAGGATGTTCGAACTCAGGATCGTCTCCGCCGCGCCGACCGGATTGCGGTCGAGGATCTGGCGGATGAAGCCGGGAATATCGATGCGCGTCGGACAGGCGCGCATACACGGGGCATCAAAACAATAGAGGCAGCGGGAAGATTCCTTCAGTGCTTCGTCGATCGTGTACTTGGGGAACAGGTCGTCGAAGTTTTCCCGTACTTTTTCCGGTGCCGGACTGATCATGCTCATTCTGGTGTCGTTCCTTTCGGGTTTTCTGAGGGGTCCTCCCGCCTCTTTCAGTAGCTAAATGGTTTGCGGGGCAGGAACTGGCCATAGCCGTTCTTGCCGACGAATTTGCCGTTCTCGACGATGACCTTGCCGCGGCAGAGGGTGTGCTCCGCAAAGCCGGCCAGATCCCAGCCCTGCACGGGATACCAATCGCACTTCGTCTGCAGCTTCTTGTGATCGACGCGCTTCTTCGCCTTCGGATCGAAGATGGCGATGTCGGCGTCGCTGCCGGGGGCGATCGTTCCCTTGCGCGGGTACAGGTTCATCGTCTTCGCGGGAGAGGTGCAGCACAGTTCCACGAAGCGGTTCAGGCTGATCTTCTTCTCCAGAACGCCCTTCGTGTAGAGGAGCGGCATCATCGTTTCGAGGCCGGGCATTCCCATCGGAATCTTGTTCCAATCGCCCTTCCAGATCGCCTTCTGTGCTCGCGTGAACGAGCAGGTATCGGTCGAGACGTTGCAGACGGTGCCGTCCGCCAGTCCCTTCCACAGGCGCTCGCTGTCCTCGGGTCGCTTCAACTGCGGCTGGCAGGCATACAGGTGGCCGTCCTTCGTCTTGAAGACGTCATCGTTCATGACGAGATACTGGATGCAGGTTTCAGCCAGCACCGGCACGCCGCGCTCCTGGGCCGCCTTGATAATGTCGGTCCCCTGGCGCGTCGACATATGAACGACGTACAGCTTGCCGCCAGTGACTTCGCTCCACGTCACGGCACGCTGGATCGCTTCGTACTCGATGTAGTGCGGGCGCGTCATGGTGTGCAGACGGGACTTGTACTTCTTCATCAGTTCGGGTGTGTGGTGTCGCTCGACCAGCACGTCGAGCACCTTGCTCGATTCCGCGTGAACCAGCAGCATGCCGCCGAGGCGACGGCAATCTTCCAATGTCTGGAAAATTGCGTCGTCATCCGACTGCCAGCCCATGTTCGCGTAGATCATGAACTCCTTGAACGTCGGAACGCCGCGCTCGATGATGGACTTCATTTCCTTGCCGTGGCGCTTGTAGTCGGAAATCGCGGAATGGAAGGCGTAGTCGACGCATGCCTTCTCTGCGCGCTTCATCCAGTTATCCAGCGCCTTGTTCAGGCTGTCTTTTCCGTAGGGCAGGGCAAAGTCGATGGTCGTCGTGACGCAACCCTTCGCCGCGCCGCGATGGCCGGTATCGTAATCGTCGCAAGAACACGAGCCCATGAAAGGCATGTCGAGGTGAACGTGAACGTCCATGCCGCCCGGGATCACGTACTTGCCCTTCGCGTCGATGACTTTGTCGGCCTGGGCGTTCTTGGCCAGGTTGGCGCCGATGGCAGAGATTTTCTCTCCCACGATTCCTACATCGGCCTTCATCGTCTCGGCGGCTGTCACAACGGTGCCGCCCTTGATGAGCGTATCGAATTTCATGGTTGGGGCCTCCAGCCGGAAGAATTCCACTCGGGGTGACTGCAATCAACCGGACATGCTCTCCAGGCCGCAACTCGGTGTCAAGGCAGAGCAGGAAGAAAAGAATAGTCACCAGTTTCGACCACCGCATTGAACCGGGAACCGGCCTGGAAAGGACCTCTCCCAGGGGAGATTCCTCCACCAGCCGCCGGACGCGGGGTTATTTTCCCGTGACTTTCTTGTGCAGTTTCGATTGCTCAACACCATGTTACACCCCAAGGTGACTATTGGATGGGGTAAACTGTGGGGATGTTGGATCCCAGGGATGGACGATCGCCCGATTTCTGAGAATCGCAAAACCATCGCCCAGCTTCTGGGTGAAATCGATGCGTTGCGCGCTCGGCTGTCCGAGGTCGAGCAGGCCGAGATCCGCTTCAAACAGAACGAGCAGGTCCTGCGCCGCCAGAGCCAACGCACCGAGTTGATCAACTCCCTGATCGTCTTGCTGAACGGCTGCCAGTCCGAGCGGGATATGTACGCCCCTCTGGTCGACACGGCTCTGTCCCTGTCGTCGCTGGAGACGGGGTGCCTCCTGATGGTCCAGTCCGGGCGCCTGGAGCTGCTGCACAACAAGGGCATGACCGATGAGATCATCGGTTACCTGATGGGTGGGCACCTGGCGCTCAGTTGCCTGGAGCGCTTCGAGGGCCGCTCCCGCGCCCTGCCGGTGCGAGAACTGGACGAAGCCCTCGGCGAGGCCTTCGAACACGGCGAGTTCCACCAGGCCTTCGCCGTCCCGGTCCAGAGTGGCGATACTGTACTGGGCGTGCTGATCATTGCCACACGGCGCGACGAGGACGCCGACCGGCATGCCATGGTGGCCCTCAGCAGCAGCCTGCGCATGGCCGGCGACATCATGCAGCGCCGCCGCGCGGAGTTGGAACTGGCCCAGAGCGAAACGCGCAACACAGCGATCTTCGCAGCCTCGCCGGATATCATGTTTTGCACCGACCGCGATGGGATGTATCTCGATTTCCGCTGCAGTCCCGGCAATCCGTACTATGGCCCGCCCGAGTACGTTGTCGGGCACAACCTCCGCGAGCTCTTGCCGGAGCACCTGCACGACCTGCTGCTCACGGCCATCAACAAGTCGCTCGATACACAGGAACTCGTCACGATTGAGTACGACATGGAGACTCGCCAGCAAGGGCCGCGCACGTTCGAGGCCCGCGTCGTGCCGCTGGAAGACAACCAGGTCCTTTCGATCGTCCGCGACGTGACCGAGCGCCGCCGCGCGCAGATGATCCAGCGAATGACCTACGAGATCACCGAGGCCGTCAATCGCGTGGAGAACCTGAGGGAGCTCTATTCCTCGATCCGCGAATGCCTCGGCACGGTCATCGATACGGAGAACTTCCACATCTGCCTGTACGACCCGATTACGGACATCTTCGAGGTCCCATACGATACGGACAAGTACGATCAGCAGGTGCGCTTCACGGCCCAGGAACTCGGCCGCGGCCTGTCGGCCTACGTGTTCCGCACGGGCAAGCCGCTGCTGGTCAATGAAGAGGACCTGGAAGAGCTGAACCGACAGGGCGAAGTGGAACTGGTCGGCACGCCTTGCGAGCAATGGCTCGGCGCCCCGCTGATTACCGACCGCGGCACGATCGGCGTCGTCGTGGTGCAGAATTACGACAAGGGCCTGTGCTACACGCAAGGCGACGTCGAGATCATGAGTTTCATCTCCGGCCAGATTGCAAACGCGATCGAACGAAAGCGCATCCAGATCGAGCGCCGCCGCCTGGCCGCCGCGGTCGATCAGGCGGGCGAAGCGATTCTGATCACCTCGACCGAAGGTATCATCGAGTACGTCAATCCGGCCTTTGAGCGCGTGACGGGCTACACGGAGAATGAAATTGTCGGCCAGACGCTCGCCATCGTGAAGAGCGGCAAACACCCGGAAGAGTTCTGGGTCGACATGTGGAACACGATCAAAGGCGGCGAGGTCTGGAAAGGCCACATCATGAATCGCCGCAAGGACGGTACGATCTACGAAGAAGTCACCACCATCGCCCCCGTCCGCGACGCCTACGGCCACATCGACAGCTTCGTCGAAGTCCGCCGCCTGATCAGAGAGAACGTGCCGGAAGACGAGTGAGATTTCCGGGGTAAGGATTACCACGAAGGCACGAAGAAGCGAAGGAAGAGCCTCAAGCGATGCTATCTGATGAATCTCAGCACGTCGCATGCATACTGTCCGAATGCCTGAAACTCCCACAGGAACACCTGCAAGAAATGCGGGAGTGGTTGGAAAGCCCTCCACTGCATGGGTTCGACATGCAATTGCTGCAGCTCTCCGCAGCTTACCGTCTGCTGCAGAAAGATGAGAAGTCTGCAATTCGTCGCAAGATCCGAAAGACTGGTTGGGAAATGGGGATGTTCTCCGCAGCGGGCACGCGACTTCTCTTTCATGCGCTCAAGACAGGAGATCGCACCTATCTCCTGGAAGGCCTGACGCTTCAGTCTATTCCCGAAGACAGCGAGGGTAATCCCATCAGTACAGGCGCGATCTTCGCAGGTTGTCAGTTCTGTCAAGCGATGGGAATGAACTTCGAAGAGCTCATCGAGCAATCCATCGGCATTTGCCTGGATGAACAGATTGTATTCATGAGAAAGCACTATGAGGAGATGAAGGATGAATACCTGGCGAGGAAGTGGGATGGCAGGCTCGATGTCGGGAACTTGACATTCGACCAGTTGCGCATGACGTCGCCAACCTATGTTTTCCTGTTCAAGGAACTCGAGGGTCGCTTCCCGTGGAAGCCGAAACCACAGAGCGAGAAGACATGACAAACCCATTCCTCGATCCATCCGCAACACCAACCGACGAATCCCTCAAACGCGAACTCGGTCGGGCTTACAAGGCCTTCGATCAGTTGATGAGCAGCATTGTTTCCGTGAAGCCGGAGTGGAAGTTCTACAACGCCAAGACGGGTTGGACGTTGAAGGCGATTGGGAAGAAGCGTGCAGCGTTTTATGTGTCGCCGAAGTCCGGCGAATTCGCGTTGGGCATGACGGTGAATGCCAAGGACCGCGAGGCGCTCCTTGCTAATGATTCCATCCCGGAGTCCATCCGAACGCCGCTGCAGACTGAAAAGAAGATCATGGAAGGGTTCCCCATCCAGCGCACTGTTCGCACACTCAAAGACCTGCAGCCACTCCTGGTCGTCCTGAAGGCACTCGATCGCCTGTAGAGATTGGCCTCGACAATTCGCCGCCCGCGGTCCTATCAGCCGGAACTGAACCAAACAACACAGCCATCTCTTCGGGAGGAGAGGTCCCTATGAACCGAGGCAGGTACTGGCTCGCCGGTTTGACGGCGGCGATATGTGTATTGGTCGCGAGTGTTTCGGCACAAACGACGGACGACATCATGTTCATTCATCATTCGTGCGGGGAGAACTGGCTGAACGGCGGACTGCGCAATGCGCTGCTGGCCATGGATACGATCGATGAAGTGAACGAAATCACCTATGGCACCGCGGTGGACCCAATGACGGGGCGGCCGGACAGTCTCGGCGCCGTGGACGGCGACAACACGGACATGGCGCATTGGTGCTACTGGTTCAACGACTACCTCGATTCGATCGAGTCCCACGACTGCGCGACCGGACGTAATCGAATCATCATGTTCAAGAGTTGCTTCCCCACCAGTCACGTCACTGAAGAAACGGGCACGGACCCGTGGGGCTGGGGCGACCTTGGGTCCTACCAGGCGGTCTATCGCCATCCGAACGGACCGGGAAACACGTACGAGAACGAGGGCGTGATCTATCACCCCCTTGAGGACATCTTTGCGGCGAATCCGGACATTCTTTTTATTCCCGTCACCGCGCCGCCGCTGACGCCCGCGGCGACGAATCCGGAGGCAGCCGCACGCGCTCGTCAGTTCAACAACTGGCTGAAGGAAGATTGGCTGGACAACTACAACACGGCCCACCCTGGGCTCGACAACGTTGTGGTCCTGGACTGGTTCAACTTCCTTGCCTACGCCGACGACTATCCGGGCACGGAAACATACGAGCCGGTCGACGGCCCCGGGCCGGGAGAGTACTCCGTGGCGAACATGCTGAAGGCGGACTACCGCCCCGAATCGGATCCGTCGGACTCCCACCCGAACGACACGGCGAACCAGGAGTCTACACAACTCTTCGCCACGGGACCCGGGAACTTCTTCGAACTGGCAATTGAGGACTGGCTGGACGCAGGCGCGCCCAGCAGTTGGGTTGTGCAATGATCTGAACGGCAGTGTGCGCGCGCTACTCGGCGCGTTTTGCGTCCGGGCTTGGTGCGCGGGATTCAGGGCGTCGAATGCTCTCTGCCAACCGGCGGCGGCGCCAGTACTCGACCAGGCTGTCTTCCCACTCCGGCAACTGCGGAATACCGAGCTTCTCGAACCGCGTATTCGCCAACACGGAAAACCGCGGGCGGCGCGCGATGCTCTGGAACTGATCGCTTGAGATTGGGCGAACCGTCACGTCGCGCTTCGCGAGTTCGAAGATCTTCTGCGCCAGGTCGTACCAGGAGCACTGTCCCTGGTTCGTAACGTGGAAGACGCCGTAGGCCTGCACGTCGAGCAAATTGATCAAAGCAGCCGCGAGGTCGAACGTGAACGTCGGCCGGCCGATCTGATCGTTCACGACGGATAGCTGGCTGCGCGTTTCGGACACGCGAATCATCGTCTCGATGAAATTGCGGCCGTGCATCCCGCCCAGACCGTTCAGCCAGGACGTGCGGATAATCTTGTGACGCTCGCAAAGGATGCGAACGGCTTCCTCGCCCTTCAGCTTCGAGTTGCCATACACATTGATCGGACTGGGCTTGTCCGTCTCGAGGTAGGGTTTTTTCTTCTCTCCGGCGAACACGTAATCGGTCGAGACGTAGATCATCTCGGCGCCGAGTTCGCGCGCGAAGAACGCCAGGTTCTTCGTCCCGCCCGCATTCACGCGATAGGCGATCAGCGGATCCTTCTCCGCCGTATCCACCTGGGTGAAGGCTGCGCAATGCACGATGTGCGTCGGGCGAATGCTCTCCAGCGTACGTTTGACGGCCTCAAGGTCGACGATGTCCATGTCCTTCTGCGTCAGCGCGTGAAGGCGGACACCCTTGATGCGGCGCAGTTGGCGCACCAACTCGCTGCCGAGCATTCCATCGGATCCAGTTACGAGAACTTCTTTCACCGTCAATGCCTCGTGTCGGAGAGTTTAGAACGGCCGGCCGGGAGAGCGCCGACGTTGTCGCGTGCCCAAAGACGAATCCAAGGGTGGGGACGATTGCAAGGTTTTTACGACAGGGTACTCTCATTGGCCCGATCTCTTCGTTGCCCGGCCGCTCTCCGCCTCGGTCACGTACAGAGGTACGCTCCCATCGGCTCCAACCTTGGGCGCCTCGATCTCGGCACAAGCAGAGTGCCCTGTTGACATGGGCAACGCCTGCGAATTTTCACTTGTCCTGGATTCTCGACAGCGCGTCGCGGGCGGCGTCGTTCTCGGCGGCTTTCTTCCGCGGGCCGGAGCCGCGACCGGCCAGCTCGCCGGCAATCCAGACTTCCGCCATGAAGATCTTGAGGTGCTCCGGGCCTTCCTCCCCCACCATGCGATACTCGGGCACCTCCTGGCGCCTCCGCTGGCTCCATTCCTGAAGGCGAGACTTGAAATCGTCCAGGGTTCCCTCCAGCGCCAGCTCCTCGGCCGGCACGACGATGCTTTCCCGCAGGGCCGGAGCCAACGTCTCCCAGTCGTATTCCAGGTAAACGGCGCCGCAGATCGCCTCGAGGGCGGACCCGAGGTTCGAGGCGCGTTCCCGCCCGCCGGTGGTCTCCTCGCCGGCGCCCAGCTTCAGCAGTTCGCCGATCCCAAGCTGGCGTGAGATGTCGCCCAGGATGGCGCGGCTGACGATCGCCGCCCGTCGCTTGGAGAGGTCGCCTTCCGACTCGGTGGGATTCTTCTGGTAGAGATACTCGGTGGCAGCCAGCCCGATCACGGCGTCGCCGAAAAACTCAAGGCGCTCGTTGTCGCCGTCGAACTGGTGCTCGGTGCTCCAGGAGCGATGCGTCAGAGCCAGGTCCAGCTTCTCGAAAATAGAAGGGCGCGCCGGAAGCCCAAGCCGCTCCAGCAGCGAGGCAATTCCGGCGCGCCGTGATTCGTTCATCGCTGGTCCAGGCCTAGACGAGCTTCCGGATCAGGATCGAGGCGTTGTGGCCTCCGAAACCGAGCGAGTTCGAAACGACCGCGTTGACGGTCATCTCGCGTTTCTCGTTCGGCACGTAGTCCAGATCGCACTCCGGATCCGGGGTCGTGTAGTTGATCGTCGGCGGAACGACGCTGTTGTAGATCGAGAGCGTCGAGGCAATCGCCTCCACGCCGCCGGCAGCGCCGAGCAAGTGCCCGACCATCGACTTGTTGGACGAGATCGCCAGCTTGGCGGCGTGCTCGCCAAAGACCGTCTTGATGGCAGCCGACTCGTTCTTGTCGTTCATCGGTGTGCTGGTGCCGTGCGCGTTGATGTGCGAGATTTCCTCGGGCTTGAGGCCCGAGTCGTCCAGCGCCATCTGCATCGAGCGCGCAGCGCCTTCGCCTTCCGGTGCCGGCGCGGTAATGTGGAACGCATCGCCGGTCATGCCGTAGCCGGCAAACTCGGCGTAGATGCGCGCGCCACGGGCCTTCGCGTGCTCGTACTCTTCGAGCAGCAGAATGCCCGCGCCTTCGCCCATGACAAAGCCATCTCGGTCCTTGTCGAACGGACGGCTGGCGCCCTGGGGATCGTCGTTGCGAGATGACAGCGCCTTCATGTTCTCGAAACCGGCCACGCCGAGCGGCGTAATGGCCGATTCGGTGCCGCCGGCAACCATCGCTATGGCATCGCCGCGCTGGATGATCTTGAACGCATCGCCCAGCGCATGAGTCGCCGTCGCGCAAGCTGTCACGACGCAGGAGTTCGGCCCCTTCAAGCCCAGCGAGATCGAGATCTGGCCGGGGGCCATGTTGCTGATCAGGCGGGGAATCAGGAATGGAGACACACGGCCGGGACCCTGGTTGTGCAGGACCAGGCTCTGCTCTTCCATCACGCCAAGACCGCCGATTCCGGAGCCCACGAGGACACCAATCTTCGTGCGGTCTTCGTTGTCCAGATCGAGACCCGAGTCCTCAACCGCCTGGCGTGCAGCCACGATGGCGAACTGAACAAAGGTCTCGAGCTTCCGTGCGTCCTTGCGATCGAAATGCAGGGACGGATCCCAGTCCTTCACCTGGCAGGCGAACTTCGTCTTGTGCTGCGAGGTATCAAACGAGGTGATCTCGCCCGCACCCGAACGGCCAGCCAGAAGGCCTTCCCAGTAGGTGGGCACATCCAGCCCGATAGGGGTCACTGCCCCAAGTCCGGTAATGACTACGCGTTTTTTTGTCATAATGAAAACAAAGGACCGCTCGACGGCAGAGCAATGTCAGCCGGCCGTCGAACGGTAAAGGGAGTGGGGTTCTTACTGCTTGCCTTCGATGTAGCTGATGGCGTCGCCAACTGTGCGGATCTTTTCCGCGTCGTCGTCGGGGATTTCGATTCCAAACTTCTCCTCGAAAGCCATAACCAACTCGACGATATCGAGAGAGTCGGCGCCCAGGTCGTCAATGAACGACGCTTCGGGAGAAACTTCTTCCATGTTCACGCCAAGCTGCGTGACGATCACTTCTTTGACTTTATCTGCAGTCGAAGCCATGTAACACAAGCCTCCTTCAGGTTGGGGAGCTCCAATGGGAACTCCTGAAAAGGGCGGGAAGGGATTCTCCCCGCCGGAGCGGGAAGGCCTATAGCCGCCGGTCGAAAACGCGCGCAAGCGAAAAGCCACCCTCCCAGCGTACTCCAACGCCTCCGGCTTGCCTTTCGCTCGAACGCGTGTTTTAAAGGGGGCCCCCTCGCACGGGCGCAAGCGGGAATGACGCCTGGACCGCTGTGCAAGTCCCCCTCGCCGATGAAACGCTCCACCTTCCCCGGCGGTCCACATTTCTTCCGCACGGCATTTTTACCCCTTGATGCTGTTCATTGTCCCTTGCAATCCGGGATGTGGTTAGGAAGAGTTCGGAAGCTTTTCCACAGATTCGAGACTTTTCCATAGAAAGCTGTTGATAGCGTGACCGCCGAGCCCATTTCAGAGTCCCTGCCCACCATCGAGCGCATTCAGCTACCCATCTTCGAGGGGCCGCTGGACCTGCTCCTTCATCTCGTCAAAGTCAACGAGATGGATATCTATGATATTGAGATCTCTACGATTACGCAGCAGTACATTGATTACATCACGACGATGTCGGACCTGAATCTGGAGATCGCCGGCGACTTCCTGGTCATGGCGGCGACCCTGCTCAATATCAAGTCCCGTGCTCTCCTGCCGAAGCTGGAGGAAGATGCCGGCCAGGACGAGGAAGAGATCGACGAGATCCTCTCCACCCAGGAGCTCATCCGTCGTCTCGTCGAGTATCGTAAGTTCAAGGAAATCAGCTCTAACCTCCGCGATCTGGAGGAAGCCAACAGCGGCGTCTTCTATCGCGCCCAGGTGGTTCCGATCATCCCGGGATCGGAGCAGGAGATCCCTCGGCAGGACATCCGGCTGCTGTACGATGCTTTTGTCAAAGTTCTGAAACAAGTCCGCGTACGCGCCGAGCACCACGTCTACCGCGAACGCTTCACTGTCGACGAGAAGATCCTGGAGGTGCGCGAGCGCCTGCGGGGCGAACGGCAAATCAACTGCGGCCGCCTTTTCGAGCGTTGCGTTGACAAGGAAGAGGTGATTTGCTTCTTCCTTGCGCTGTTGGAGCTGGCACGGCTCCAGGAAATCACCATCGCCCAGGCGGAAACCTACGAGGACATCCTCATCGCCCCCTGGGATGAGAATGTCGTCTATGTCGGCTGAAGAAACCAAAGAGACCCCGAAAGACCAGAAACCCGAGCAGCCCGTGGAGGAAGTCCTCCCGCAGCCGCGGCCCGATGAGTTACCGGCCGTGCTGGAGGCCTTGCTGTTTGCCGCCACGTCGCCGCTGAACATGAAACGCCTCAACTTTCTGACCGGCGGCGTGGACAAGGAACTGATCGACGCCGCCCTGGGCGATCTGCGCGAGCGCT